>CAZFZB010000018.1:0-33493 GCA_964523415.1 uncultured Chromatiaceae bacterium | reverse complement strand
CTGTCACCCAGGGCGAGATGGAATAACTCAGAGACGGGGCTGCTCCTGTCTGCTTGGTGTCGGCGGTCGTGCCGATCGCTCGGCACGACCTTGGACAGGCCTGGTGCTACCCGGCGCGGTAATCGCCGCTGGCTGGGGGCTGGCCCTTGCCGTGTTTGTCCGCGCCGTAACCGAAGACTAGTTGCCGGCGACGCTGAGGTCTGCGACCTTGCCGCTGTTGGAGACAAGACACTTCCAGTTCTCGGCGCCATTGACCCGCATCATGACCATGGAGTTGGCCTGGGAGAACTCGGTGCTGGTGACGCTGATCTTGGCCTTGCCGGCGAAGTTGCGGTTGACGGCGCTCTTACAGGCGTTGACGGCCTTGGTGCTGACCTCGCTCCCGCCGGTTCCCGTTGCGGCGGCCTTCTGATGACACTGGGAGGCCGAGGCCGAGGAGACGGACTGGTAACGCCCCTGGGAGACCTTGATCCCGATGCAGGCCTTGCTCTGGGCATTCCACCAGTACTGGGTGCCCTTGGTCATGGTGACATATTCATAGCCGCGCTGGCCTAGCTGGGTCTCGCCGCCGGCGCCGCGGGCGCCGACCAGGTCGGAGACATCGCTCGGGGTGCCGGCGGAGGCTCCGGAGGTGGCGAGGAGCAGGGCCAGGGCGGCAATAGCGGTTGTGGTGGTTCCGGATCGTGTGAAGTGTTGCATAGGGCTTCTCCTAGAGTCAGGGATTCAGTGTTTGGTTATTGGCAGACTGGCGGTGGGATTGGCCGGTCTGAGGTTCCGGGCGATGCCCCCGTCCGTCGGGGGGGGCCAGGGTAAAGGAATCAGCACCCGGTTGCCAGGAGAGAGGATGTGGAGACGCCGCTGGGGCGCTGGCGCTCACTCCCGGCGCAGGGCCTCGATCGGGTCGAGGCGGGCGGCGCGGCGGGCGGGGAAATAGCCAAAGAGGATACCGACGGCGACGGAGAAGAGAAAGGCGGTCAGGATAATGCCGCCGTTGAAGATGAAGGGGACCATGAGCAGTTCGGCGAGGGCGAAGGATGCCCCCAGTGCGAGGATGATGCCGAGAATGCCGCCCAGGGACGACAGGACGACAGCCTCGACCAGAAACTGCATCAGCACCTCCCGCTCTAGGGCGCCGATAGCGAGACGGATGCCGATCTCCCGGGTACGCTCGGTGACGGAGACCAGCATGATGTTCATGATGCCGATGCCGCCCACCAACAGGCTGACGGCGGCCACGGCGCTGAGGAGGGTGGTGAGGACCTGAGTGGTCCCCGTCAGCATCCGGGTGAGCTCCTTCATGTCGTTGACACCGAAGTTGTTCTGCTCCGAGGGGGCGATCTTGCGGCGCTCGCGCAGCAGGTTTTCGATGTCCGCCTTGGCGGGCTCGGTGGGTTCCCCGTCCTTGATCGAGACCTGGATCAGGGTCACGTCCTGATTGCCGGCGATGCGCCGATGGAAGGTGCGTAGGGGCATGAGAATCAGGTCGTCCTGATCCCGACCCATGCTGCTTTGACCCTTGGCGGTAAGCAAGCCTATGACCTTGCAGGAAATCGTCTTGATACGCAGGCTCTCACCGACGGGATCCTGCTCGCCGAAGAGTTCCTTGCTCACCGTGGCGCCAATCAGGCATAGCGCCTGGCCCGTACGTAGTTCGCCATCGGTGAAGAGGCGGCCCCGTTCCAGGGGCCAGTTCCGGACATCGAGAAAGCGGTTGTCGGTGCCGGTGACGGAGGTGGACCAACTGTTGTTGCCGGCGATGGCGGTGGCGGTCTGGCTGGCGGAGGGCGCCAGGTTGCGAATACTAGGGATGTCGCGCTGGAGGGCGATGGCGTCCTCGAGTTTGAAGGGTGGGACGCCGATGCCAGACCCTGGGCCCATGCTCTGGCCCATGCGGATCATGAGCAAGTTACTGCCCATGGACTCGATCTGGGAGGAGACCGAACGGGTGGCTCCCCCACCCAGGGTGACCATGATGATGACCGCCGCCACGCCGATGACCACCCCCAGGATGGTCAGGAAGGAGCGCAGGACGTTGCGGCGGATCTCCCGCAGGGCGAGCAACAGGGCATTCCAGAGCATCAGTCGGCGATCCCCTCGCTAATGGATCCGGCCCCAGCCGTGCCCTTGTCGGTGACCCGGCCATCGCGGAAATGGATGATGCGATGGGCGTAGTCGGCCATTTCCGACTCATGGGTGACCATGAGGATGGTGATGCCCTGTTCCCGGTTGAGCCAGGTCAAGAGGTCCATGATCTCGTGACTGCGTGCGCTGTCCAGATTGCCGGTAGGCTCGTCGGCCAGCAGCAGACTGGGCTGGGTGACGATAGCGCGTGCGATGGCGACGCGCTGTTGTTGACCGCCGGAGAGTTCCCCCGGGGTGTGGGTCTCCCAGCCAGTGAGGCCGACCAGTGCCAGGGCCGCCTGGGCCTGGGCATGGCGCTGGCTGCTGGGCAGCCGGCGGTAGATGAGGGGCAACTCCACATTCTCTAGGGCCGACGTGCGGTTGAGGAGGTTGAAGCCCTGGAACACGAAACCCAGGTAGTGGCGCCGCAGTTGGGCCCGCTGGTCGCGGCTCAGGGTTTCCACGGCCAGGCCGCGAAAGCTGTAGCTGCCGCTGCTGGGGGTATCCAGACAACCAAGGATGTTCATGGCGGTAGACTTGCCCGAGCCGCTGGGGCCCATGACCGCGACGAACTCGCCCTGGCGGATCTGAAGGTCGAGGTTGTCCAGGGCGTGCATGGTCGCGGTGCCGGTGCCGTACCGTTTGGATACCTGGCGGAATTCCAGCAGGAGAGGGGCGGATGCGGCGCGGGGGGGGTGCAAGGGGCCGGGTGAAGGGGGCCCGCCCGGTATCATGGCTTGGCCCCCGCCCGCTCCAGATCCACCAGCACCGCGGTCCCCGGCTCCAGGGTCCCGTCCAGAAGCTCCGTGAGGTTGCCATCGGTCACGCCGGTCCTGACCGCTATCGCCGTCGGGACCCCCTCCTTCAGTATCCAGACCCGGGATCCCTTGCCAGGACCGGAGTCCCTAACCAGGTTGCGCCGGCTGGAGGGTGGGCGGCTGGGTAGCAGCATGCCCACCAGGCCACGGCTGTCCGTCTTGGTCACCGCAGGCGAGGGCGGGGTGAAACGCAAGGCGCCGTTCGGGACTAGCAGGGCTTCCTTGACCTCGCGGGCTATGATCTCGGCGGTGGCGGTCATCCCTGGGCGCAGGGACAGGTCATGGTTGTCCAGGACCAGCAGGGCGGCATAGGTGACGACGCCATTGATGGTCTCCGGGGCATAGCGGACCTGGGTGATGGTGGCGGGAAAACGGCGGTTGGGATAGGCGTCCACGGTGAAGGTAGCGGACAGGCCCTCCTGGATCTGGCCGACGTCGGCCTCGTCCACGGCGACATTCAGTTCCATCTGGGTCAGATCCTCGGCCAGGGTGAAGAGCACCGGGGTCTGGAGGGAGGCGGCGACGGTCTGGCCCGGTTCGACCTGGCGTTTGAGGACGGTACCCTCGATGGGGGAAAGGATCTCAGATTTTTCCAGGGTGCGAGTGTCGGCGTCCAGTTGGGCCTGGGCCTGCTCGACCTTAGCCCGGGCCACTGCCAGGGCGGCCTCGGCGCGGCCAGCGGCGGCGGTAGCGGTGTCGAGTTCCTCGGGCGAGGAGAGGCGTTTGGCGATCAGACCCTGGGTGCGATGGAGCTTGCTGGTGGTTTCGGTGACGGTAACCTCGGCCTCGGTGACACTGGCCTGAGCCAGCAGCAGGGCCGCTTGGGACTGACGCTGCTTGGCCCGGAAGGTGTCCGGGTCGAGGCGGGCCAGAACCTGGCCCTGGGTGACTCGGTCGTTGAAGTCCACGGTGACCTGGTCGATGGTGCCTGAAACCTCGGTGCCCACGTCCACCTGGGTTACCGGTTGCAACTGTCCGGTGGCGGTGACCTTGACCGTCAGGTCGCCCCGCTCCAGGTTGGCGGTTTTGAAGCGTGGAGACTCCGGGGCGGTTTCCTGGAGCAGCAAGATGGCGGCCTCCGCCAGCGCCAGCAGCCCGAGTGCGGCCAGGCCATAACGGAGCCACCGCCTCCTGGGCGACGGCTGAAGGCCGAGATTGGCGGCCAAGGCGTCCGGGGTCTCTTGGGCGGGAGGGGTGGGGGGAAGTTCCCGGGTCATGATAGGCGGATGTCTCTTAGGGCTGGGCCGGGTGGGATGCCGGACGGGGTGTTCGTCCCCCTAGCGCCTTATGGGGGCTTGGGCGGGGAGATCAATAATTGGATAGCCTCGAAGGTCCTATCAGGGGGTTCGTACCAGTGCTGCACTCGCCCCAACCGGGAGTGATCGATACTATCATCGCCGGGCTGTCCTCCCTTTGGAGAGCCGTCTTAGGTTCCCGCCCATGGTGGGAGTGGGTGAGGAGGGCAGCCGAATGATGACACCCAGCTTTGGTTGCCTGGACCGAAGCTAGGCTGGAACCCAGCAATTGTACCTGAAGACAATCCCTACAACTTGAGGAGTGACACTCATGACGGAGTCCGATCCGACGACGATACCGCCCAATACAACCCATGCCCGCGACCTCAAGGAGACGCTGGGGGAGCGGCGCGCAACCGGCCAGGCCGCCCGCCACCAGGCTCCGCGGAAGGCGCATGGGCATTGGGACGAGGCTAAGCGTGGCCACGATGCCTTGGAGACGATTCTGGCCCAGAACCTGATGCGGGTCCCCGAATTGCTGCCGATCCGGCACGGGCGCATGGTCGCCTCGCCCTGGAATTACTACCGTGGTGCGGCCGCGGTGATGGCCGCCGACCTCGCCTCCCGGCCTCACAGCGGCTTGCGGGTTCAACTCTGCGGCGATGCTCATGTTCTGAATTTTGGCCTCTGGGCCACCCCCGAGCGCAACCTCCGGTTCGACCTGCGGGACTTCGACGAGACCCTGCCCGGACCTTTCGAATGGGATTTGCTACGGCTCGCGGCCAGCCTGGTGGTAGCGGCGCGGGAGGATGGTCTCAAGGCGGCAAAGGCCGATGAGGCGGTGGTCGCGGCCGGAAAGGCCTACCGGGACCGAATGGCCCGCTACGCGACCATGCCGGAGCTCGACCTTTGGTACGACGGGACCCACGTCGAGAGCCTGATCAAGTACTTCGCGCCGGCTGACCGTGGGCAATTGTCCATCCATATCGAGAAGGAGTCCAAGCGCCGCACCCACCGCGGCGCCTTTGCCAAGCTCACCGCCACGGTCCATGGCCAGCCCCGGATCGATGAGGACCCGCCCTTTCGCACCCGCGTCGATGACGAAGTACAGGATGCCCTGACCGACCAGTGCTTGGCCGGCTATCGGATGACCCTGCAGGAGGATCGTCGCCATCTGTTCGATCGCTTTACCCTCGTTGACCTGGTCCGACAGGTCGTAGGGGTGGGCAGCGTGGGGATGCGGGTCTATTTGGCCCTGCTCGAGGGTCGAAGTGGGGACGACCCCCTGTTCCTGCAGATCAAGCAGGCCGGCCCCTCGGTTTACGAGTCCTACCTCGCCCCCAGCCAACACCCATACCACGGCGCCCGGGTGATCGCCGGTAAGCGGGCCTTGCAAAGCGCGACTGACATTTTCGTCGGCTGGGGCTCCTTCGAGGGGCGGGACTACTATGTGCGGCAATTCCGCGATATGAAGATCATCCCCGATATCGAGTTGCTTGCACCCGTCCTGGTCGAATTCGCCACCGCCTGCGGTGAGACCTTGGCCCGGGCTCATGCCCGCACCGGAGATGCTCTAGCCATCAGCGCCTACCTCGGCAAGGGCTCGCAATTTGTCAAGGCCCTTCGCAGCTTCGCTCGCAGCTATGCGGACCAGAACGAACGCGATCACGACCAACTCAAGCGAGCAATCGCCGCGGGCAGGGTCCTGAGCGAACCCGGTTGGTAGCCGCCTCTCCGGTTCAGTTGTACGGGCGGGGAAGTCTGGCAGGAACCCGGGAATTAGGATGAGGCCAACCTCGCCCGGGTTCAGGGGTTCATGATGAGGTGGTAACCTCCGGGTGTAAGGCAGGGGGGTCGCTAGCCGATCAGCCAGAAAACTCCCACCAGGGTCACGCAACTTACCAGGCTTGCGGAGAGCAGCAGGGCCGAGGCCAAGGAGGCGTCGCCGCCATAACGTCGCAGGAACACCGCCCCCAGAATTGCGGGCGGCATCGCCGCCAGCAGGACCAGCACCTCTTGCCAGAGTGCCGGGAAATCAAGGCGGGTTGCGAGCAGGCCGGCCATTACGGGCTTAAGGATGAGTTTCACCAGTACGACGATGGTCAGGGGCACCATGATCTGGCGGGGATGAGGGGCCTGGAACATGAGGCCGACCGATAAGATGGCAAGCGGGGTCAGGGCCGAGGCCAGGACATGGCAGAGCTGGAAGAAGGGAGCCAGAAAGACATTCTCCTGTCCGGGCAGCCCTAGATTTCCCCAGCCGAGGCCTAGGAGCAGGGCGATGAATACCGGGGACCTGAAAAAACCCAGGGCGGCGCGCCACTGGAGTTTGGTGCTGGTTGCCTCGGAACCAAAATAGGCGGCCAGGACGGGGCCCAGGATGAAGATGGGATACCCTACTCCTATCTCCGAGATGAGTACGGCCTCGCTGAGGGCATCGGGGCTATGCGGAAACATCTGCTGGATAACCGAATAGCCCAGGAAGGCCGAGGAACCAAATGCCGAGCAGAAGACGATCGCCCCCTGTTGCGCCTTGTTGTACTTCAGGAGAGCGCTGACCACCCAGGCCAGGGCGATACAGGCGACCTCCAGCCCTAACATGACCAAGGATGGGGTGACCTGATCCAGCCGTATGGATTCTTTTGCCAGGCTCACGAAAATGATGGCCGGCAGGCACAAGTCGGTAACGATACGGGCCAACGTCAACGAGTGTTCCTCCGACAGGGTTCCCTGTCGTCGCAGCAGGAGGGCCAAACCATAGAGAAGGGCGATGACCAGGATAGAATTAACCAGGTTATGAAATAGATGCATGAATTTCCCTCACCTTATCACTTGCCCTTTGGGAGCCGACGGGGCGGGATCGCCGGGCGCCCCCGGGTCCGGCGCCTAGCCCGCTAGGGCTAGGCGCTTGACCGCGCCGAAGTCGGTCTTGCCGCTGCCTAGCTTAGGGATGGCCTCCACCCGGCGTACCTCGGCAGGGATGCTCAGGGGATTGACACCCGCGGCGAGCATTGATCGCCGCAGGGCCTCTGCATCCAGGTCCGCCGCTACCAGCAGCACAATCTGTTCGCCCTTGCGCTCGTCGGGTAGGTTGACGGCCGCCAGTTCCAACTCCGGCTCAATCATGACCCGGCGAACCTGCTCCTCCACCGCACCCAGGCTGATCATCTCGCCACCCACCTTGGCGAAGCGCGAGTAGCGGTCCACGATGGTCAGGAAGCCATCTGCGTCCAGATGGCCCTTGTCACCCGTCTTGTACCACCGCATGCCATCCAACTCTATGACCGCGGCCGCGGTTTGCTCAGGGTCATGGAGGTAGCCCTTCATGACCTGAACTCCGCCGATGAGGATGAGGCCGTCCTCGCCTGAATTCAGGGTGGCCAGGCTGGTCGGATCCACGATCCGGAAGCTGGTACCCGGCAGGGGCAGGCCCACCGTGCCGGGACGGGAGCCGGTCTGAATCTTCCAGTTAGAGGTGTCCAGGGTGTCGGGGACATTGACGCTAGCTACGGGGGTAGTCTCGGTGGCCCCATAGCCCTCGTAGAGGTTGCGTTGAAATTTGAGCATGAAGGCCTCGCGCACGTCGGGGGCCAGCCGTTCGGCCCCCGCCACGACCAGCCGCAGGGGGTCCAGCATGAGGGGGTGGATCTTGCGGTTTTTGGTGTAGAGCCGCAGGAAGGTTGAGGTACCAAACAGCAGGGTGGCGCGATAGCGGGCTATGGCCTTGGCACTGCCGTAGGCGTCGGTGGGGTCCGGATGGCACACCATGGGGATAGCCTCTACCAGGGGCAGGAGGGTAGTGACGGTGAGGCCGAAGGCGTGGAAGGGGGGGAGATTGGCCAGGATGATATCGTTGTTCCGGGTGTTGAGGAGGTCCGAGATCTGGCGGATGTTGGCCATTATGTTGCAATGGCTGAGCTCCACGCCCTTGGGGTTGCCCTCACTACCGCTGGAGAAGAGGATGGCGGCGGTGTCCGTGGGGCGGGAAGGTCGCCCATGGATAGCGGTGAGCACCCGGGCCGGGAGCAGGGAGGCCATGCCCAGCATGGCCAGAGCGGCACCCTTGCTGATATCGGCCCGAATGGCCTCCATGGGATGCAGGTCGAGCCCGCTCAGGGTGGTGGTGATGTCGATGCCTCGGGCCGAGAGCCGGGTCAAAAAACGGTCCGCGGTGATGACATGGCGGATACCGGCGCTGGCGATCGCGGCGCGCAGGGCCTCGGGATTGCTAGTGTAGTTGAGGTTTACCACCTGCTTGCCGGCCAGGAGTCCCGCCAGGTTGGCGATGGCGCAGGCGCTGCTGGCGGGGAGCAGAATGCCTAGGGTGGGTTCCGGGACCAGGCGCCGGATACGCCGGGTGAAGAGCAGGACGGCGGTGATGAGGCGCCGGTTCGTCAATTTGCTGCCGCTGGATTCGATTACCGTCACCTGGCCCGGGGCCCGCTTGGCGGTACGCAACCAGCTTATCGGTAGAGAGGGCAGGCCCCGGACATAGTCGTCCCAGGTCGTGACGGACAGCTCGAAAACCGCCTGCTTGACCTGCTCGGCGCTGGACACCAGAGGCAGCGGGGCCCCGAAGGCGACCACTACCTCCCTTAACCGACCCTCCTCACGACTCCGGCGGAGGGTGGGGGTGGCGTAGGAAAACCAGCTTCCCCACAGGCCACGCAGGTAAAAGGGCACCAGGCAGGCCTGGGTACCGGCCGCGACCTGGCGCGCCGAGAGTTCGAAGCCACGCTTGAACTCGGAGACCTGGCCGTTCTTGCTGATGGTGCCCTCGGGGAAGATGCACACCACCTCCCCAGCCTCCAGCAGACGGGCCAGGGTGGCGATGGCATGCCGGCTGCTGGCCCGGGAGATGGGCACCACCTCGAAGAAATCCAGGAAGCGCTTCAGGTACCAACGCTCGTAGATCTCCCGCTCCATGGCGAAGCGTACCGGGCGCGGGCAGGCCATCTGCACCAGGGCCCAGTCCAGCCAACTGATATGGTTGCCGAGCAGCATGACCCCGCCCTGGGCTGGCAACTGATCGAGGCCGAGGACCTTGAGCCGGAAGCGGGTGGCCACCAGGTGCCGGATGAGGAAACGCACCAGGGACTGAGGGAGTTGGTAGAGGGTATAGATGGCGCCGATCAGGGCCACCAGGGCGAGACCGAGGAGGAGGGTGACGTCGCCGATTTCGACATAGGCGGCGGCGACCGTGATGCCCAGGAAGGTCAGCATCCAAATGTGTTGGATGAAGTTATTGGCAGCCAATACCCGGCCCAGCCCTTGCTCGCCGGCGTGGAACTGGATCAGGGCGTTGAGGGGCACCAGGAAGAAGCCCCCCATGACGCCGAGCATGAGGAAATTGAGGCTATGGGCCCAGGTGGAGTGGAGACCCTGGACCAGGAAGAGGGTGACGGCGATACCAATCGCCCCTACCGGAATCAGGGCCGTCTCGATGTAATCCCGGGAGACCCGTCCGGCAATGATGGAGCCGAGGATGATGCCAAGACCGGAACTGGCCAGCAGGCCCTGAATGACCACGGTGTTGGTTTCCCCCAGCGTCTCCTTGGCAAAGGCCGGGAATACCGCCAGCATCACCTGGGAAATGGACCAGAAAACGCTGAGGCCGATGATGGAGAGCCAGATCACCCGGTTGCTCCAGGCGGCCCTGAGGTTATCCCGCAGGTAGCGCCCCCGGGCGTAGTCAGCCCAGTCAAAGCTTATCGGTTCCACGGGATGGTGTTGGGGCAGGCGGTAGGAGAGGGTTGCCTCGACAAGGGAGGCCAGGACGAGCAGCCAACCCAAGGGGGCGATTAGATGCATGACCTCACCCGGGGTGGAGTAGGTCCTACCGCTCAGGTTACCCTCGAAGAAGACCGAGAAGAAGAAGATCCCGAACAGGATGGCAGTGGTGGTGGTAGCCTGGACCCAGCCGTTGGCTGTCGTCAGGGCCTCGTTACCCACCAGTTCCTTGATGTAGCCGTACTTGGCCGGGGAGTAGATGGCGCTTTGCGCGGCCAGCAGGAAGGTCAGGGCGAAGGCAGACCAGAACCAGCCCAGGTAGTAACAGGCGGTGATGCCGAGGGTAATGACCACCGCCGCCCAGGCGGAGACGCGCATGACCCTGGGTTTGGAGAAACGGTCAGCGAGGAAACCCGAGGGTGAGAAGAGGAGAACGAAGGGGAGCAGGATTAGGGCATTGATGATGGCGGTCAGGAGGATCTGGGTATCACCGTCGTAGGTCTTGAAGAGGGTGTTCTGGATGATGATCTTGTGACCCAGGTCCACGAAGGCATTGAGGAACATCATGCCGATGAAGGACATAAAACCGCCGATGCGAAACAATTGCCTCATGGGTACCAATTCCTCGGTGGGCTGGGGGAAAGGTTGTAACTGGGTTGAAAACCGTGGCACCCCTGCGGGAGTTCAGGTTTATTGCCGCCCTCGGTGTCGACCACCGGGCCTCACGCGAGAGGGCTTGGAAGGGATCAGCAGGTTTGTCGGTGATGGAAAAGGCCATCCCTGACCCTTAACTCGCGATGCAGGTTAAAGACGCGCCGCAGCTTGCGTGAAATGTTGCCATTCGCTGCATCCGGTGCCTGTGTGGGAGGTGATCCTATCACGACTGGGCTATCCCGCCTACGCGCACCTCCCTGCCTACGTGGGGCCCCGATAAGGCCATGCCGTGGGTCTGATCCTACCGTTGCGGATAATGGCGATGCCCAGGCCCAGGAATTGGCATGGGGATCCAGGCAACTCTGTCCGCTGGCGGTAAGGGCCCTTCAAACTCTTGATCCTGAGCAACTTTGAGGCATCCCGATCAGGAAGAATTGACAATCCTCAGCTAATCTTTATGTTCTGGCGCCGTCGTTCCGGGCTGTTCAACGGGTCGATGTGGGGGACCTTCCCCGCAGGATCAGCCAGGAGGCGCGCCGCCATTAACTTATGACGTCGGGGGTTGTCATCCTGCTCCAAGGTTGAAAGAGGCCCTGATCCCAATGAAACACAAGGCAAAATACCGGGTGCGGCGTTTCGGTGCCATTCGTAACATCCTGGCCTTTTTTATCGAGTCACCCCTGACTCCGCTGATCCTGGGGTCTTCTCTGTTGCTCGGCGCTCTGGCCATCGTCCTGCTGCCGCGGGAGGAGGAGCCCCAAATCCTGGTACCTATGATCGATATCTTCGTGGAGATGCCCGGGGTATCCGTTCAGGAGGTGGAACAGCGAATCACCAAACCCCTGGAAAAGTTGATCTGGGAACTGCCAGGGGTGGAGTACATCTATTCCACCTCGAGCCCCGGTGGGGCCTTGACGGTAGTGCGCTTCCTGGTCGGATGGAATGAAGAGAGGGCCATCGTCGAGGTCAACCAGAAGATAGCGGCGAATCTCGATCTGATCCCCCAGGGTGCCAACCCCCCTTTGGTCAAACCGAGACGCATCGACGATGTGCCGGTATTGGCGCTGACCCTGCACGGGGATGGCGTGGACGGGCTGGTCCTGCGCCGTATCGCCACTGCCCTGAACGATGAAATCAAGCAGGTTCGCGACGTTTCCGAGACGACCCTCATCGGGGGTCTGCGCCGCCAAGTTCGAGTCGAGTTGGATGCCTCGCGGCTGATCGCCTACGGCATCGATCCTAACGAGGTGGTGGTCAAACTGGATGCGGCCAATCGCCAGTCACGGGTCGGTAGTCTGCCCACCCCCGAGGGCGAGATCCTGGTGGAAACCGGGGGCTTTCTGGCAGACGCCACGCAGGTCGGGGCCGTAGTGGTGGGCGCCTACCAGGGCCAACTCGTCTATCTGCGGGATTTGGCGCAGATTCTGGATGGGCCTGAGGAACCTACCACCTATGTGCTGTTTGGGCGTGGCCTGAGCCAGGAGGGCGGCGACGCAGGGGGGTCCGAGTCCGGTGTCACCCAGTCGGCGGTGACCCTCGCGATCGCCAAGCGTCCCGGGACCAATGCCATCGATGTCAGCAAAAGGGTCTTGGAAAAGGTGGCACTGCTTAAGGGTTACATCATACCTCCCGGGGTGGAGGTGACCGTGACTCGCAACTATGGCCGCACCGCCACTGACAAGTCCAACGAGCTCCTGCTCCATATGGGCCTGGCCGTGGTGGGGGTCAGCATTCTGGTGGGCATGGTACTCGGGGTCCGGGAGGCCTTTGTCGTGGCCATTGCTATCCCCATGACCTTGGCCCTGACCCTGGCCACCTTTTACCTGCTGGGGTTTACCCTCAACCGAGTCACCCTGTTTGCCCTCATCTTCTCCATCGGTATCCTGGTGGATGACCCGATCGTGGACGTGGAGAACATCGTGCGCCACTTCCGGTTGTCTGAAAACCGGGGGCGGCCCCTGACCGAGGTAGTCATCGACGCCGTCAATGAGGTCCGCAGCCCCTTGATCCTGGCTACCTTGACGGTGATCGCGGCCGTCCTGCCGATGGCCTTCGTGCAGGGGCTGATGGGGCCCTATATGAGGCCCATACCCGTCGGTGCCACGGCCGCCATGTTGTTCTCCATGATGGTTTCCTTCGTGGTGACCCCTTGGGCCGCCAACCGGATGCTCAGTCGCCTTGCCATGCAGCCACCCCCGGCATCGGCACCGAACCGGGAGGACCTGACCACCCGGCTCTATCGGCGGGTCATGGCACCCATGATCGCGGTCCGCTGGCGAGGTCTCGCTTTTTTGGTTGCAATCACCCTGGCCCTGTTGGGGGCCTGCGGGCTGGTCTGGCTGGGGGCGGTCAAGGTAAAGATGTTGCCCTTCGACAACAAGAGCGAACTCCAACTCATCCTTGACATGGACGAGGGTACCACCCTGGAGCAGACCACCCAGGTGGCTCAGGAACTGGCGACGGTGGTGAGCCGGGAACCGGAGGTGACGGATTACCAGATCTATGCAGGAACGGCGGCACCCTATAATTTCAACGGACTGGTTCGTCATTATTTCCTGCGGCGGGGCCCCAACCTGGCCGACATTCAGATCAATTTCGTCCCGAAGGATGATCGCCAGGTCCAGAGCCACGAGATCGCCAAACGTCTGCGCGAGCTCATTCAGCCCATTGCCAAACGCCATAAGGCGCGGGTCAAGGTGGCCGAGGTCCCGCCTGGCCCACCTGTTCTCCAGACCCTGGTGGCGGAGGTCTATGGCCCGGAATACGGCGAGCAGATCGCCAATGCCCTCCAGGTGCGTGAGCTTTTGGAAAAGACGCCTGGGGTGGTGGACGTGGATTGGTACATGGAGGAGACCCACCCCCGGATCATCATCCGCTTCGACCAGGAGAAGGCGGCGCGTAATGGGATCAGCGCCGGCCAGGTGGAACGTCTGGTCGCCATAGCCGAGGCCGGGGCGGACACGGGCCTGCTGCACGTCTCGGGCGAACTGGAGGACGTGCCGATCCGGGTGCGCCTGCCCCTGGACCAGCGAATCGAATTGTCCCAGTTGCTGTGGGTCCCTTTGCGTGCTGCCAATGGTGGCGAGGTGCCCTTGGGGGAACTGGTCAGACTGGAGCGGACCACCGGTGAGCACAGCCTCTATCGCAAGAACCTGCTCCCGGTGGTCTATGTCACCGCAGACGTGGCGGGGGATGTGGAGAGCCCGGTATACGCCATCTTGGACCTGGGCCGGGCGATCGAGGCCCTCCCGGCGGTTGGCGCCGCGCCCGGGGAGGGGATGACCGTTTGGAGCACCCGCCAGCCCTTCTCGACCCTGACTCCTTCCGTCAAATGGGACGGCGAGTGGCATATCACATATGAGGTCTTCCGCGACCTGGGGGCCGCCTTCGCGGTGGTGTTGATCCTCATCTATACACTGATCGTCGGCTGGTTCCGCTCCCTGCGCGCCCCCTTCATCATCATGGCGGCCATCCCTTTTTCCCTGGTGGGCATACTCCCCGCTCACTGGGCCATGGGGGCCTTCTTCACCGCCACCTCCATGATCGGCTTCATGGCCGGGGCCGGTATCGTGGTACGTAACTCCATCATCCTGGTGGACTTCATCAAGCTGCGTAACAAGCAGGGTATGCCCCTCGCGGAGGCCGTGGTAGATGCGGGGGCGGTGCGCTTCCGCCCCATGATGCTGACCGCGGCAGCGGTGGTGGTTAGCGGCAGTGTGATCCTGTTTGACCCCATCTTTCAGGGCCTGGCTATTTCACTGATGGCGGGCGAGGTCGCCTCCCTACTCCTCTCGAGGATGGCGGTCCCGATCATCTACTATCAGGCCATGCGGGGTATCACCCCGACCCGGTTCAGGAACTCGGCGGGGGTCCCGACCCCCGCCGCGCGAAGGGATGAGTTAGGGGCTGGCAACTCCGATGGGGTATCAGGAGAGGAGGCCCATGCCCTTTAGGGGGCGAGGGTTTTCCTCGTTGACAGAGGTTACCAGGGCCTATAGTTTCCCCGGGAAGGGCAGGGGGTGCATCCCTCCCCGCTAACCCCTTCCAGAAGCGATTTCCTCAGGCACACAAATCAGGATCCATCATGGCTAAGCACAAGAAAGAGAAATCAACCACTCAGGCGCCCCCCAAGGAACCTGTCGTCGAATTAACCCGCAAGATCTACGAACAGGAACTGGCCAAACTACATGTGGAGTTGGTCAAACTCCAGCTGTGGGTGATCCATCAAGGGCTGAAGGTGTGCATCGTCTTCGAGGGTCGCGATGGGGCCGGCAAGGGCGGCACCATTAAGGCGATCACCGAACGCGTGAGTCCCCGGGTTTTCCGGGTAGTGGCGCTCCCTGCCCCAACGGAACGCGAAAAGACCCAGATGTATGCCCAGCGCTATATGCGCCATTTGCCGGCGGCGGGGGAGGTCGTCATCTTCGACCGCAGTTGGTATAACCGCGCAGGGGTCGAGCGGGTCATGGGCTTCTGTACCGAGGAGCAGGCCCAAAAATTTCTGAAGATGACTCCCCTGGTCGAACGGGCCATGGTTGATTCGGGCATTATCCTCATCAAGTACTGGCTGGAGGTCAGTCCGGAGGAACAGACGCGCCGGCTGGAGGGGCGTATCGACGACGGTCGCAAGGTCTGGAAGCTGTCGCCAATGGACCTCAGGTCCTACAGCCGCTGGGATGATTACACTCAGGCCCGCGATGACATGTTCGCCGCCACCGATAGCGCCTGGGCCCCCTGGTTCGTCGCCAATTCCGAAAATAAAAAACGGGTGCGGCTCAACCTCATCCACCACCTGCTCAGCCGCATTCCCTATGAAGAGGTGCCACACGAGAAGGTCGCGCTTCCGAAACGCAAGAATCTCGACCGCTATAAGTCGCCTGATTACCCCTTCCGATTCATTCCGGAGCTCTATTGAGGGTCTTGGGCTCGCAGGCTCCGGCTTTCGGCAGGACCGGGCCCCGGACGCCCCTCCGCCCCTGGGGCCAGCGCAGAGTGAGTCCTGGGTTCTCTTGAAGCCGGCAGGCCCCTGGTTCCCCAGGGCCCGCCGGCTGGTCGGTTAACGATAGGCCTCCACCACGGGGTCGTAGGTCGCGGTAGGTACCAGCTTGTCGATGGTCAGAATGCCGTAATCCACGGCCGGATCGCCCGGCCAGTAGTTGAAGTCCTGCTGGACCGTTTGAATTTGCTTCAAAATCGGGCCGTGGGTGAAGGAGCCGAAGGCACCTTCCGTATCGCTGCCACCCTGTTTCCAGACCTTGTCCGAAACCTGGAAATGACAGGCACCGAGGACCTGTTCCGGATGGGCCATCTGATAGGTCAACACCCCTGACAGTTGGTCCCTGATGTAGTCCGGGGTGTAATCGCCTTTGACGCGGCTATAGCCGATCTCGGTGAAAAGGATGGGGACGCCGAATTGCTGCCAGGTCAGCTGGACCCAACCCTGACCCGTACTCTCCGCGTCGGTAAAGAGGTAGCTCTTGGAGTTGTAGGTGTTGGGGCATAGCATCAGCCGGTCCCGGTAGGACGCGGTGCGAGGGTCTGTCAAGAGCTTACTGAACTGATTCCAGCCCGGCATGTTTTTATTGCCCGGGCCGTAGGGGGCGCCGCGGGGGACGAAGGTCACCGGGATCCCCACGGGTACGCTCTTACTGAAGCCGAGCTTATCGGCCTCCTGGAGGAAGCGCCCCACCAGGCCAATCGCCTGGCTGTAATCCGCGTCCGAGGGGTCTAGTTCGTTGGAGATGATCACGCCGGCCACGGCAGGGTGCCAGTCCGTGCCGGTGCTGTTGCCATAGTTGCCGAATTTAAAGTACAGGGGGATCTGGGCATCCCAAGCCCCGGGGTTCTGTGGCAACCAATTGCTGATGGGTACCACCACCTTGATACCCAGGGCATGGGCATAATCCAGGAATTGGCTGTGATCGTTGCGGGGGTCCCAGTCATAGAGCCGGATTAGGTTAATACCCATACCCTTGAGGGTGTTGAGGTCGTCTCTGCAATAAGGATCGCAAGGGGTTGAAAGATTTGATTGAGTACCCCACAGCGACGCCACCTGTTTACGGGCGATGTCGCTGCCGAAGTAGATGACATGGGTGTTAGCCGTGGAGGGATCGTACCCATGGCTGAAGGCCTGATAGGCCGCACCCTTACCGGGCAGAGGAAAACGCGAAAAGTCCCCCGAATCTATGTTCAGGTTTATCAGATGCAGGGTCTCCATGGGTCCGGAGGTCTGACCCAAAAGTTTGGCGCTGTAAATGACCTGCCCCAGTTCTTCGTCATAGAGGGGATCAGTCAGGGTCAGGAAATAGAGTTTCAATTCCCCCGCCGCCGTGGTACCGAACAGGGCGGCATTGGGCGCATCGTCCCCAAACAGGTAATCCCATTGCGGAAAAAAGTAGGACATAGGCGCCTTGTCCGAATAGCGCCCCGGGGCATTGTCCACCCAGAACATCTCAGGTCCCGCCTGATTCAGAACTAACTGGTACTCACCTTCAGTTCCCCAGGGCTGCAGATCGGCCCCATCGGCGTATTGAATGTAGGACGCCACCTCCCGGTCGTCCCTGGCGTTGTTGAGAACGTTGACCGTGACGTCGTAGAGGTTCAGCCTGTGATCGGGCGTCCTATCCAGGGTGTGGTTCAGCATCTCCGCCTGGAAACTCATGGTGTTGGCTTTCGGGTCATAGGATGGTTTCGACAAAACCAGATAGACCCCGTCCTGTTCACCCCCGGCGGCCAGGGAGAAGTGAATCGTCGCATTGGGATCGATGCGTCCATAGACCAGGGTCCAAAGGAGGTCTACATAGTCGCTTAGCGGTGTGTTACCTACCTCCCGGCCTGGCCGATCGGTGTACCAGAGGGCACCCGGCTTGAGACCTTCCAAGGTCAGCTCCCAGGCGGAACCCTCGGCGATGCTGTTCTCGGCATCGGGGGTGTCCAACGGGGTCAATACCCCATTCTCGGCGGCCAGCATATAGATACGGCTGGGGAGGCTGGAAATGTTCCCCAGGGCCTGACCGCCGTTACCATTGCCATCTCCGCCGCAGCTGGCGAGGGAGACCGCGGCAACCACCGCCAGGGTCATCAAAATCAATAAAGGTCGGTATCTCATCTTGTCCCTCTGAATCTGTCGAGTGGTTTGCCGGGATCCTGGTCTGGGAGGGGTGAATCGCACCTCGAGCGCCTGAGACCCATGAAATGCTGTTTGCATCGTCGGATTCCAGGGGGTGCGGGGGTAAGGGTCCTGATTCCGGGCCATGAAATCATCAGGTTGGGGATGAAAGCCTGGCCAGGGGGAAGGTGCTCGCAGCGCTCCTTGTCGTCAAGATATGGTGACCAACCCCAGGCCTGCAAGTCGTAGGGAGGTCTTAGTCGGTCCTGTCGCCTCCATCCCTTCTATGACCAGGATGGACCGGGGACTGGCTCCCGGTGTCCTTGCCTTGTCGTTGTGTTAGATTACAGAGCGTTAGTGGCAAGGCCAGGGTGTTGGACAGCATGAATCTCGCCGAAACCCTGTATCAGGGGGTCATGTTGCGCCTCGTTCGCGGGGTCATGATCTTCAGGGAGCGTGAATACCGAAGCGGGCTAACCCGCATGGCGGATCTGACCAAGGGTCAGAACCCCGAGGTGCTCCTGGTTGGATGCTGCGACTCCCGGGTTGACCTTACGCGTATCAGCGGGGCGGAATTGGGTGAGGTCTTCATCATCCGAAACGTCGCCAACCTGGTCCCACCCTATGCCTTCGGCCATGGCACCGGACATGGCGTGCGTGCGGCAATCGAATATGGGGTTAAGGCGCTCAACGTCTCCCACATCGTCGTTTTCGGACATGCCCACTGCGGAGGAATCAATGCCGCGATCCAGGCCGCCGCGGGCCAGGCGCCCTCATTCGACTTCCTCGGGGATTGGCTGACCCTGGCCAAGGATGCCTGCCAGGTCGAGATCGAGGACCCGGTCACCGGCGCGCCGAGCCCGGTGCCTATCGAACAACTCAAGGATTACAGCCATTTGGTCGAGCGGGCCTCGGTGCTCAACTCCTTGAAAAACCTGCATACCTATCCCTGGATTCTTGAGCGTGTCAAGGCGGGCTTATTGACCCTGCATGGCTGGTGGTTCGATCTCGAAACCGGCGACCTCTGGGTCACCAACCCCGGTTCCGGCCAGTTCCTCCCACTCGATACCCATTTTGGTGGCCCGCGACCAGATGATCTGGCCTGAGGCGATCGACTAGCGGGGGGATGAAGCTTGCGTCAAGCCTCCTCTGGGCCGCCCAATCAGGTGTGGGCTACCGATAGCCGCTAACTCCCGTCGCCAAGGGCATTCTGGACAGGTTGACCATGAGCGCAGACTACCAGCCCCGGGCGCTCGCTGGGCGGCTGTCCTATCCCCCCAGGTCTTATCAGGTCATACCATCCTCGACTTGTTTGGGCCAGTTGGCCCCAGGGGCCACAAAGCGCGAAAAGCTCCGATAGAGGACCGGCAGTACGAACAGGGTGAGCAGGGTCGAGGACACCAGTCCGCCAACCACGACGGTGGCCAGGGGGCGTTGGACCTCGGCCCCCACGCCGGTCGCGAAGAGGAGGGGTATCAGGCCAAATAAGGTCGTGAGGGCCGTCATCAGCACAGGTCGCAGTCGTGATAGGGCGCCCTCCTCGATGGCCTGGCGCAGGCCTAAGCCGCCTTCCAGGTTCTGGTCGATGGCATTGACCATGACCACACCGTTCAGGACGGCGGTCCCAAAGACGGCAATGAAACCGATCGAGCTTGGTACCGACAGGTACTGCCCGGAGAGCCACAGGGCCCCCACGCCCCCGATGAGGGCGAGCGGGACGTTGAGCATGACGAGCAAGGCCTCGCCGACGGAGTGAAAGGCGAAGTAAAGCAGCAAGAAGATCAGGCCTAACGAGACCGGGACCACGATCATCAAGCGCTGCTGCGCATGTTGTTGGTTCTCGTATTGACCGCCGAAGACAACGGCATAGCCGGGGGGCAAATCGACCTCGGTGGCAATCCGCCGATCGATCTCCGCAACCAGGCTGCCCATGTCGCGCCCCATTACGTTCGCCTCGATCACCACCCGACGCTGCACATCGTCACGCCGAATTTGTGGTGGTCCCGAGCCGATCCGTACCTCTGCCAGGTCTCGCAAGCGCACCTGGGCTCCCTTGGCCGCCACCAGGATGAGGTCGCCAATCGCCTCGACACTACCCCGGTACGCCGGGGCCAATCGGACCAGGATGTCGTAGCGCTCGTTGCCGTGGATCACCTGGCCAGCCTCGGTGCCGCCAATCGCATCCTTAACCAGGTCCATGATCTGCGCTACCGGGATGCCGAAGCGTGCCAGCCGGTCGCGATCCGGGCGGATGGTAAGCTGGGACTCGCCTTCGACCGGTTCCAGGGCGACGTCGCGTGTTCCGGGGACCGACTGGACGATGGACTCGATCACCTTGCCGTACTTGGCGAGTCCCTCGAGATCCGGCCCGAAAAGCTTGATCGCGAGCTCCGCCTTGACACCGGACAGGAGTTCGTCGACGCGCGTGGCGATGGGCTGGGAGAAGGAAAAGAGTAGCCCAGGATGCACCGACAGCGCCTGTTCCAGGTGTTCCTGCAACTCGCCACGGGTCGCGGCATTGGTCCATTCCGCCTGAGGCTTCAACCCCACATAGATCTCGATGTTGGACACCGGCTCCGGGTCGCCGCCGATCTCGGCACGCCCGATCCGGCTGGAGGCATAGGTGACCTCGGGAAAGCCGAGCAGGATAGGCTCGAGTTTAGCGGCAACGGCCAGGGCGGTATCGAGGCTGGCGGAGGGTGCCAAGGTGACGCGGATGTTCAGTGTGCCCTCTTCCAGTTCGGGTATGAATTCCGTCCCCAGACGCGGGATAAGCCAGAGGGTACCGGCAAGTAGGGCTATCGCCAGGGCGATTACGAGCCAACGCATCTCCATCGCTGCCCTAAGCAGCCGGCGGTAGCCCCAGGCGAGCGGCTTGAGCAGGGGGCTAATGCGGGGTGTCACGGGGCGGTGAAAGACGAAGCTGGCGAGCGCCGGCACCACGAGCAGGGCCACTAAGGCCGAGGCAAGCATCGCAAGTACTATGGCTACCGCCATGGGTTGAAACAACTTGCCCTCCACCCCCTGGAGTGCGAACAGGGGGGCGAAGACGATCAGGACCACGCCCACGGCAAAGAACACCGGACGGCCGACCTCGCGTGCCGCCTCCTCGATGCGCAAGGCGGTGCCTCCGGCGCCTCCGCTACGCGACAGGTGGGTGAAGATGTGGTCCATCATCACGACCGAACCATCGACGATCATGCCGATGGCGATGGCCAGGCCGCCGAGGGACATCAGGTTGGCGGAGATGTCCGCGGCGGCCATGATGGTCAGCGCGAAGCCGATTGACAGCGGGATCGAGACCAATACCAGCAGGGTCGCCCGGATGTTGAGAAGAAACAGGGTGAGCACGACGACGATCAGCACAAAGGCCTGGGCCAGCGCCCACACGACAGTGGCGACGGCGCGATCCACCAAGTCCGACTGGTCGTAAAAGGGCTCGATGACGACACCTTTGGGCAGTGCCCGCTGAATGGCCGGCAAACGTGCGCGAATGCCGTCGATGGTCGCCTTGGTGTTGGCCCCCATACGCTTGAGCACGATGCCGGCGATCACCTCCCCTAAGGCACGGGGCTGCCCTTCGACATCGCGCAGGGTCATGGTCACGGCACCCTGGCGGATCTCGGGTCCGAAGGCGACCTCGGCCACGTCACGGACCTGGACAGGAATGCCCTCGGCGTCCTTCAGGGGAATATTGGCGATATCGCGCAGACCCTCCTCACCGGGTCGGACCCAGCCGACGCCGCGAATGGTCAACTGCTCGGGTCCGCGGTCCAGGTACCAGCCGCCGGCATTGCGGTTGTTCGCCTCGATGGCGGCTGCCAGGTCCTGCACCCTCAGCCCGTAGGACAAGAGGCGCTGCGGGTCGACGAGGACCTGGAACTGACGTACCTCGCCGCCAAAGGAGAGGACATCTGTCACCCCGTCTACCGGCATCAGGAGCAGCTTGACCAGCCAGTCGTTGAGGCCGCGCAGGGTCATGGGGTCGAACCGGCTGGGGTCGTCGGTGCGCAGAAGGTACTGGAAGACCTGCCCCAGGCCGGACGAATTCGGGCCCATTTGCGGCGTGCCAACGCCGGGGGGGATCTTATCCTTGGCCTGCTCAAGGCGCTCAAAGACCAGTTGCCGGGCAAAATAGAGGTCGGTGCCCTCGTCGAACACCACGGAGACGATGGAGAGACCGGTCTTGGAGATCGAGCGCACCTCCGCCACATTGGGCAAGGCGTACATGACCGCCTCCACCGGGAAGCTGATGAGCTGTTCGACCTCCGTCGCCGCCAGGCCAGGTGCCTCGGTATTCACCACGACCTGGACATTGGTTACGTCGGGAAAGGCATCGAGTTTCAGACGCGGCAGCGCCAGGGCGGATGCAACGATGCCGGCGATCAGTGCCAGCACGACCAGCAGGCGGTTGCGCACCGCCGCCTCGACGAGTCGATCGATCATCCCAGCCTCCCGTCAGTGGTTGTGCGGGTCGAAGTGGCCCTTGGCGAGTTCCGACTGCAGGAAGAAGGCACCGCTAGTCACGACCCGGGTGCCCTGCGCCAGGCCATCAATTACCGCCAGGCCGCCGGTGGTACGGATCAGACGCACCTCGACGAGGGCGAATGTGTCCTCGCCCTCGGCGACGAAAACCTGCCAGTCCCCGTCCTGAGCGCGCAGCAGGGCCGATTCGGGTACGGCCAGGGCTGGTTCAGGGGTACCCACCAGGATGAGGGTATCGACGAACTCGCCCGGGTGGAGCTGGTGACCCGGGTCGGGAACCTCGATGCGCACGGCCTGGGTGCGGGAGGTCTCGTCGATACGATGATGGCTTTGGGTGACTCGACCTTCGAGCCAGTCGTCGCCTGCCCGAACCGCAACGCGTGCCGGGTCCCCGGAATGGACGCGTGCCGCGTCCTGGGGCGAGAGTTGGGCCTCGATCCACCGCACCGACTCGTCGGTGATCTCGAAGAGTACCCGTCCCGGCTGAACCTGCTCACCGATGATGAAGTCATCCTGTACCAGGGTGCCCGGCCGGGGTGCCAGGAGTACGAAGGTGCCATCGGCATGCGCCCCGGTGTCGGCCGCCAGGGTATCCATCTGTGTCGGTGTCATGCCAAAGGCCAGGACTCGCGACCGGGCCTTCTGTCGAGCTATGGCGGCCTCCTGATATTCCTTGTCGGAGACGAACCTATCCTTGATCCGGTCAAGACGTCGCCATTCCAGTTCGGCGACCACCAGATCGCCCTGAGCATCGGCCATATCGACGCTGGACAGGGTCACCAGGGGCTGCCCCTGCGTGACCTGGTCACCGAGGTGAACGTGGCGTTCTACCACCTGGGCCGATAGGCGTGGGGTGACCTGGGCGCTGGCATAGGCATTTGGGCGGACCTCGCCGGGGGCGTGGATGTAATCGCCGATGGCGTGAAGCGCCAGTGGCTCGGTGGTCAGGCCAAGGGTACGTCCCTGCTCAGGGGTGACATGAACCTGGGGTGGAGGCGCGGGTTCGTGCACCGGGTGATACTCCTGTTCGACGCTGGGCGGCGGGGCGGTAGCCAGGGTCCCGTTCCCGTCATTGCTTGCGGACAGGCAGGGGTGCGTACTTGTCAGCACGGCAACAAGCAGCCATCTAGGCAGAGGTCGCGGTGGCGGGGGCGATCCGCTGGCGCCATGAGGAAAGTCCAACATCGCAAGGATCCTCTACTCAGAGGTGAAGACAGGCTGCCATGACGGCCATGGCAGCCGCGTGCACCACGAGTGTCAGGATCTTGGCGGCTTGAGAGGGGGTGTGGCCCAGAACCCGGCTAAGCTGAAGGCCGTGGCAGCCATGAATTCCTGGGCGGCCGGCGGGATGCCGCCAGCATAGTCTGCCGGGATTGCTAGGATGTGGGCACTTGCATGACAACAATGGTCACAGCCGTCGGCATCCTCGCCCACGGCATGGGTCCAGTGAGCAATACCCAGCGCCTGCCCGTCACCCTCGCAAGCAGGACCGATAGTTGCCCACACCGTGCCTTGGCTTAGGACCATAAAGGTTAGGGCGAAGGTAAGGATGCGTCGGAGTATGGGCAAGTGCAGCGGGGGCCAAGGGGCCTGAGGTTGAGAATGACGGCCATTCTCAAACGATGTCGAGGGAAAAGGCAAGACTTCCATCGCCGCTCACGATCGCCATGGCTTGACAGGCCTGCTGTGCTACCGATAACGACCACCTGGCGGTGTCGTCCAGGGTAACCTTCCCGTCATCGTTTCCTAGCGGGCACTTAGGGAACCGACTCAGGAACCGATTCCATACTTGGCAGGCCAGGGGCATTTTCGTAGAGTCTTACCAAGAAAGTTTCCCGCGGGTAGCGGTCGATGCGGGGGCTACCAAGTAATTGCTTCGCACTTGACTAAGGGACCAGGCGACGGGGCGATCCAGAGGAGGAGGGGTGGAGCGACCTTCTATGGCGGCGATGGGCCGCGCCTTCGTTCTCGCGGCGCTGTGCGCAGCTTGTCTGGCGTGCGCGCCACGCAGCTTATCCATAGCCGACGCCACCGGACCTGACGCCGTTATCAGATCCGACCTTGCGGCCATCCAGCGCCGCCGTCTCTCCGAGCCTGCCGTTCAGGAGGTGGTCAAGGGCGTACTGTTGCGTCTCGACGATACTCAGGTCAGGGATCGCCCAGGGCGCCATAGCAGCTATTACGACTATTGTGGCAAACAGCCGCTCCAGCGATTGGTCGAGGGGGATAGGGACCTACGACGGCCGGGCGGGGCAGGGGAGGTGCGGCTGGAGGTCTCCGAGGACGAGACCTCTGGATGCCGATCGCGGATCTATTTTGCCCTGCCCGACTCGCAACGTGTTCTGAGGGCCCCTGCCTACAAGCTAAAGGTTAGGAACGAGATCGGCGAATGGAGTACCTTCCTCGGGGTCTCGCCCTCGTCACGCAGCGCTCCCCATCGGCGGCCGTTCGTGGCCATCCAGGATTCGACCATGTTCGTGCCCGCCGCGGTGGGCTACCCCCTGATGTTATTGCAATCCTCGGACTCGGATGGGGTGGTGCCCGAAATGTTGGATCTGGCGCGGCGCAATATCGCCAGTTACCGGCGCCACGATGCCTACAACTTCTGGCCACAACGACCCCCCCTGACAAGCGATGCTAAGGATTTTCAGGTGGTGTGCCCACATAATTTGCCGCTTGGTTTATTGGATCAAGTGGCGCGGCGTTATTTGGAGGAGCCGGAACGGTTCGCGCCCATCACCCGCAATCTCCGCGACAATCAGCGGCAAGGTCTGCGCGCCTGGGCAGAAAAGGTGTTCGATTCACGAACAAATCCCTACGGTGCCGACTCGGTATGTAACATTCCCAACGACATGGACGATACCGCGACGGCGGTGGCTTTCGAGCTGGTTTACCGGCGCCATGGTGAGCTTGCAGGTGCCGAAGATGCGTTGATCGAGGATGCGGCGCTGGATTCCTTTCAGCGTTTCCGTGATCTCGATCGAGCACGGGAGGACGGCAGCGATGCCTGGAAGGGAAGGGATACGGGGGCCTTTCTGACCTGGCTGAAGCGCGAAGAGGGGCCCGCCTTCACCGAACCGGATCTGGGTGTGATTCCCCGAGAAGCCAACAATGTGGACTGTGTGGTCAACGCCAATGTGCTGTTGGCCTTGGGTCTGGCCGGCAAGACGCAGATGCCGGGCTTTGGGGATGCCACCCACCTGATGACTCGCGCAATCACCGAGCATGCCTGGCCAGAATGCGGGCTTTACTATCCGCAACGGATGATGTTCCCCTATACCTTATCCCGTGCCTACCGCGATGGTGGCGTGCGTACCCCGGAATTGACCGCCGCGCTTGGCACCCTGATGCGCGACGTGATGGCTGGGCAGGCGGCCGACGGCCACTTCGACGGCGGGGCAGACAGGAGCCATGATCTTTCCACCGCCTTGGCAGTGGTTGCCCTGCTCAATCTCGGTGAGCACACTGCCCGCGATGCCGGTATCGCCGATGGCGATTATCGACAGGCCATCTCCTCCGGCCTGAGTTACCTGAGTGCGGACGCCCGGAAGATCCGAATCCGTAACGCGGATACCTTTGCCCGCCGCGCGGCGGGGGACGAACGGCACTCGCAGGCGCTGACCTGGGACGCAGGGGTGTTCTTTTCTGCTTCCTTCTGGGGATTGGTGCAGTGGCGCTCCGAGGCCTACACGGATGCCATAGTCCTGGAGGCCTTTCTACGGTATGCGCTTGCCTTCGAAAAGCACGAGGAGGGCATCAATGGCCGTTACCGGGTTCGGCTCCATGAGCAATCCTTCGACCTCGACTTGGCGATCCCAACTGCATCAGGCACCTAGGGTCCCTTGATGAATGACTTTCCCCAGGGCTGAGACAAGTCTGCGCCGCTGCCGTTTGGCCTGATCGAACAGATCGGAGAGGGTCTGAAGCGGTTTGCCAGGGGCAGTGGCGTTGCGGTGGAAGGTAGCCTGGGTCGGAAGGCATCGCGAGTGAAGAGAGGTTGGGCTGGCCGATGCGTGGACGCATCGGCCGGTCTCCCCGACCCTGACGGGTTACTGGGGCAAGCGCTCCGGGGCCTTTTCCTGATTCTGCTGGGCGGGATAGCCATAGCCGGGATAGCCGTAGCCGTAAGGACCATAGCCACCCCAACCCGGACCATAGCCACCCCAGCCCGGCCCATAGCCACCCCAACCCGGGCCATAGCCGTAGCGATAGCGGTCGTAATAGTAGTCATCATCGTAGCGGCGATGGTTGCCGCCGAACCACTGAGACGGGTTCATGAAGTCGAAGCCGCTGGCCTGGGCGACGGGTAGCGTCACCAGGTCCGCACCGGCAAGGGCCAGGATCGCACCGGCCAGGATCAAGGGGCTATTGCGCATGAAGCGATTCCTCCAGGTTATATACAGTGACGGACAGACCAGGGGATGCCGTAATCAGTCGTCGTAACAGAATACGTTGGACGAGGTACCGGAAGTACTCACGTAGGACACCAGACAGGCCTTGCGGCTCGCCGTGTCGACGATTTTCCGAACCACCAGGTCACCCTCCTTGAGTTCACCCGATTGGTAAAGGCCACCCTTACTTTCGGCGGTCGAGTCGTAACAAGTCACGGTGGGAGAGGTGCCCTTGGTATCAACGTAGGTGAGCAGGCAGGTCTTGTTGTGGGCGCTATCCAGTACGCGACGCACATCCAGATCCCCCTCGCGAAGGTGGCCAGCCTCAACGATCTCACCCTTGAAACCCTGCTGATAGCCGTAGCAGTCCACCGCCGGCGAGGTGCCGGGGGTGCTGACGTAGGCCACCATGCAGGTGACCTTGTTCTTGAGATCCTCGAAACGGCGTATCACCAGGTTATCGAGCTTCAGATGTCCGCCCTGGGTCAACTGGGCGCCAAATCCCTGGGAGGCCTCGTAGCAGCGAATCGTTGGGCTGGTGCCGCTGGTCTGGATGTAGAAGGCCAGACAGGTCTTGTTTTTTCCCAGGTCGGAAACGTTGCGGATGACGAGGTCGGACTCGTTCATCACGCCTGTTTGCACCAGCAGGGACGATTGGTACTCCCCAGCCTGAGCGCTCAGGGAGAAGGCCAATGCGGTCAGTGCTACGAGCTTCTTCATGCCGGTGACTCCAAGCCAGATAACGGGCAACGCAATGTGCGGGTTGTCGGAATATAGTACGGTTTTCCGCCGAAAATGCTAGGTGGTCGATCCCAGATCGGGCCCACCCAGGTGAAATTCCGACTCGCGGCATGACTGTGGGCGGACACTACCCACCACCGGGTGCATCAGAGCTTGATGCTTGGACAAGGGTCGGCGCCGGTACAGGAATCGGGATCAGGGTCGCTTACGCTCCCTCATGACGACCGAAATTGAAGACCCGAAACTTTGACAAATCTTCACCGCAGGCGCATTTTTCCTCTCTACTGGACGCCAGACCCCATGAAATCCCCTTATTCTTCTCAGAACTCGCCTTGCTCCAGCAGCCAGGCAGGTGACGCGGTATGGATTCAGCAGCAATCAGCCCACTTCCAGGGCTAGGAACCCGATCCCCGCCCTGGGTAGGTTGATCGTGTCGAGATGGTCCAGAAAGGGTGCGGAGCCGGGACGAGAATAGCCGGACGAGCATGATGCCGATTCAAGCCGGTCGCGGCCCGAGGCTGCGCTGTTGACTTTCGCGCCCGACCCGCGAAGCGTCGCGGGGGCAACGGCGCCCACCGAGGATGGAGAGACCCCTTGCACGTCCTGCTCATCGAAGACAACCCGGACCTGGTGGCCAACCTGGCGGACTATCTGGAGGGGCGCGGGCATTCGCTCGATATCGCCTACAACGGGTTTGCGGGGTTGGGTTTCGCGCTGGAGCACCCCTACGACGCCGTCATCCTGGACCTGATGCTCCCGGGGATGGACGGGCTGGAGGTCTGCGAGCGGTTGCGGGCCGCGGGACAAACGCTGCCGGTCCTGATGCTCACCGCCCGGGACGGTCTGGAGGACAAGCTGGAGGGTTTCGCGAGCGGGGCCGACGACTATCTGGTGAAGCCATTCGCCCTGCGCGAGTTGGAGGCCCGGCTGCTCGCCATAGCCCGTCGCTCCGGCCAGGGGAACGAGGCAGGGGAGCGACTGCATGTTGCCGACCTGGAGTTGGACGTCGGCACCCGTAGGCTCACCCGGGCCGGTTGCGGCATCGAACTTGCCCCCATCCCCATGCGGCTCCTGGAGGTTCTGATGCGCCGGGCCCCTAAGGTTCTGAGTCGGGGCGAATTGGAGCGCGCCGCCTGGGGCGACGAGCCACCCGACAGCGACGCCCTGCGCGCCCACATGCACCTACTCCGCCAGGCCATCGACAAGCCCTTCCCCAAACCGCTCCTGCACACGGTGCGCGGATTCGGCTGGCGACTGGGAGATGACGATGGGCCTTAGACCAACACTACGCCTGCGGGTCGCCGGGGGCTTTGCCCTGCTCGGGCTCGCGGTCAGCCTGGCGCTCGGGGGCTGGCTCTTCTTCGTCTCCCTGGACCTGGAGCAGCGTCTGATCGACGAGGCGCTGGACGCGGAGCTTCAGGACTATCAGGCCCGGCTGGCCCGCAACCCCCGCTCGCTCCCCCCTCAGACCGCCATCCTGCGGGGCTGGATCGAGGGCCGCCCGACGGGCGCCGGAATCGACGACGACCCGGTCCCAGAGGAACTTAGCGCATTGCCCCCCGGGCGCCATACCCTGGACCTGGATGGCGAGAGCTTCCGCGCGGCCGTGTATCGCGGCCAGGGGCCGACACTCTACATGCTTCACAGCCGCGCCCAGCTGGCCCGCCGGGACCGGCAGCTTGCCCCCATGCTGGGGCTCGGGATGACACTCACCATCCTGCTCTCGGCGGCCGGTGGCTGGTGGCTGGCGGGCCGGATCACGGCCCCGGTGCGCGATCTGGCACAGCGAGTGCGTGGTCGCGAGCCGACGGACCCTCTGCCTCCTGACCCGCCCGACCTGCCCGCAGACGAGGTCGGCGAGCTGGCCCGTACCATCGACGGCTATTTACGCCGGTTGCGCGCCTTCGTCGAGCGAGAGCGGACCTTCGTGAGCGGCGTGAGCCATGAACTTCGCACCCCGCTCGCGGTGATCTCGGGGGCCGTCGAGGTCATGGAGTCCGACCCCGCCCTCTCCGGACGCAGCCGTGAGCGGTTGGGGCGCATCGCCCGGGCGGCCCGCGGCATGTCGGACCTGGCCGCGGCGCTCCTAGTTCTGGCCCGCGAGGGCCAGGGACAGACCAACCCGCCAACCCCCTGTCCCGTGGACGAGGTACTGGCCGAGGTTGCCGAACTCCACCGCCCGCTCCTGGCCCACAAGCCGGTGGAGCTCATACTCGACATCCAGGCCCACCCCCTGCTCGGCGTGGCCCGCCCCCTGCTCGCCATCGCCCTCGGCAACCTGATTCGCAATGCCTGCTCCTACACGGAAAAGGGCTCGGTGACCGTAACCCTGAGCGAGACTCAGGCGCTGGTGGAGGATACGGGTCCCGGCATACCGGAGGCCGAGTTGGCTTGTCTCTTTGGCCCTCTCCCCGGCTGTACGCGCCAGGTGCGCGGGGCGGGCATCGGCCTGCCGCTGGTCAAGCGCATCGCCGATGCTCAGGGCTGGCGGGTGGATGCGGAGAGTCGATCGGGTGGCGGGGCGAGTTTCAGGCTCGATTTTGCTCCTAGCCAGTCCTGACCCATACAAAAAGGATTGTCCTGCCTAGCCGCATGTTGACGATCCCTTGACGTCACCTTGACGTGGGTTTGACAGAGGGTCCGATAGATTGGCACTCGTCCGCCGCGCATCCGGCGCGGCCAAGTGAATGACGAGGTGTCCATGTCTTCCCCCGAGCCCCTGGCGGCCATTGAGCCCCCAAGATCCAAGGGACCAGCCACAACGGCCTGGCTTCTGACACTCTTCCCCTTCCTGCGCTGGATCCGGCGGGTCAGCGGCGCTAGCACCAAGGCCGATTTCATGGCCGGTCTCACCGGTGCCATCGTGGTCCTGCCACAGGGTGTCGCCTTTGCGACCATCGCCGGGATGCCGCCCGAATACGGTCTCTACGCGGGCATAGTCCCCGCCATTGTCGCGGCTCTCTGGGGTTCCTCCTGGCACCTGGTTTCCGGTCCCACCACGGCCGCCTCCATCGTCGTCTATTCGAGCCTGAGTGCCTTTGCCGAGCCGGCCAGCGCGGACTATGTGCGGCTTGCCCTGACCCTGACCTTCATGGTGGGTATCCTGGAACTCGCCATGGGCCTGGCGCGGCTGGGGAGCCTGGTCAACTTCATCTCCCACTCGGTGGTGGTGGGCTTCACCGCGGGGGCGGCCATCCTCATCGCCGCCAATCAGGTGAAGAACTTCTCCGGTCTGGATATTCCCAGGGGACTGCATTTCCACGAGATCCTCGGGACCTTCCTGCTCAATACCCACCTCATCAACCCCTTCATCTTAGGGATAGGCGTCTCCACCTTGGTGATCGGACTGGCGGTTCGTCACTGGTACCCACGCTTCCCATACATGCTGGCGGCCATGGTAGGCGGCAGCCTGGTGGCCTATGTCCTGAACAGCCTGCTGGGGGTCGAGACCACCGGCATACGCACCGTCGGTGCCCTGCCGGATGGGCTGCCACCCCTGTCCATGCCGGACTTCTCGCTTGGAACCATCAAGCAGTTGGCACCCGTGACCCTGGCGGCGACCCTCTTCGCCCTGACGGAGGCAGTCTCCATCGCCCGCTCCCTGGGCGCACGCGCCCACCAGCATATCGACGGTAACCAGGAGTTCATCGGCCAGGGGCTTTCCAACATCGCCGGCTCCTTCTTTTCCGGATACGTCGCCACCGGCTCCTTCAACCGCAGCGGTCTCAACTTCCAGACCGGGGCCAAGACCCCCTTGGCCGCGGTCTTCGCCGGTATCCTGCTCGCGGGTGTCGTGGTGCTGGTCGCCCCGCTTGCGGCCTTTCTGCCCAATGCGGCGATGGCCGCCATCCTCTTCCTGGTGGCCTGGGGGCTCATCGACCTTCACGCCGTGCGCAACATCCTGCGTACCAGTAAGTCGGAGACCGCCGTGTTGGCCGTGACCTTCTTCGCCACCCTCTTCCTGGAACTGGAGTTCGCCATCATGGCCGGGGTGCTGCTCTCGTTGGGGCTCTATCTCAACCGTACCTCGAGACCCAACCTCGTTACCCGGGTGCCCGACATCCGCACCGAAAGTCGCGACTTCGTCAGTGACCCCAGCATCCCCGAGTGTCCACAACTCAAGCTGGCGCGTCTCGACGGTTCCCTCTTCTTCGGTGCCGTGAGCCATGTGGCTGAGACCATCGCCGAGATGGAGGCGGAGGTTCCCACCCAGAAGCACCTGGCCATCGTTTGCAGTGGGGTCAACTTCATCGATGTGGCCGGGGCCGAACTGCTGGAGCAGGAGGCCAAGCGACGCCACTCGCTAGGCGGCGGACTCTATCTGATCCGGATCAAGCCCTCGGTGCGCGAAACGCTCACCAAGGGCGGCTACATGGAGCACATCGGGGAGGAAAACGTCTTTTGGGGCAAGACCGAGGCGATCGCATGGGCGACCTCCAGGTTCGATCCCGAGGTTTGCCGCACCTGCAAGGCCCGGATCTTCCACGAGTGCGCCGGCAAGCCCGGCCCCGCATCCGGTACCACAGCCAGTTCTCCGATTCCGTCCCAGGGCACGATGGTACCCGCCGGAGCCTGACCATTCATGAACAAGTCCACCACCCAACGACCTAACAACCACATAAGGGAGACACCCATGTTCACTCAATCCGTTATCCTTGCCGCCGTCGATCTAGATTCACGCGCCATTCAAGTCATCGAGCGCGCCGCCCGTCTCGCCGCTCTCTGCCACGGGCGCCTGGTGGTTGCCCATCTGGTGGATCACCGGGTCCCAATGGAGGCCGATCTGCCCTTCAGCCAGCCCCAGGACGAGGTGCGCGCCGACATGGTCCGGTATGCTCGCGCCTCACTGGTGGGTATGATCAATAGCCTGGACCTGCCCAACACCTTGAGTGAGGTCCGGATCGAGACCGGTCCGGTGATTGAGGGGATCGGGGCCCTGGTGGCCCGGCTCAGACCCCGCTATTGCGTGATCGGCCGCCCGCGGCTCCGGCCCCTGGGCGCAACCGTCGGACTCGCCGCCGCCCTTCGCTCGCGAGGCGACTGTGAACTCCTGGAGGTGTCGGGTGCCGCCAGCGCGGGCACCGGACAGTTAAGGACCCGGGCACGGGACTGGCTGACGGGACACCTGGGTGCCACCCTGGGTCAGATTCATTGAGAACCGACCTCATGCACAAGGACGTGCGGGCTCAAGTCGCTCGCCACCCGTATACATCAGAGTAACCTTCCTCCAGCAGGGTGAGGGCTTGCCAAACAGCGAGCAAGAGCCCACCCCGTGCGGGAGGATGCCGCATAGCGGCTGGGGTAGGGGAAGGGCTCACGACACCCAGCCGGTACCATCAATGGGTGTTATTCCCGTTTGATGTGGACGCGGGTAATAGCCCGGGCACTCACCGCCCGCACTGTGAACCGATAATTCTGTTCGACTATGCTGGCACCGACTTCGGGAATCCGGCGCAACTTGTTGATGATGACTCCGGCTACCGTATGGGAGAGGCTGACGGGCAGGTTTAGCCGCAGTTCGTCATTGATCTGCGAGATCGGCGTGCGGCCACCGACAAGGTATTCGTCTTCACCTACCTCCTTGATTAGGTTGCGTTGTTTGCGCGGCTTGTATTCTTCGAAGTCGTAACCGACATCGATTTCGCCCACGACCTCCTCCAACACATCTTCCATCGTCAGGATACCAATGGCCAGACCAAACTCATCCACCACGACCGCCATGAAGTCGATGGGTCGTGCCTGAAGGAGGGGGATGGTCTGATTGAGGCCTTGTTTAGAGGAAATGTAGATCGGCGTCTGGATGTAGGATGCCTTAGGGTGTTGGGAGATGTCCTTTTCCATCAAATCGATTGTAACAATTGGTCAACACCAAATTGACCGCCTCGTCCATGCTTGCCTGGTCGCTGATGCCGAGCACTTCATCCAGTGGGACCATGACCTCGCCAACCGTCGTCTCAGAGAAGCGGGTAATACGCGCTACCCGTTCCGTGTCGAAATTATCATCGTCCGTGTTCGAAGAGGAAGTTGACATTTCTAAAAGTAATCGCAGTTCATTTCGGGTGATGAACCCGCTCCGTTGAGGAACACTGCCACCTACCAACCGGGTCATCAATCGCGCCAGTCGGCTGAACTGTCAAGTCCCTGGAGATTATAATCACGCTTCCGAAAGATTTCAGGGTTTGATGTCTGCCAGTTCTTGAGGGCCTGTAG
>CAZFZB010000017.1:32413-34230 GCA_964523415.1 uncultured Chromatiaceae bacterium | reverse complement strand
GACGCGGAACGAGCAGCGACTCTGCTGGGGATTACCCTGACCAAAAGGGGTCAGTCCGGGGGGGCTCCCCTCCCCATGGCGGGGGTACCCTATCATGCGGTGGATGGCTATCTCGCCAAGTTGGTGCGTCAGGGGGTCTCCGTGGCCCTGTGCGAACAGATGGGCGACCCCGCCAAGTCCAAGGGCCCCGTGGCACGTCAGGTAACCCGCATCGTCACCCCGGGCACCCTGAGCGATGAGGCCTTGCTGGATGAGCGGCGGGAAAACCTGCTGGCGGCGGTGGCCGAGCAAGGCGATCGCTTTGGACTGGCCTGGATCGAGGTCTCCAGCGGCCGGTTCGCGGTCATGGAACTGGTCGGTGGCGAGGCCCTGCGTGGCGAGATCAGCCGCCTGGCCCCGGCGGAGATCCTGTTCGACGAGGACAGCTGCCTGCCTTCCGCCTTGGGTCTGGAGGCTGGCATCACCCGCCGGCCGTCCTGGCACTTTGAGCCTGACAGCGGCGAGCGCCTGCTGTGCGCCCAGTTTGGCAGCCGTAACCTGACGGGTTTTGGTTGTGCCGCCTTACCTCTGGCAGTGGGGGCCGCCGGGGGACTACTGCAGTATGTCCGGGATACCCAACGCGCCGCCCTGCCCCATATCCGGGGCTTGATGACGGAGAGCCGCGACGAGGCGGTCATCCTGGACGCGGCAACCCGGCGCAATCTGGAGATCGAGCGCAGTCTCTCCGAACGTTCGGAGTCCTGCCTAGCGGGTGTCATGGACCGAACGGTGACGGCCATGGGCAGCCGCCTGTTAAGGCGCTGGCTGGCACGGCCCCTGCGGGACATCCAGGCGGTAGGCCAGCGCCATGTCGCCGTGGCCGAGTTGCTGGAACAAGAGCGCCACCGGCCGCTCCAGGAGGAACTCGGCGGCATGGGGGACCTGGAACGCATTCTCGCCCGCATTGCCCTGGGGAGTGCCCGGCCCCGCGACCTGGCCGTGCTGCGGGATTCCCTGGCGCTCCTGCCAGCCTTGCAGACCCTGCTGGCCTCGCGGGAGGCATCCCTCCTCCAGAGCCTGGCCAGGGATGCCGGTACCCATCCCGAGGTGTTGGAGCTGCTGCGGCGGGCCCTCATCGAGAACCCGCCGGCCCTGATCCGCGAGGGTGGCGTCCTGGCCATGGGGTATGACCCCGAACTCGACGAACTGCGGAACCTCGCCACCAACGCCGATCACTTTCTGCTGGAACTCGAGGCCCGCGAGCGCGAGCGCTCGGGTCTGCCCAATCTGCGCGTCACCTACAACCGGGTCCACGGCTACGCCATCGAGGTCAATCGCAACCAAGCGGATCAGGTGCCAGCGGACTATGTGCGCCGCCAGACCCTCAAGGGCGCGGAGCGCTATGTCACGCCGGAGCTGAAGCAGTTCGAGGACCAGGTGCTTTCCGCCCGAGAACGCTCCCTGGCGCGGGAAAAGGCCCTGTACGAGGGACTCCTGGAACGGCTGAGGGGCTGGTTGGGCGACTTGCAAATTGCTGCCAACGCCATCGCCACCCTGGACGTGCTGGCAAACTTGGCCGGGCTAGCCCGTGCCCAGGACTGGTGCCGACCGGGGCTGACAGCGGAACCCGCCATCGACATCAAGGCCGGCCGTCACCCGGTGGTGGAGGCGGTCATCGACCGTCCCTTCGTCGCCAACGATGTCCGCTTCGACCCGGAGCGGCGTATGCTGGTAATCACGGGTCCCAACATGGGTGGCAAGTCCACCTACATGCGCCAAACCGCCCTCATTGTCATCATGGCCCTGGCGGGTAGCTTCGTCCCCGCCTCCTCGGCGCT
>CAZFZB010000017.1:15549-32313 GCA_964523415.1 uncultured Chromatiaceae bacterium | reverse complement strand
CGCCACAGCCAGGGGCAATCGCTATCGACCCAATTGCCCCTCTTTACACTCGAGGAACCCAATCTGGCGGTCATGGCCCTGCGGGAACTGGACCCGGATGGCCTGACGCCCCTCCAGGCCCTGGAGTTGGTCTTTCAACTCAAGGCATTGGCCTCGAACAATGCGACACAGGCCATGAAAAGGGTTAGGCGCAAAGGTTCCCGGGATCCAAATGGCAACCTAACCCTTTTTTAGAGGACCCTCCCAGCACTCAAAGGTCGGCAAGGTACCACCCGCCCAAGGGCGCAACCGGCTAGGTGTACCCGCAGCATGGGGCAAACCCCAACGGGCAGGGTCTCAGCCCTTGCTGGCCTCCAGGGCCTCCCAGCGAGCATAGGCCACCGCAAGCTCCTCCTCCAAGGCCCCGAGCCGGTCGCGGGTAGCGGAGATATCCGATCCCGATCCCTGGTAGAAACGGGGATCAGCCAACTGGGTCTGAATTCCCGCTACCTCATTCTCCAGAGCCTCGATCCGGGCGGGCAAGGCCTCCAGCTCGCGCTGCTCCTTGAATCCCAGCTTGTCGCGCTTTGCCGGGCCCCTGGCCTGAGACATCTGCCTCGGAGATGCCTCAGAGGGCCCGGCTGGCGCCTTGGCAGGCTTGGTGACGCGGCCCTTTTCGATCCCCTGTTCAGACCGCTGACGAAGCCAGTCCTCGTAGCCCCCTACATATTCCCGTACCCGGGCCTGGCCCTCAAAGACCAGGGTGCTGGTAACCACGGCATCGAGCAGGGCACGGTCATGGCTGACCAGCAACAGGGTGCCCTGAAAATCCAGCAGCAGTTCCTCCAGCAACTCCAGGGTCTCGGTGTCGAGATCGTTGGTAGGTTCATCCATGACGAGCAGGTTTGCCGGTTGAGTGAAAAGCCGTGCCAACAACAAGCGGTTACGCTCCCCGCCCGAAAGGGCTCGCACCGGCTGGCGGACACGTTCGGGGGTGAACAGAAAGTCCTTGAGATAGGAAAGGACATGGCGGCTTCGCCCGTCGATGGTCACCTTGTCGCTGCCGCCCGCGACATTGTCCAGCACCGATTTGTCCTCCTCGAGCTGAGCCCGGAGCTGGTCGAAATAGGCTACCTGAAGGTTGGTACCACGACGGATTCGACCGCTGTCAGGCTCAAGCTGACCCAGCAGCAGCTTCAGGAGGGTGGTCTTGCCGACGCCATTAGGGCCCATGATGCCGACCTTGTCGCCACGCAGGATGAGGGTATTGAGATCACGCACCAAGGGGACACCCCCCCAGTGATAGGTGACGCCCTCGGCCTCCACCACCAGCTTGCCGGAGCGTTCCGCCTCGCCGAGGCGAAGCCGAGCCTTGCCCTGCAGCTCACGCCGCTCCCGGCGCTCTTCCCTCAGATGCTTGAGTGCACGGACTCGACCCTCATTGCGAGTGCGTCGGGCCTTGATGCCCTGGCGAATCCAGACCTCCTCCTCCGACAGCTTCTGGTCGAAGCGGGCGTTGGCAACCTGTTCCGCATGCAGCCTCTCCTCGCGGCGCCGCAAATAGTTGTCATAGTTGCCCGGCCAATCCGTCATGCGACCCCGGTCGAGCTCCAGGATGCGAGTCGCCAACTTGCGCAGGAACTGACGGTCATGGGTTACGAAGAGGATGGCCCCGGGGAATTCGGGAAGGAAGCCCTCCAGCCAGTCGATGGCCTGGATGTCCAGGTGGTTGGTGGGTTCGTCGAGGAGCAACAGATCAGGCTCCCGCACTAGTGCCCGGGCCAGGAGGACACGACGTTGGAGACCTCCGGAGAGGCTTGAAAAGTCGGCATCCGGATTCAGGTCCAGACGCGACAGGGTGCGTTCGGTGCGCTGTTCGATCTCCCAACCGCCGGTCGCCTCCAACCGCTGTTGTACCCGCGACAGGCGTTCCAGGAGATCTTCGCCCGAGACCGTACCCCCAGCAGCACCTTCCCCGCCCCCGGCCCCATCCAGTTGATGACTCAGGTCATGATATTCGCGCACCAGTGCGCCTTGCTCCCCGAGCCCACCGGCCACCAGATCAAAAACACTCCCTCTCATGCCCTCGGGCACCTCTTGGGTCAGGCGGGCAATGGTTGCACCCTCCTTTAGCCAGAACTCGCCCCCATCGGGTTGGACCTCACCCGCCAGGATGCGCAGCAAGGTGGATTTGCCGGTGCCGTTACGTCCGATGAGGCAAACACGCTCGCCCCGCTCGAGGTCGCAGTTCACGCCCTCCAAGAGAGGATGATGACCATAAGACAGGGTGAGGGAGCGCAGGCTGAGGAGCGGCATGCGCCTTCAGCACCCACTTCTGAGAAGGGACGCCAAATCCCCAAAGGGCTTGTGCGTGGCGGTCTTAGACGTGGCCGCGGAGGGGCCCCCGCCAGCACGGCCAGCGGCAATGGCAGCCAGATGTTCCTCGTATTTCTGATGTTCGTTATCGTGACAATAGAGACAGAGAAGTTCCCAGTTGCTGCCATCCGCTGGGTTGTTGTCATGATCCATATCCTTATGGTGAACCGTCAGTTCTCGCAGGTTCTCGGTGCCAAAGTGGCGACCACATCGGCCGCAGACCCAGGGATAGAGCTTGAGGGCCTGATCGCGATAGCCGGAGGCGCGCTCATCGCGCGCCTGGCGGGCACTGGCCACGACCCGATCAAGCTTGTCGAGATCGATGTGCTTGCCCGTAAGGGCATGTCTGGGGTTACTGGGATCGGTCATGAGGTACTCCGGGCATTACCAAGGGGCTAATTCGCCAAGATTAGAACAATTGACCACCGCATGACTAACCGCTAGCGCCAAGCTCAATCACCTCCACCAGCTGCAGAGGTAAGGCGGCGATTCCCCTCAGCCTTCCGGAACCCTGATCGCCAGCACATCACAGTGAGCGCCGTTGAGGACACTGCGGGCCGTGGAGCCCAGCAAGGTCGCCAGCCCATGACGACCGTGGCTGCCGACCAGAATCAGATCCGCGTCCAATTCCGCGGCGACCCTCAAGATCGTGTGGCCGGTATTGCCGATCTCGACATAGCGATCGGAATCAGCTACTCCAAGGCGCTCACCCAGGGTGGCCATCTGCCGGGAAGCGACATCCAGCAATTCCTGCTCCAAGTCAAAGCCCTCCGGCAACACCAGATCACCGGAATAGGCCATGGGTAAATACTCCACCACATGCAGCAGACTCAGGCGCGCCCCACAGAGATCGCGCAACTGGATCGCGCGAGTGATCAGGTGCTCGGAATGAGCGGAAAAGTCCACCGCCGTCAGGATTCGAGAATATTTGGATACCGACATGATGACCCCTCGCTATGTTGACCCCTCGCTATTGCCCCTTTGCGAACTTAATTATAGTCTCGGGTTTCTGAGGTCGAGGATAGGCCACCCGTCGTAACAGCCGTAAAGAGAGATTCACCCATGCCAACCATGCCTGATTCGGAAACATCACCCTTTGACCTCGACCAACCGCAGGCCTATCAAAGCTGGCGACAAACCAAGCTGGAAACTCACCCCGGGCACGTCGAGGACCTGATCGTCGAGATCAAGGACCCACGACGACTGACCCCCGCCGAGCATGAGGCCATCCTGGATCGCTGTCGTCGCGCCAACATGGCCATCTATGTGAGCGGACTCGGGGATGATCCCGACAAGGATATTATCCGTGCCCTAGGTGAGCAGTTTGGCCTGCGCCGCCTGGATCACAACCCAGGGGCGGACGAAGACGCCATCACCTCCCTGAAGGTCCAGACGGACGATCGCCATGCCGGTTACATCCCCTATACCAATCGTCCCATCGCCTGGCATACGGATGGCTACTACAACGAACCCGATCACCAAATCCATGGCCTGCTTCTCCACTGCGTCCACCCCGCGACCAGTGGTGGAGAGAACGATCTCCTCGACCACGAGATCGCCTACCTCACCCTGCGTGACCTGAATCCTGACTATATTCGAGCCCTCATGCACCCCCTGGCCATGACCATCCCCGCCAACCTGGCCGCGGGGGGGGAACAGCGCCCGGAACAGCCGGGCCCCGTCTTTTCGGTGCGACCGGATGGGTCTCTGCACATGCGCTACACGGATCGCAAACGCAACATCATCTGGCGCGACGATCCCCTGACCCGCACGGCCGTTTCCGCCTTGAAGGAAATTCTAGACAGCGGCATGACCGCCCACTTCCACGCCCGGTTGGAACCCGGGTGGGGCCTCATCTGCAACAATGTGCTGCATACCCGTACCGCCTTCGAGGAGGGTCAGCCGCCTCGCTTGCTCTATCGTGCCCGCTATTACGATAGATTGCGGGGTACCTGAGGAGAGGCCAACTGGCCATCCCGAAAGGAGGCCGGTCTTAGGCCGGCATCCCAGGGTTTTCTGCCTTCCAGTCCGCGGATCTGGCTATCCAAACCCACCAGAAACCGGGCTATTGGTTCGTCCCTTCCTGGACAGGCTTGCGCACCACCTTGGCGCGGGATTCCATATCCTTGATCAGGTGATCGTAATACCCCGTACCAAGAATCTGAACCAGTTCCCTGGTGGTCTGGGTGTGCGCGGCCTCATCCAACTTGGCTATATCGCCGTCCACGACCTCGGTAACGGCCACCACCACGGCATCACCATTAGCGGTAGAACCTGAGTCGAAGCTGGAGGCACCTAAGGCCGGCTTGGGAAGGGTGAAGGCCAGTTCCATGATCTCCTTTGGAACGGACTCCGCATCACGCTGAACCAGCCCAGTCTCGATAACAGAGAAGTTCCCCGCCACTGCCGCTAAGGGTTCCCCTGACTTGAGACGCTCCTTCATGGCCTTGGCTGTGGCTTGGGCAGTCGTACTGGCCTTTTGTTCGCGAATGGCGCCGATGATCTCGTCGCGGACGGCATCCAAGGGCTGAGGGGCCGCCTCCTCATGGTCAGTCACCCGCAACACCACGGCCTTAAGGGCCTCGGGTTCGGGTTCAATTAGATCACTGTTGACGCCCCCGCCCAACACCTCGGGACTAAAGGCGGCCGCTACCAGCTTGGGGTTGGCCAACAGGTCAGAGCCCCCTTCGCGGCCAATCCAATCACTGGACTGAAGTTTCAGGCCTAGGGCCTGCGCCGCCGGCTCCAGGCTGTCCGGGTTCTCATAGACCAGGTTGGCCAGGCGTTCCGTCATGTCATAGAAGATCGCCTCAGCACCGCCCCGGTTGGCCTCGGCGACGAGTTGCTCCCGAACCGATTCCAAGGGCTTGAGGGTCTCGGGCTGGATTTCAGTGACCTGAATCAGGTGATAACCGAACTGGCTGCGCACCGGCTCACTGATGGTGCCGGGTTCCAGGCTGAAGGCGGCCTGCTCGAAGGCAGGGTCCATGATGCCCTTGCCAAACAATCCCAGATCACCACCCTGGGGAGCAGACCCGGGATCTTGAGAGACCTCTTTGGCCAGAGTGGCAAAGTCCTCACCAGCAACCAGGCGATCGCGGATAGCCAGGATACGGGCCTTGGCCTCCGCCTCTGCGGCGGCATCGGCACCCGCGGTCAGGGTCACCAGGATGTGACGGGCGTGGCGCTGTTCCGGTTCCCGGAATCGCTCTATCCCTTCTTGATAGAGATGGCGCAGAGCCTCCTCATCCAGGGGCTGACCCGCATCCAGGTTGGCGGCATCCAAGACCAGATAGGATAGCTTGACCCGCTCCGGCGACAGGAAACGATCCGTATGAGCCTGGTACCAGGCCTGGATCTCCTCTTCCGGGACGGGAGCGGTATCCACGAAATCGGCTTTAGGGAGGCGAATAAAGGCGAGGCGACGCTGCTGGCGATCCAGGCGAATGGCCTCGGCCATCTCAAAGTCGGTAGCCACTTCGCTCGCGGCGACAGCGCGCTGAATCTGAGTGCCGACGATACGCTGGCGGAGGCTCTCCTCATACTGGGGGCCAACGGTCCCCTGGAGCTGCAGCATACGGTCATAAGTCGCCTTATCGAAACGCCCGTCCCGTTGAAAGGCGGGATTAGAGAGGATAGCGGCCTGAAGTTCCCGGTTTGATGCGCGCAGCCCCATGTCGTGGGATGCCTGTAGCAGAACCTGTTCTTGGATCATCCCCTCCAGGACTTGGGCACGCAGGGCCTTCTCCTCGAAGATTTCAGGCCGGTAGGAGGCCCCAAGTCGCTCGCGTAACCGCGCCCGGGTTTCCTCGACGCGCCGGTCCAGGGACCGCGTCGTGATTTCAGCACCATTTACGGTTGCGGCAATGGGCTCGGAGCCACCACCGAGATAAGACTGTATGCCCCAAAAGGCAAAGGGGATACTGATGAGGAGCACGGCCCCCCATGCGATCCAACCCTGAGCGCGTTCTCGAATCTCTTGCAGCATGATGAGTCCAATGTTGCCTTGAGTAATTAGGAAAGGTGATTGAAGAAGGAGTGCCCCTTGATGACAGCGGCCAAGGAAACCTTGGGTTGCCCAGCCAGGCAAGGCCCTGAGACCTAGGATCGGTAATAGGGAAATGAAAACGGGGTACCCCCTAGAGGATACCCCGCATTCGGTTATTGGCGGAGTGGACGGGGCTCGAACCCGCGACCACCGGCGTGACAGGCCGGCATTCTAACCAACTGAACTACCACTCCTGGAATCCATGGTGGGTGCTGCAGGGTTCGAACCTGCGACCCTCGCCTTGTAAGGGCGATGCTCTCCCAACTGAGCTAAGCACCCCGAAATCGGGGCGCTCCCGACTAACGGAGCTTATTGTACTGCGTCCCTCAACCCTTTACCAGCCTTGAATGCCGGAGTCCGCGAGGCGGTAATGGCAATGGTTTCGCCTGTGCGCGGGTTGCGGCCAGAGCGGGCAGCCCGCTCCTTGACTGAAAAGGTGCCGAAACCCAGGATTGATACGCTTTCACCTTTGCTGAGACTCACTTCAATGGCATCCATGAGCCCATCGAAGGCGCGCCCCGCCGCCGCCTTGGAAATATCGCCCGCCTCGGCCATGGCCTCAATCAAATCCGACTTATTCATTACTCCCCCGCATTTATAGTATTAGGCCCGGTGACGGGCCATGAATTTGTATCCGGAAATCGATGGAAATTACGACACTTGGGTCCGGGAACTTCCCAAGGCCGTAGGCCTGACCCCTGATGCGGACCCCACCCCCATGGTCAAAACATTATAGGATTCCACTTAGGCCGGCAATCACTTTCGCGCCAGGATCGCGCTAGGCAGAAAGGCACGAATGGGATGCCCATCAATGACGGATCAGGGCTCCGGACCTCTCCCCTGTTGGATCCCCAGTTTCGACAGCGGGAACCTCCGTCTCGGGCAGGGCCTCCAGAGGCTCGGGTCGAGCGCTCAGTGCAATATCGAGCACCTCATCGATCCAACGCACTGGCCGGATATCGAGGTGCTGCTTGATATTATCGGCAATCTCAACCAGATCCCGTTCATTATCTTGCGGGATTATGACAATCTCGATACCACCACGATGGGCCGCAAGCAGCTTTTCCTTGAGGCCACCAATAGGCAGTACCTCGCCGCGCAAGGTGATCTCACCCGTCATGGCAACGGAGGATCGCACCGGCACCCGGGTCAGGGCCGAGACCAGGGCGGTGCACATGGCTACACCCGCGCTCGGACCATCCTTGGGGGTGGCACCCTCGGGGACATGGATATGGACATCGGTCTTCTGGTGAAAATCCGGGTTGATGCCGAGCGACTCGGCCCGACTGCGAACCACGGTCATGGCGGCCTGGATGGATTCCTGCATCACATCTCCCAGTTGACCCGTGTAGATGAATTTACCCTTGCCAGGCACCAGGGCGGACTCGATTCGCAGCAACTCGCCACCGACCTCAGTCCAGGCCAGACCCGTGACCTGACCGACCTGATCCCGTTCCTCGGCGCGTCCATAACGGAAACGGGGCACGCCCAGGTATTTCTCCAGGGCATCGGCAACAATCTCCACTTTGGGGGAATCGGGATTCAGCAGAATTCCCTTGACCACCTTGCGGCAGATTTTGGAGATCTCACGCTCCAAATTGCGCACCCCTGCCTCGCGGGTATAGTAGCGGACAATGTCCCGCAGGGCGTCATCGGTAATCGTCACCTCGCCTTCCTTGAGGCCATTATTTCGTAACTGCTTGGGAATCAGATAGCGCTCAGCGATACTGACCTTCTCGTCCTCCGTATAGCCGGAGATACGAATGACCTCCATGCGATCGAGCAGGGCCGGGGGTATGTTCAGGGTATTGGCCGTCGCGACGAACATGACCTCGGAGAGGTCGAAATCACATTCCAGATAGTGATCGACAAAGGTATGGTTTTGCTCGGGGTCCAGGACCTCCAGAAGGGCTGAGGCCGGGTCACCGCGAAAGTCCATGCTCATCTTATCGATCTCGTCGAGCAGGAAAAAGGCATTGCGGGAGCCAACCTTGGACAGATTATGGATGATCTTGCCGGGCAAGGCACCGATGTAGGTGCGGCGGTGGCCGCGAATCTCCGCCTCGTCGCGAACCCCTCCGAGCGACATACGCACAAACTTGCGGTTGGTGGCACGGGCTATGGATTGCCCCAATGAGGTCTTACCGACGCCGGGTGGACCCACCAGGCAGAGAATGGGCCCTTTGAGCTTGCGTACCCGTTGCTGAACCGCCAGGTATTCGAGAATACGTTCCTTGACCTTCTCCAGGCCGTAATGGTCCTTCTCCAAGACCTCCTCCGCCAGGGTCAGATCATTACGAATCCGGGTGCGCTTCTTCCAGGGGACATTGACCAGGGTGTCGATGTAGTTCCGCACCACCGTGGCCTCGGAAGACATGGGTGACATGAGCTTGAATTTGCGTAATTCCCCCAATGCCTTGTCCTTGGCCTCCTTGGGCATTCCCGCCTCTTCAATGCGTTTGGCCAGTTCATCGACCTCGCTCGGCGGCGCCTCCTCCAAATCGCCCAGTTCCTTCTGGATCGCCTTCATCTGTTCATTGAGGTAATACTCGCGTTGGTTTTTCTCCATTTGTTTTTTGACGCGGCCCCGGATACGTTTCTCCGTCTGAAGGATGTCGTTTTCTCCTTCCATCAGGCCCATCAAATGCTCAATGCGTTCCTGGGTATCTAGGATCTCCAGGACATGTTGCTTTTCATCAAGCCGCAGGGACATATGGGCGGCTAGGGTATCCGCCAGGCGTGGAGGGTCTTCGATGCCAGCCAGCGAGGTCAGCACCTCGGGCGGTACCTTTTTATTGAGCTTAACGTACTGGTCAAAAAGACTCACAGCCGAGCGCATCAGTACTTCCATTTCCCGCTCGTCAAGAGAAACTGTCTCAGGCAGGGGATAAACGGTTGCGACAAAGAGGTCATCGGTATGGACGAAACGGTCGATACGTGCGCGACGGATACCCTCCACCAGGACCTTGACGGTGCCATCGGGCAACTTGAGAAGTTGCAGGATATTGGCGAGGGTACCCACCTCATGGAGATCCAGGACATCCGGCTCGTCGGTATCCGCACTTTTCTGAGCAATCAGCAGGATCTGCTTATCGCTGGACATGGCGCTATCGAGGGCCCTAATGGACTTATCCCGACCAACGAAGAGGGGAATCACCATGTGGGGATAGACGACGACGTCACGCAGCGGGAGAACCGGCACCTCCTGCGGGGCTTCAGGGCTCAAAATCTTCGAGGAGTCTTTCAGGGCCATGGGCGAAAATACGCTCCTAATCTAGCAGGGGATCAGCCTACCTCATCACGTCTCACGCTACTCCAAGTCCGACAAGACATGGCGACATGCAGGGCAGGGATATGATCATCAATTATGGAGGATATCAGGGCAGGCCAGGGCACCTTCAACGCCAAGGGCCCATTTCCAATCCAGGGGGTTGCACCCCTACCGGTTAATGCGGGATCACTCCGAGGCAGCCAGAGGCAATTCACCACCATCAAAGATGACAAAAGGACGGTTCTCGCCCCGAATAACGGATTCATCAATCACCACCTTACTCACATGTTCCATGGAAGGAAGGTCATACATGGTATCCAGCAAGATTTGTTCCATAACGGTACGGAGGCCTCGGGCCCCGGTCTTACGTTCCATGGCCTTGCGGGAGACGGCGCGTAAGGCATCCGGACGAAAGTCCAGTTCGCAACCCTCCATCTCGAAGAGGCGGGAATATTGCTTGACCAAGGCGTTCTTGGGCTCGGTAAGGATGCGCATCAGCGCGTTTTCATCGAGTTCCTCCAAGGTCGCGACCACCGGCAGACGGCCGACAAACTCGGGGATAAGGCCATACCGGATCAGATCTTCGGGCTCGACCTCGCGGAACACCTCACCCAGGCGTTTAGTATCATCCAAACTTTGGACCTCGGCACTAAAGCCGATCCCACCCTTTCGCGAACGGTTGCGGATAACCTTCTCCAGGCCCGCGAAGGCGCCACCTACTATGAAGAGGATGTTGGAGGTATCGACCTGCAGGTATTCCTGCTGGGGGTGCTTGCGCCCTCCCTGGGGCGGAACCGAGGCAATGGTGCCCTCGACCAGTTTCAGCAGGGCCTGCTGCACCCCCTCCCCCGAGACATCCCGAGTTATGGATGGGTTATCAGCCTTGCGGGAAATCTTGTCGATTTCATCAATGTAGACGATACCCGTCTGAGCCTTCTCCACATCGTAGTCGCACTTCAGCAGGAGTTTTTGGATGATGTTTTCCACATCCTCACCCACATAACCAGCCTCGGTGAGGGTAGTGGCATCAGCAATGGTGAAGGGAACATCGAGCAGCCGCGCCAGGGTCTCAGCGAGCAGGGTCTTTCCTGAACCCGTAGGACCAATTAGGAGAATGTTGCTCTTGGAGATTTCGACCTCTTCCTTGGCAGACGCAGCCTCCATACGTTTGTAATGATTATAAACCGCTACAGAGAGCACCTTCTTGGCCTGCTCCTGGCCAATCACATACTGGTCCAGGCTGGCGTTGATCTCACGCGGCTTCGGCAGCTTGCTACTGGTCTCGGTGGCAGCCTCCCCTTCCACTTCCTCACGGATGATATCGTTACATAACTCGACACACTCATCACATATAAAGACGGATGGGCCCGCAATCAGTTTCCGCACCTCCGCCTGACTCTTGCCGCAGAAGGAACAATAGAGGAGTTTATTGTCGTCGTTCTTACGTTGGCTCATCGGGGGTCTGTCTCCGCCAATTCATTGTTGAGACCAGGCTCATCGCCAGCCCAGCAAGGGGCGAACCTCGGGCCAGGGCAAGGAATGGAATCTCAGGATTTGGCCGTCTTGGGCGCCACGCGTTGCTCAAGTACTTTGTCGATAAGGCCGTAGGCCACGGAATCCTCCGGGCCCATGAAGCGGTCACGCTCCGTGTCTTCAGCAACCTTCGCCACAGGCTGACCAGTGTGATAAGCCAGGATCTGATTGAGTTGGTCGCGAATGTGCAGGATCTCACGGGCATGGATATCGATGTCCGTCGCCTGGCCCTGAAAGCCGCCCAAAGGCTGATGAATCATCATACGCGAATGAGGCAGGCAGTAGCGTTTACCCGCCGCCCCGCCAGCCAACAAGAGGGCGCCCATGCTGGCAGCCTGGCCAATGCACATAGTGCTCACGTCCGGGCGAATGAAGCGCATGGTGTCGTAGATGGCCAGGCCCGCGGTGACGGCCCCGCCGGGGGAGTTGATGTAAAGGTGGATATCCTTGTCAGGATTCTCGGATTCCAGAAACAGGAGTTGAGCCACCACCAGGTTAGCCATCTGGTCCTCGACTGGCCCTACCAGGAAGATGACTCGCTCCTTGAGCAGGCGCGAATAGATATCATAGGCCCTTTCACCCCGGGCGGTCTGTTCGACGACCATGGGGATGAGCCCCAAGCCCTGGGGATTCCAGCCGGTATTCGCCGTGATAATTGGATGTGACGTCATCAAAATGGATTCTCCCGTAGGATTCGGGTCAAGCCTCGGACGGATTCATGAGCTCCTGAAAGCTCTGGGACTCATCCTCGACCTGGACCTGAGTCAGCACCCAATCCACCACATGACCTTCCAGGGCCAGGGCCTCAACCGAGGAAAGGTGTTCCTTGCTCCCGTAATAGAAGTCCACCACCTCTTTGGGGTTTTCGTAGGTTGAAGCCAGGTCCTCCACCGCCTCGCGCACCCGTTCAGGGTCCGCTTTGATCTGGTTATCCTGCACCACCCTGGCAAGAATCAACCCCAACCTGACGCGCCGTTGAGCGTTCTCCTCAAAGAGGTGATCTGGCAGTTCGATCTTGGTGTTGCCACGGAGAGTCTGGCGCATCTGCTCCTTAAGAACCTTGACCTCCTGTGCTACCAGGGATTTTGGAATCTCGATCGGATTGGTATCCAACAGCAGGTCCATGGCCTGGGACTTGATCCTGGCATCGACGCGTTGTTTGAGTTCCCGCGTCATATTGGCTCGGACATCCTGTCGAAAGCGGTCCAAGTCCCCATCTTCGACACCAAAGGCCTTGGCAAATTCCTCGTCCACCGCAGGAAGGTTGGGTTCTGCCACGGCATGCACCGAGACCACAAAGGTCACTGCCTTTCCCTGAAGGGACTCGACGTGATAGGTAGATGGGAAGCTCAAGTCGAGTTCCCTCTCCTCGCCAGCGGTGGCACCCACCAAACCAGTCTCGATGCCAGGGATCATCTGACCGCTACCCAGCACGAGTTGAAAATCCTTGCCGGAACCACCCGGGAAGGGATCCGACTCTCCGGCCAGGATACCGGAAAAACTGATGGTGACGCGATCGCCCTCCTGAGCAGGGCGCTCCACCTCCTCGAAGGTCTTTCGCTGCTCACGCAGACGCTCGATTAGGGCCTCCAGATCGGCATCGGTCACGGTGGCCAAGGGTCGATTAAGGGATTTTCCCGCCAAGGTACCTAACTCGAATTCGGGCAGAACCTCAAAGGCCGCGATATAGGCATAGCGTCGAGCCACAGGGTCTATATCGGCATCGAACGTCGGCTGACCGACGGGTTTGAGCTTCTCTTGGAGCAGGGCTTGACCAAAAGTGGATTGCGTCAGCTCGGAAAAGACATCTCCCAGAATTTGGCCTTCATAGCGCTGACGCAAGGTCTTGACCGGAACCTTACCAGGACGGAAACCCGGCATCCGTGCCGAACGGGCGAAATCACGCAACCGCTTTTCTACCTCCGCCTCGACCTTCTCCGGCTCCAAGGTGACCGTCAAGCGCCGTTCGAGTCCGGCTCCATTCTCCACTGATACTTGCATCTTCGTCAGGTCTCTCAAGGGTGGCGCCCTCCGGGCGGGAACCTCGGAGCAGCGGTCAGATTCTGCGGTAGGAAAGCCGTTCAACGAGGTTTTGGCCGCGGCGCCACCAAACGGAAACGCCGCGAAGCCCTATAGTATAGCTACTCACCCTAGAGGGTTCCAGCCAACTTGCATCTATCTTGATCGCGCCTGGGGCATACCCCCGGACGCGATATCAACTCGAGGCTGACTGGCTACTTGTAAGCGCCCACGCCACAGAAAAAGCCTTCCTTATTGGTCATGACGTAGCTGGTCTTGGCCTTGATCTCCTCGGTACCCGGATAGGGCCACTTGTAGTCAACCCAACCCTCCCCCGTGGGGGACTTGGCGACAACAATCATATTTTTGAAGAGTTCATCACCATATTTATTGAAGGTGAGAAGGTTCTTACCCACCAACTCCGGTTTGACCGCATGGGAGAGCATGACGCCATCCATATCCATACAGAAGACATACAAGTCCTTAACCTTGAAACCCCCATCGGCAGCGGAGAATGCCGCAAAGGCCTTGTCCTTGCCCATCTGGTTGACAGCGGCCTGAGCCTTTTGTGACATGGCCTTAGCCTCATCAGGAGTCGCATCGGCGGCAAGAGCCGCACCCGCGAACAGTGCCGTGGTAGCCAAGGCAATCAGGGATATTTTCATGTAGTAACCCTCATCTCTCATTTAATGGAAAATCGAACATAGCCCAAGTGACGTTACCACGCCAGATTTTTTAACAACCGGATGCTCAGCGGATTACGGCCCTCAGGACGGGCAGCACCCTCACCGCGACAGGGTACTCGCCCAGATTCCGGACTCTGACCATGCGTCTGCATCCCCGACCCCCGGGTCACCAACAGGGGGCCATGAGGCTCGACATAACGCCTGCGGCGTCCCAGGGAGTGGGCATGGGCATGCCCCCCCAGCCGCCGCCCTCCTTGACCCGAAGCACATATTCGACCCATTGCAAGGGGCGCGGCAGGTAACCGACATGGGAGGCGAGAAAATTGAGTTCATCGACGAGGGCCCGATCGCACTGAGCCTCGGGTCCAGGCCCATCGACACAATAATCGTGGCGCATGCAGGCGGCATCGAACCCATCCACCGGTGGCAGGGCCAGGCCCGAGGGGTGGCCGGGTCCACACCAATTGCCATAAAGTGGTAGACATTTAAAGGCTTGGGCCTCGGAGGTAGGGAGGAGCAGGGAGATGATGGCGGGGATCAAGATGACATGGGGGAAGGCTGTCTTCATCGGATGACACCTGGGTCAGGCTCCTGGGTTCAAGGTTCCCCGAGTTTATGCCGCCTAAACTATCCAGTAAACTAGGCGGCCATGTGACCAGGGAGTCTGATCTGTGCCTAGGGCGGCACCACCCCAGGAGTAGCGAGATAGAACAACCTATCGGTTATATCTACTGGAATCCGATCTGAGTTATAACGAGTCCGAGTTACAAATTAGGCTTAGTTTTGTCATGGAGGACAAGAATCTCTGATCACATCCCCTGATTTTATCAGCAGATTTACCCTCGGAACCCTTATCCGATTGCCTCAAAGTACCAACACGCCCTGTTTCCGCCTAACCACGGCAGCTTGCGCCTAGGGACCAAGCCGGCCAGACGGCTACGCGTTGGTCAGAGCCCCAATAACGGCGAATTAACCATGCCTGAAGACAATCTCGCGCTGCAACAAGAGGTCGCTCGGATCATTGTCGAAGCCCTCAATCTCGACATCAAACCAGAGGATATTCGGCCCGACGCCAGCCTTTATGGTGATGGCCTGAATCTCGATTCCATCGACATCCTTGAAATAGCCTTGGTCATATCAAAGCGCTTCGGTTTTCAATTGCGGGCGGATAATGTGGACAATGTCAGGATATTCAGTTCCCTGGCCAGCCTGGCCGAACATATCGCGGCATCCAGAACCCAATGAGCCCGCCACTGGGTCGCGCGATCCGATGGGCGGTCCTTGCCGCCGGAATCATCCTCTACCCCTTACTGGCTTATTACAGTGCCGCCACCTCGGCGGCCACCACCACACCATCCCTGGGGGTCGCGGTTTCGCTGACACCCCCCCTGGCCATCCTGCTGAGTTTATCCTGGCGTTCTCAACGGCGCCTCGCAAACATGCTAGTAGCCATCAGTGCGTGTCTGGTTTTGTGGCGGTGCTGGGACCTACTTGAGCGGAATTTCGACTGGGTCTATTTTTTCCAACATGCCGGCACCCATCTCGGCTTGGCCCTTGGTTTTGGTATTACCTTGGTGCCAGGAAGACAACCTCTCTGTACCCAGGTGGCTGAGGTTGTGCGAGGCAGCCTTGAGCCTGAAGTGATACGCTATACTCGCGGGATTACCTTGGCCTGGAGTTGTTTTTTTCTGGTCATGTGCCTGGTTTCTTCGGCCCTTTTCATGTTTGGCAACATCCAGATGTGGTCGGTTTTCGCCAATTTCCTGACATTTCCATTGATCTTGCTCATGTTTTCTGTCGAGCACTGGGTGCGCCTACGCAAACTGCCCCATCTGGAGCACACTAGCATCAGGGTCAGTTTCTTTGCTTTCTTGAAGACCCCGAAGCCTTATCAAGAAGCTCCCGCGCAACCCCGCTAGGCCCTCCAAGCGCCTAACCATGTCACAGTTACCGTTGATCAGCCATCAGGATCCTGAAGACGTTGTGGCCTGGTGTGAAAGCCTCCCAGTCAGCGCCAGTCGGTTTCTAGGCGAGGTTCATCGCATCGCCGAGTTGTTACCCTCGGGGCGGCATGCCCTCAACCTGTGCGTCGATCACTACCGATTTACCGTCGCCCTCGCAGCGTGCATTCTCAAGGGGCAAATCAACCTGTTGCCCTCCACTTACACCCCGGAAATGATCCGGCAGCTAAGGCACATAGCCCCGGATGTCTATTGTATCGCTGACCAGGATGTCGGCAGCGTCGACCTGCCCCTTTTCCATTACCCAATCTGGACAGGCAGTTCGACTGATTGGGTTATCCCCAGCATCGATTGCGACCAAGTCATCGCCTACGTCTTCACCTCCGGATCCACGGGAACGCCTGAATCCCATGTCAAACGCTGGGGGAGCTTGGCGCGTAACGCGCGCCGGGAGGCTGAACGGTTGGGCATCCGTCAAGGCTACTCCCTCGTTGGTACCGTGCCAGCCCAACATATGTATGGCCTAGAATCAACGGTGATGATGCCCTTGCAATGCGGAGGTTCCCTAAACGCCGGGCGCCCCTTCTTTCCCGCTGACATCTGCGCGGCGCTGGCAGCCCTGCCCCATCCCCGCGTGCTTGTTACCACCCCCTACCACTTGCGGACACTGCTGGCTGAGCAAGCCTCACTGCCAAAGCTGGATCTCCTGCTGTCAGCCACCGCCACCCTTTCCCAAGATCTGGCTGCCGAGGCGGAGACACGTTTTAAGGCACCCTTGATCGAGATCTACGGTTGCACGGAAACTGGACTGATTGCCTCACGGCGAACCACGTCTGGTGGCGCTTGGGAGACATTCGCAGGGATCCAGCTTCATTGCGAAGGTGAGGAGGT
>CAZFZB010000017.1:5932-15449 GCA_964523415.1 uncultured Chromatiaceae bacterium | reverse complement strand
AGACCCCTGATATTCGCGGATATCCTGCCCCGTAATGCCGTTGGCAAGTTGTCCAATCAAGCCGTTCGAACCTTCATGGCGCGACTGGGGCCAACTGAATAGCAATTAGTCTCTTGGCGTGACCAGGCTGGAACTGCCCTTGTTGATCCCGTCCGACCATCCGGCCTTTGTCGGCCATTTCCCCGGACAGCCCATCCTGCCTGGCGTGGTGCTCCTGGATGAGGTCCAACACGCCTTGACCCTAAGGGAGGGGCTGCCGGAAGGATTTAATGGCATCAGACTGGCGAAGTTCCCAAGCCCAGTGAGGCCCGGAGAGGCCTTAAGGATCAGCTATGTCCAAACAGGATCGTCCCTTTACCACTTTGAGGTTCTAGCCGGCGATCGCGTGGTGGCCAGTGGCGTCTTAACCTGCAACCACCCGTCCGGTCCTGGAAGTGACGTCCCATGAAGGTGTCCCAGTCCGCGCGGCAAGCCGAATGGTTGGAGCGGCGGGAGCGCAGCAACAGGGTCATGCTTAGGCTAATGACCTGGATCTCACTCCGACTGGGACGCCGCTTGGCACGGTGCCTGCTGTTAGGAATCAGCCTCTATTTTCTGACCTTTGCACCGCAAGCCCGACAAAACTCCCGTACCTATTTAAGACGTGCCCTAGGGCGGGAACCCCGCTTGGCCGACCTGTTGAGGCATTTTCATTGCTTTGCCTCCTGTACCCACGATCGAATTTATCTCCTCAACGACCGATTCGATCTTTTCGAAATCCAGGTGCATGGCGCAGCAATCTTCGAGAGCGTGTACGCGGCGGGACATGGTGCCTTCCTGATCGGTGCCCACCTAGGCAGCTTCGAGGTGTTGCGGGCCCTCAGTCGGCAACGGCCCGGTTTAAAGGTGGCCATGGCGATGTACGAGCACAACGCCATCAAGATCAACGCTGCCCTGGCCGCGATTAATCCCCTTTCAAGACAGGATATTATCCCTTTGGGTCAGGTCGATTCCATGCTTCAAGCCCAAGCCTGCCTGGACAGGGGCATGATCCTGGGGGTGCTCGCGGACCGGACTTTGGACGATGATGCGACCCTCAGGGTGGAATTTCTTGGAGAAACCGCCGCCTTTCCAATTGGTCCCATGCGACTGGCATCCCTCTTCAAGCGCCCGGTGCTCTTCATGACGGGCCTCTATCTGGGTGGTAACCGCTACGCCATCCACTTCGAACCCCTGGCTGATTTTTCAAGGATCGAACGCCCGAAACGGGAAGCTGCCTCCCGTCAGGCGGTCGCCGCCTATGCCGCCACCCTAGAAAGATACTGTCTCGCCTATCCCTTTAACTGGCTAAATTTTCATGATTTCTGGCGGATACCCCACAATAGCCTTGACAAAGCGACATGACGAGATCCAAACCGTACAGGGTTGCCCGAAATAGGGTTGCCCGAACAATCCTCGCCATCAAGTTTATGGGGCTAAGCCTGGGCTTACCGGCTTCTCAGTTCACTGTGGGCGAACTCATGGATGCACTGGCACACAATACCCATGGGATAGCCACCTTTACCGAGGAGAAGTACCTTTCCATCCTTGACGAGCCCATATCCTCTTCCGGCGAGTTATCGTTCGTGCCCCCCGACCGGCTGGAGAAACGTACCCTCAGGCCTCAGGTCGAAACCATGATCCTGAAGGGCAATGCCATCATCGTCGCAGGACCTATCCAGAGTCAGGAGCTTTCTCTCGGTGATTATCCCGAGATAGTGGGCATGATCGCGAGCATCCGCGCCACCCTTGCCGGTGACCTCAGGACACTTGAAGGGATATACCATCTCGTATTGGGAGGTAGCCGCGACCATTGGATCCTGTTGCTGACCCCACGGGACTCCCGCTCGGATCGCCTAATCGACCATATTCGCATGGGAGGGACAGGGGGCGAGCTGCTCTGGGTGGAGATCTGGCAGACAGACGGTGACCATTCGGTAATGTACATCCGCGAGAGAGGTGGATCATGAGGGGTGTGATCAGGATCCCGATGGGCCAGTTCGTGATCCTTCTCTGGCTGGCGGTTATGGTTACGTGCCTTTGGATCCTGACTCGAGCAAATTACACCGCTGATTTATCGGCCTTCCTGCCCCAAACTCCCAACCAGGAACAACAACTCCTGATCGATCAACTCAGGTCAGGCATCGCCTCCCGCCTGATCTTGATCGGTATCGAGGGGGCTGACCCCGCCACCCGCGCCCAAACCTCCCGAGACCTGGCTGCACGCCTTCGCAAGGATCCCCGGTTTCTGCATATCGCCAATGGCGAGACCCATGAGTTGGGACAGGATCAGCGGTTCCTGATCGAGAACCGCTACTTACTTAGCCCAGCGATTACGCCCGATCGATTTACCGAAGAAGGCCTGCGTAAGGGCATCCAGTACAGCCTTGACCTTTTGGCCACATCCATGGGGCTCTTTAGCAAGGCCTTGTTACCACGTGACCCTACCGGCGAATTGCTGTGTCTTCTGGAGGTCCTGGCGAGGGGTTCCAGACCCCAAGTGATGGATGGCGTCTGGGCATCACGGGACGGCCAACGCGCCCTACTCCTAGCCCGCACCCGTTCCGAGGGGGCCGACACGGACGGACAATCCGAGGCAGTCACAGCCATTAGGGCTGCCTTTCAATCGGCCTCGGGGCCAGGAACCTGGCTGGTGATGACCGGCCCCGGCCCCTTTTCCGTCGCGGCACGCGCTACCATCAAAGGGCAGGTGATGATTCTTTCCGGTCTGGGAAGCCTGATCATCATCGGACTCTTGATGATGGCCTACCGCTCTGCCCTGACGGTGCTATTGGGCCTGTTGCCGGTGGTATCGGGCGCCCTGGCTGGGGTAGCGGCAGTAAGCATTGGATTCGGGGTGGTTCATGGCGTCACCCTTGGTTTCGGTGCCGCCCTCATCGGCGAGGCGGTGGATTATTCCATTTATCTCTTCATTCAGTCGGAGTCCAAGTCCTTCACAACCCGCTCCACCCAGGACAAAGGGGTAGAGGACTGGTGGCCGACCATCAGAATCGGCGTCCTCACCTCAATATTCGGTTTTGCCTCTCTACTCTTTTCCAACTTCCCAGGGCTTGCTCAACTGGGGCTTTATGCCATCACGGGACTGGTCACCGCCGCCTTGGTTACCCGCTTCGTCCTGCCGACACTCCTGCCTGCCAATCTCCAGATACCTGACCTAACGGCCGCCGGCCGCTACCTGTTGGATTGGTTCGATGGGGCATGGCGATTGCGCGGGCTGGTCCTGCTCCTGAGCCTGGCCTCCGTAGCCATTCTGGTGGCGAAACGAGACGACCTCTGGAGCCGCGAATTGGCGGCACTGAGTCCTGTCCCCGCCGCCGATCAGGCCCTCGACCAAGCCATGCGCACCGATTTGGGCGCCCCAGACGCACGCTATTTGGTCATAGTGACCGCGTCCGACCGGGAGACGGCACTCTCCACCAGCGAACGGGTCGCGACTCAACTCCAGGGACTCGAGACAGCAGGGGTTATCGGGGGTTTCGAGAACCCCGCCGCCTACCTTCCAAGTCAAGAAACCCAACGCCAGCGCCTGGCCAGCCTGCCCCCGGAGTCGGAATTGCGCCAACGTTTCAATGCCGCTAGTGCCGGACTTCCCATTAAAGCGGACCGGTTCGAGCCCTTTTTCACCGACGTGGCCAAGACCCGCGACCGTTCCCCCCTGACTCCCGAAGACCTTCAGGGAACCAGTCTCGGAGAGGGCCTGGATGCCCTGTTGATTTTGTCGGAGGGGCGCTGGACCGCCTTGCTGCCACTTCGCGTCGGGACCACCCAAGACTTCGATGGCCAGAGGGTTCGGGATGCCCTTGCGGAATTGGATCTGGCCGGCGTCTATTTCATCGATCTCAAGGGAGAACTTGACCGCCTTTACGCGGGTTATGTTCACCAGGCCATCCTGTTGTCCCTCGCGGGTCTGGGGGCCATTATCGGCTTGCTGTTCGCCTCCACCCGTTCCCTGGACCGGGTATTCCGCATCGTCGCCCCACTGGTCTCCTCGGTTGCCGTGGTCATCGCCGGCCTAGTCCTGGCAGGTATCTCCTTGACCATCCTGCACCTGGTAGCCATGTTGCTCGTCGTGGCCGTAGGCTCCAACTATGCCCTCTTCTTCGACCGGGGAGCGGCCGCAGGTGGCATCTCCCCGCGCATCCTGGCCTCCCTTATGATCGCCGTTGCCACGACGGTGACTGGGTTTGGCATCCTGGGCTTCTCCAGCGTGCCGGTCCTCAACGCCATTGGCACCACCGTAGGTCCGGGCGCGCTCCTGGCCCTGGCCTTTTCCGCTATCTTGGCGCGACGGGCATGACGGAAGCCGGATTTTGCCGCGGCCCCCGGCCATGGCACCCCACGCCATTACTCCAGGCCTCCTTTGCCCTGCATGCCGGGGCACTGGGTCTGCTGGCGATCCAACCGGGCCTCTGGCCTTGGGGGTTGGGAAGCCTCGCCGTCAACCATCTAGCCCTCACCCTTCTCGGTCTCTGGCCACGAAGTCAGAGCCTGGGTCCCAACTGGTTGCGACTACCTCCGGCGGTGGCGAATGGACACATCGCCATCACGATCGACGACGGTCCAGATCCCGAGGTAACGCCTCCTGTGCTCGACCTGCTTGATCGGTTTCAGGCTCACGCCACCTTTTTTTGTATCGGAGACTTGGCCCAACGCCATCCGGAACTCTGCCGGCGGATCCTGGAGCGAGGCCATGCCGTGGAAAACCACGGTCAGCACCACTACCATCATTTCGCGGTATTTGGGCCAAAACGCACGGCCCAAGAGATTACCAGCGCCCAGGACAACCTGGCAGCCATCACGGGTCAGAGGCCCTGTTTCTTCCGGCCCACCGCCGGCCTGAGGAACCCCTTTTTGGAACCCATCCTGGCTCGCCATGGTCTCCATCTGGCCAGTTGGACCCGACGTGGGTTTGACACCCGGACCCGCGACGCCAGCAAGGTGGTGTGTCGTTTGACCCGGCACCTCGGCAGCGGGGACATCCTCCTGATGCATGATGGTAATGCCGCACGCACCTACAGTGATCAGCCCCTGATCCTTGCGGCTCTGCCGAGCGTGCTGGAGGCGGCAGCGACCCTCGGGCTCACATCCATCACCCTGCGTTCGGCCCTGGAGCTTTGCGCGCCATGAGTCCCAATACCAAGGCGCTGCGCCAAAGGCTCCTGGATCAGGCGAGCGAACCCTATCGATCCGCCGGTAAATTTGCCTTTCATTTCGCCCGTCACAAGTTGGGCATGGATCCGGTGTTTTGTGCAATGCTGGAGCGCGGCCTGTTCCCGGATCAGGCCCGGATTCTCGATCTGGGCTGCGGCCAGGGGCTGCTGGCAACCTGGCTGCTGTCCGCCCGGCATCGCTATGATTTGGGTGACTGGCCGGAGGAATGGCCCACCCCACCCCTTGGGGTGAAGGTCCGTGGGGTCGATCTGTTAGCCAGAGACCTGGAGCGGGCGAGATTAGCCTTGGGCGATCGGGCCAGCTTTGAAGAGGGGGACATGCGCCAAGTTGACTTTGGGCAGGTGGATGTAGTGATCATCCTGGACGCCCTCCATTTCCTGGATGGTCCAGCTCAGGCCGACATCCTGCGGCGGGTACGTATCGCCCTGACACCCCGTGGCCTGTTATTGGTCCGCGTGGGCGATGCCGGCGCGGGTCTGAGATTCCATCTCAGTCATTGGATAGACTCCAGGGTGGCCTGGTGCCGTGGCATAGGTCTACCCCACCTGCATTGCCGCCCCTTAAGCGATTGGATCCAGGCATTGAAGAAATTGGGCTTTCATGTCGAGTCAGCCGCCATGAATGGGAACCTGCCTTTCGCCAATTACCTGTTGATTGCCCGCCTGGACGAGGCATCCGGACCACTAATTTAGACGGACTCAACTTCAAAGAGCCAGGACGCCACCCTCGTGACCCCGCTAAGACTTTCACGGTTTACCGCCAGCAGCTGCCTTGGCCGGGGCCTAGCGGCAACGCTCTCGGCGTTACTTGATCACCGGGGGGGACTAACCCATTGCCGTTTCGAGACGGTTGCTGATCTCGAAACCTACCTGGGGGAGATCCCCGGGGCGGACGACGTCCAATTGCCGATCAACCTAAATGCATTTGAATGCCGGAACAATCGCCTGGCCTTCCTGACCCTGCATCAAGACGGTTTCGGCGCTGCCGTAGAGATGGCCATGACACGCTACGGTCGACGGCGGGTGGCCACCTTGCTCGGCACCAGTACCGCTGGCATCCTTCAGACCGAGCAGGCCTACCGTCGCCTGGACCCCTCCACCGGGGCTCTGCCAGATGATTTCGATTATCGCGGTTCCCACAATCTCTTTTCGTTGGCGGATTTCGTCCGTCATTGGTTCCGGCTGGAAGGACCAGCCGCTGTCATCTCCACGGCCTGCTCATCGAGTGCCAAGGTCTTCGCCTCGGCGGCGCGCCTGTTTGCGGCTGGGGTCATCGATGCCGCTATCGTTGGGGGCGTGGATTCCCTCTGCCTGACTACCCTCTACGGCTTCAATTCCCTGGAATTACTCTCGGACGAACCCTGCCGGCCATTCGATTCCGACCGCAAGGGCATCTCCATCGGCGAGGCCGCGGCCTTCGCCCTGTTGGAACGACCTGGAGTTAGCCTCGATGCCAACGAGATACTGCTGCTGGGTACCGGTGAATCCAGTGATGCCTACCACATGTCCAGGCCCCGCCCCGATGGCCTCGGCGCTCGGCTTGCCATGACCGCTGCCTTGCGATCGGCCGGTTTACAGGCGGGGGACATCGACTACATCAACCTGCACGGTACTGGCACCCCGACCAACGATGCGTCTGAGGGCAAGGCGATACTGGAACTATTCGGTAATCAGACCCCCTGCAGTTCCACCAAGGGTGCGACGGGCCACACCCTGGGGGCAGCCGGTGGACTGGAGGCCATCATCAGCGCCCTGGCACTGCAACACGGCTTTCTACCGGGAGGGATCAATACGCCCCATCCCGATCCCACCCTTCCCATCCACTACCTGACCTCCAACAGCGCCCAGGCACCACAACGAGTGATGAGTAATTCCCTCGGCTTCGGCGGTACCAATTGCAGCCTGGTCTTGGGACGTGCCGGTTGAAATGACCGCCCCTTCCCCCCCAACCGCCTTAAGCGCCTGGCTCGATGGCATCGGAATCCTGGGTCCGGGCCTTAGCAATTGGACCGCGGCGCGACCGGTCCTATCCGGCATCGTGCCCTATCGGCCAGGACCCGTTGCCGCACCACCGCTGGCCAGTCTCCCCCCGAATGAACGTCGCCGGATCGGGCTGCAGGTAAGGATTGCCTTAGTCGTAGCGCAGGAGGCCATCGCTCACTCATGCCTGGATGCCAAACAAGTGGCCGCGGTCTTCTCATCCTCTAGTGCGGATGGCGACAACTGCCATGCCATTTGCCAAGTCCTGGCCTCGGAGGATCGCCACCTGTCCCCAACCCGCTTCCACAATTCCGTACATAATGCCGCAGCCGGCTATTGGGGCATCGCATCGGGCGCCATGACCCCCGCGACGGTGTTGTGTGCATACGACGGAAGTTTCGGAGCAGGTCTGTTAGAAGCCCTCGCCCAAGTGGGGGTCGCTAACAGTGGTGCCCTGCTGGTGTGTTACGAGGCCCCCAACCCCGAGCCCTTGCATGCCAAGCGACCCTTGCCCGCTGCCTTCGGTACAGCCCTGACCCTGATGCCTCGACCGAGTCCCCAATCCCTGGCGCTTCTGCGAGTCACCCTACTGGAGGCCCCTGGGGATAGGCTTACCCATCCTGATCTGGAGGCCTTGCGTTGCCAGATCCCCTCGGCTCGCAGCCTGCCCTTGCTGCGGGCACTGGCTCGGGGCAACCCCCATCGAGTCATCCTGGAATACCTGGAGCCGCTCGGCTTGGCCGTGGAGATCCTGCCATGCAGCTAGACCACGCCTGGCTGCTCAACCAACTCCCGCATCAAGGGTCGATGTGCCTGCTGGACCGGATCACCACCTGGGATACCCGAGCCATCCGCGCAGTGGCCTCGAGCCACCGCAACCAGGATAACCCCCTTCGGGCTCACGGCCGCTTGGGGGCCGCCTGCGGCATCGAGTATGCTGCCCAGGCGATGGCAGCGCATAGTGCCCTCCTGACGGTCCCCGGGCGCCCCTCACGAATCGGTTATCTCACCAGTGTGCGTGGGGTCGAGCTACAGGTGTCACGCCTGGATGACATTGCCGCTGATCTGCTCGTCGAGGCGGAGCGCCTCTCAGGCGATCTCAATACCCTTCTTTATGAGTTTCGCATTTCCGCTGGGGAGAAATGGCTCCTGATGGGTCGCATCGCCGTGGTGCTGAATGCGGAGAAACGGGGTAGGCAGCCATGAGACGAGCCCTGGTAACCGGCGGCAGTGGCGATATCGGCGCGGCGATCTGTCGCCGTCTGGCCGCAGACGGCTGTTACGTCTATGTCCATGCCTACCAGAACCTGGCCAAGGCGACGGATCTGGTGACGGAAATTACCGGGACCTCTAGCTCGGCCGAGGTCATCGCCTTCGATGTCACGAACGCCGAGGATAGCCGCAGGATTCTGGAGGCCCTGACCGCGACCTCACCTATCGATATCCTCGTGAACAATGCCGGTATCCATGATGACGCCATCTTCCCTGGCATGAGTGCCAGCCAGTGGCACCGGGTGCTGGCCGTGGCACTCGATGGCTTTTACAACGTGACTCAGCCCCTGACGATGCCCATGATCCGCAATCGTTGGGGGCGCATCCTCAATATCACCTCCATCGCTGGGCTGATCGGCAACCGGGGCCAGGTGAATTACGCCGCCGCCAAGGGTGGTCTCCACGCGGCGACCAAGGCCTTGTCCCTGGAGATTGCCAACCGTGGTATCACAGTGAATGCCGTGGCCCCCGGTATCATTCAGACCGAGATGAGCGCGGGGGTTTTCAATTCACAGACAATTGCCGCCCTGGTACCCATGAAGCGTGCCGGGACGCCGGCCGAGGTCGCGGCCCTCGTAGGCTTTCTCGCCTCAGAACAAGCCAGCTACATCACGGGCCAGATCATCTCGGTGAACGGCGGCATGCTATGACTTCCCCCGCGTAGCGAGGGAGCCCCTTGTCTCCAAGGTAGGCTGGGCGCTAAGGCTGACCCACAACATACCTTCTTTAAGTGGGTCTGGTGGACAGCATCCCCATCCCAACTTGGAACCGGAGCCACTGCTACCCGATTTGTGGTTCGGTAATCACTCGCGGGGCTGGTTTTCCCGCTGCTTCTGTGGCGAGACCAACCGTTTCACAAGTAACCGAGGCAACCTCATCAGGAAGCCCAACATCAAGCGGATGTGCATCCACGTCAGCAGGCTGTTGTCGTAAAGATAATTGAAATGGGAAACCCCGCCTTGATCAGCGGTCAGATAGGTGACCGGGGCCCTCAGGTTGATCAAGGGCAGGCCACGCCAGCAGAGCCGCACCACGGCCTCTGGATCGAAGTCGAA
>CAZFZB010000017.1:0-5832 GCA_964523415.1 uncultured Chromatiaceae bacterium | reverse complement strand
TTGATCAGGAGGATCGAAGCGACGACCAAGCCGCGCGCGAAAGGTGACCGGCAACATCGGGCGACGCCATAAAGGCCAGCCCTTCCCGAGGAAGGCGGAGTCCGTCTCGATGAAGAGGGTCTGGATGGGGGCCTTAGCACGACGGGAAATGAGGGCAGCCGAAGGCGTGCAGGGGTTGATAGGCCACTGATTCGTGCGGGTTCCTTCAGGAAAAAGCAACAGGTGGCTGCCACGGGTCAGTTCTGCGACAGCCTGTTTGATCATGCCGTGTTGGGTGTCATTGCGGATGTATCCTGCCAGCCGCGCCGCCACCCCCAGGAACATGTTATCCAGGATATCGGCCTTCATGATACAGGTGAGATTAGGAAGTCGCGAAAGAACCAGGAGGGCATCCAGCAGAGAGGGATGATTGGGGGCAATTACCAGGGGACTTTCGCCACGCAAGTCATCAAGACCCCGGATATCAAAACGGCAAGCCCCCATCAAGGCCAGTGCCCCCAGATAGATTTGTAGATTGGTCATGATGGCCCAGCGACCCAAGGGCTTGCCCCACCGTCTCGGCAAGAGATAATAGAGGGGCGCGGCCAGAAGCGACCATGCCAGCGAAATCGCGCCCAGCAGTCCCAGACCAGCCCATAAGGCGCCAAATTCATAGGTCCGTCGCAACCATTGCCTGGCACGACTCGGCCAAAGCGCCTGAGAACTTCTCACGCCAAGACCCCGACCAGTCGGGAGGCCAAAGCGAGGAGAAGGGTCTCCTTGCCCCTGCAAGTACGATAGGCCCAACAACAAGCCTTCACCCCTCTGCTGGATCCTCCAGGTAACGGATATTCGCCCGCCTGCGCTTCCAGGCTAGGAAGGTGGACTTGAGATTGGCTAGGGAGACCAGGTAATAGATCGCCTTGAAGACCCGTAGCGACCACCAGATGGGCGTTTTGCCGAAAATATCCCCAGCCAAAACGGACAGCAGGGCCTCTTGGGTCCGCAAGACATTGCGTGGCGCCATGAATAAATTTCGCATGTTTGGATTGGTGACACGGTAGATGAACCAGGAGAACTCCTTGGGGCCGTGCTTCATGAGCCGGTCGAATTTCCGTAATGCCTGGGCCGCCTTGCACGGATCCCGCAGACAGGTATCCACCGCTTCGGCTCCAGCGAAGGCGCTCCTCATAGCCAGCATGACCCCGGAGGAAAACACCGGGTCTATAAAGGCATAGGCATCGCCCAACAACAGATAGCGGTCACCGTGGGTGCGATCGCAGGAATAGGAAAAATTGCCCGTGGCCTCCACCTTGGTCACCCGTTCCGCGCCCTGAAGTCGCTCCGCGAGGACTGGACACATCGCAATGAGATCCATAAAGAAGGCCGGCAGCGGTTTAGTACGGGCCTTCAGATAGTAGGGCCAGATTACAGCACCTACGCTGGTGATGCCGTCCGCCAGGGGTATAAACCAAAACCACCCATGTTCGAACCAAAAGATGGAAATGTGTCCTTCCCTCCTTCCTGAATGCCGTCGCGCACCCCTGAAGTGGCCATACAACGCCGAGCTGTTGTGCTTGGGGTTCCGGCGTTTAACCCTAAACCGGTTACCCAGGAAGGTGTCACGGCCGGAGGCATCGATCAGGAAGCGGCAGCGCCAGGACTCGGGGCGGCCATCCTCATGTTCAGCCCGAACAAGGGCCCCATCCCCGTTCGGCAGGAATTCCAGATCGCGCACCCGGCAGCCTTCGATGACGGTGGCGCCCTTGCGACTGGCATTGCGAATCAGGATCTCGTCGAACTCCGAACGCCGGACCTGGTAGGCGTAAGGCATCGACTTATCCCAGGCATCCGCGAATTCGAAGGATTGACTCTGTTCGTGCCAGGGTGAGATAAACTCGGCCCCCCACTTCGGCATGCCAATGGCCTCGACCTCGGCATTCACCCCCAGGCGCCTAAGCAGCGGCAAATTTGCCGGCAGCAGGGATTCGCCGATATGAAACCGGGGGTGTCGCGCCTTTTCCAGGAGCGTGACCCGATAGCCCTTTTCCCCTAGCAAGGCGGCTGCGGTGGAACCGGCTGGCCCTCCCCCGATCAAGAGAACATCACAGCAGTGGTCAGGGTCATTGGTACTCATAAGAATCTGGCCCTCCCGGGGGCTCACCCATCGCCTTTAGGGCCCACCCAAGCCTTAGCGGGTTCATAGATGGATCCGGCTGTCGATACGATTCTCGGAGAGATCGCGCAGGACGCGTTTCAGGATAGCCCGGCAGGCCTGCTCCCCATCCTGTGCCTTACCCTTACGAATTGCTGCAAAAAAGCGGGCCAGATCACGCTGCTCGGCGGCGCTTAGTTCTTCCGTGAACCCCTTAAGCGGGAGCCGAACCTCCGGTACCTTGTCCGGGGCATCCTCATCCGCCGCCTGGCGCCCATGTGCCCAGTTCATGGCTCGGGCACAATAAAGCAGCGCGCGGTCGAGAAGGACAAAAGGGAATCGGGTATTGGAGACCGGACCCGCGCTAAAGCGGGCCATGCCTGGCTTGACCTCTATATCCAGTTTGGCGAGGGCCTTACCGCCCGCGAATCCGAGTAGGCCACCCGCAAAGGCACCCAGAATGGCCGCCCCACCCAGGGAAGTCCCGGCCAGCGCCAAATCCACTCCTGCGCCCGTCGCGGCCCCAGCGGACATGCCGGCGAGGGCGAGCGCTCGTCGGGAGAGCCCTAAGGCCTGGCTCACCTCATCGGACAACAGATCCTTGGCCAACAGCGAGTCTGGGGGCTGATTCCAAACCTGGTGCCGAAAGTTGGCCCGAATCTGCCGGTGGGCATTAGCCTCCAGATTGCGAAGCCTATTTTCCAACTCCGCCATCAGTTCAGCCTTAGCCTGGATGCGCCCCCCCTCAGTATCTAGTCTGGATTCCTTAAAGGTTTTACTCACCCTCAATTCCAGGGCATCCTTCATCAGGCTCAGGATGGTATCCACCGCCTGATCGGTACGCCGATCCCAGTCGCGCTGGAAGGCATCGATGGTCCGCGCCAGCCGTTCCTCCCAGCGCTGATCCATGCTCCGAAGGGCCTTGAGCAATTTGATACGCTCGCCATAGGTCGCACGGTGGGCATTGAACTCGCGCACCGAGTTGAATCCCTTGCTCAAGGTATCCTGCCACTGGGCCATGTGACGGGTTTCATTGGTGAGATTATTGAGGATCGCCATGCGCGGCCGCGCGGTGAGACGCATCAGTTCGATTTCAATGCGATCCTTTTCCTTGATGCGCTTGGAGCCGTCCACCACCAGGATCATGCCAGCCCCCGCCGCCACCGGTTCCAGGAGCGAACAATCGTGGGAGAACAGGGGGTCATAGCGAAAGGTTTTGACAAATTCCCGTGGCAGATCGCGAAGTTCCTGGTGCGCCTGGAACCATTCCAGTATCGCCCCCGGGTTCTGGAAACCCGGGGTGTCGATGAACTCGATGACTGTCTGGCCGTCGATGATGACAGGATAAAAATCGGATTCTGTGGTGGTGCCCGCGCGCTGATCGATGGCGATACGGTCATTCTCAGTCAAGGTGGCAACCACCGAGGATTTACCCGCATTGGGATGGCCCATGATGGCCAATCTCGGGATCTCATCCCCATATATTGCCATCAGGGTTCTCCATCCATCCGGGGAGGTGCCAGCATGGCCAGACGCAGGTAGGGATCGCCCAAGGCATCGATCTTGCGTTGCCAGTCGGTGAAGTCAAAGTTCCTTACCGGCGGCAGTGGGTCATCGTCCTGGGGATCGCCGACCAGGGCAAGCAGGAGTTGGGCGCGGGTTCCAACGGCAGCACGCAACTCCCTAAGAAATCGCAGATTCTCGGTAATGGGTGGTTGTGAACCATCCATGATGATGACCAGTCGGGCTGGCGGGGCCTGCCATTCCTGGCCCGCCAGCCACTGGCTCGCACCCTGGGTCATGAGGGTACCAGACCCGAAGGAGGCCATGCCGGCGACGCGCCAGCCGGTGTGGGCCATGATCAGATGAGCGAGCCGTGGTCGGTCCTTATCCCCGATCAGGGGATCCACATCGATGTGAATCAGCACCAGACAGGCATCCAGGGCAATACAACCGGCCACCTTGGGGGCATTGGCTACGGATGTAGGCTCCATGACTCCTTCACCTGCTTGCGTTGATTCAGGTTTAGGCTTGGAGCCGGGCACGCGATGTCCTCGGGGTAACAGGGGAGCTGGAATAGGCATCGCAGGACCTTGGCCGCTGCCTCTTTCTCCGGTCTCCAGCCGCGGGGTCACCAGACGCCCATACAAGGCTTGGGTACGCGCATGGGTGAAGGGCAGTCGGTTGAGGAGGTGCCGTTTGGAGATCAGTGATGTCAACAAGAGAGCGAGCCGGGGCAGCAAGCCATAGGTTATGACCGCCAACACCAGGAACCAGCGCCAAGAACGTAAATCCTCGGCATTTTGCAGGAACAAGGGGTCTTTCAGGATGATGCGACTACCAGCCACCTGGTTTAGGGTCGGATAACCCAGTCCCTCGCCAAACAGCCAGGACCAAGGTGTAGCGATGGCGCGTGCCAGGTCATAAACGGCCTGGGGACCGACATCCAGGGCTGAACCCCATCCAAAGGCCAGATCCGTAAACCATTCCAGAGCGACGCTAGTCAAGATAACCCCAAGGTTGAAGGCAACCCCAAACACCTGGGCGGGTATCAATACCGGCAGATAAGAGACGGGTCCATAGAGCAGATACTGTGATCTCAGAACCCCGGTGCCGGCGCGGACCCGGTCCCGCACCTCCTGACGGGCATGGGACAGACGTTGATGCTGCACCCAGCTACCGAGACGAGTGAACAGGGGCCGGATGAGCCGCCCAAGCAGGGTGATATCCTGGAAGGCGGCCCCAACAGGCCTGGACCTGTGGAGCAACCAAGCGAAAAACCCGCCGACTATCAAGAGGCACTGAACGCCGACCAACAGGAAGATGTACCAGGAGACATTGACCGGGAGACGCCCATCGTATTTGAGAAGCGCTGAGGCCGCACCCAGCCCAATCAGAAAGCCGGCGATAGCCAGGGTCAGGGTCACCCATCGCTGGGTGAGAGCAAAGGTGGCGCCGGGCAAGAGTGCGCGCGCGTCCAGGCTCTCCGCATCACGGCGTACCCTCAACCAGCGACGCAGACACGCGCGCCGATGCGGCGGGGAATGGGGGTCGCAACCTACCAACGCAGGGGCGATTTGGTCTAAATAGATAGAACGATCCCTTTCCACGAGTTCCAAACGAGCGTCCGGGCGGTCGCGCAAATCCTGCTCGTCGAGTTCAAGGTAATACGCAAAATCTACGAGATCCGGAATCGTCCAACGGTCCTCGCTAGCGGGTCGGCGGGCTCCCGTTTGTGCATCGGGGTCTGCAACGGACTGGGGGTCTGGGTATCGGGGATCCATGGAGTTCGGTTATCACTACGGCACTAAGGGTCCGGGCGCCAGGACAATGACCGGAAGCAGTAGAGTGGGATAGGTCTTGCGCAATGTCGACCTCAGGTTGGGTCTGACGGCACCCGCCGGTCCAGAACACCCCTCAACGAGGGCTGAAGGCTTCATCCAACCAAGATCGGATTGGGCTTTGATCTTAGCCGCGCCAAGGGCGCTGGGCAAGGTGGTCTGCGACTGGTTTAAACTCATCGAAAGGAACAAAAATACCGCGAAGTGCGACAAACCGTCTGACGGTTCCACAGAGACAAACCGGCCAAGGGATGAGGGTGCGTCCACTGTCCCCGCAACCGTGTCGATATCCAACATCCCAATCAATGAAGATCGACTCCACCCATGTCTATACCAGGCTCTCCTGGTGCCACTTTA
>CAZFZB010000016.1:11487-35255 GCA_964523415.1 uncultured Chromatiaceae bacterium | reverse complement strand
GTTAGGGCCGTTCCGCCATTTAGGGACCGGATTCCCTTTACTGTTCCTAATTGGCAGTCTTGGGATGAATCAGATCCAGGCACAGAGTGATACCAGCCTGGGTGCCACAGAGATGCCAGAATCAATCCCAAATCGCGACCAAGTCTCCCAACCCCTTCTTCCTGCCTGGGCCCCAGTACCTATCGAACTTGAGCCACTGACATCCGCAGAACTTGGGACCATGGCTAGCCGCGGTGAAGGGGGTCCCAGTCCCCTTCAGATCGGTTTCCAACGTCCTATTCCTCAACTTCAGGATCCATACGGATTCTGGGCCAGGCAATCATGGTACTGGACTTCGGATGGGGGGCTAGTTTTTGGCTTCAGTATCTCCTCACCAGGAGCCCAGGCCTTACGCTTGGGCATTCGTATCTTCAACATACCTGATACCGCCAAAATTCGGGTTTTTCCTCCTGGCACGGAACAAGCCCAGGAAATCACCGGGGCTCAGATCAAGGTCAGCCTGCAACGCAACCTAGATGCCGGCGAGATAGACGAGGATGCCAGAACCTTCTGGTCTCCAGTGATTGAGGGACAAACTGCAATCATCGAGATGGAGTTGCCATCCTCTGCCAATCCGGAAGACCTTGAGATAACCTTGCCCCAGATTTCTCATCTCTTTCAGTCACCCTATGGGGTAATGGGCATGGAGGAGAATGCCGCCGCCCCTTGTGAATTGGACGTCATGTGTTCTCCAGCCTGGGACGGACAAAGTAAAGCGACGGCGCGCATGATATTTACCAAACTGGGTGCAAGCTTCCTTTGCACCGGTACCCTCCTCAACGATGCGGACCCTGCGACCTACATTCCCTATTTTTATACTGCCTACCATTGTATTTCGACTCAAACAGCGGCATCCAGCCTGCAGACTTATTGGTTTTGGCGTGCTACGGCTTGTAACAGCGGCATTCAGGGCAATTCCAAGAGCCTTATTGGCGGGGCAGATCTCCTCTACGCCTCCGAGACCACGGATACCAGTTTCATGAGGCTTTCGTCACCGCCACCCGCAGGGGCTATTTTCGCCGGTTGGTCTGCCTCTCTGCCCGCAACATACACCAGCCTCACGGGTATTCATCACCCTGGTGGGGATCTTCAGAAAATCAGCTTCGGTTATCAAGAATCCTATTGGCACTGTTGGGACGCCGGACAGGGTGCCTTTTCTTGTTTATCGGCGTCCGCCAATGACGCGGACCATTATTCCGTAATCTGGAACAGCGGTATCACCGAACCCGGTAGCAGTGGCTCCGGCATCTTTTTAAACGATAGCTTGCAGTTTGTTGGCAGTCTCCTCGGGGGGACTAGTAATTGCGTTAACCCCTCAGGCCACGATTTTTATGGACGCTTCGATATTCCATACCAGGCGGAGATCTATAAATGGCTAAATTCCCCTTTCCATGACGTCTCCCCCAACAGTTGGGCGGCGAAATATATCAATGCCATCTTCAAGGTGGGAATAACCGGCGGCTGTGGCAATGGTAATTACTGCCCGACGGGACTCGTCACCCGTGAAGAAATGGCGGCCTTCCTGGTCAGGGCAGCGGACAAAGAACCTCCCCTAAATTATTGTGGTGTGACTCCACCCTTCACCGATGTTTCCACAAGCGCCTGGTCCTGCGGCTATATCAAGCGCCTCGCTGAGTTGAACATCACGGGCGGTTGTGGAGACGGTAACTATTGCCCAACGGGTCTGGTTTCCCGCGAGCAGATGGCAGCCTTCATCGTCAGGGCATTACATAAAGAGCCCGTCCAAAACTACTGCGCAGGGGTAGCTCCCTTCAAAGATGTTTCCCCCCTCTCTTGGGCATGCGGCTATATCAAGCGCCTGGCTGAATTGGAAGTTACTGGGGGTTGTGGAAATGACAACTATTGCCCAGATGGACTCGTCACTCGCGAACAAATGGCGGCTTTTCTTGGACGCGCCTTTCTCGACATGGAGTAACTTGTTCAAGGGCTCCGTGGGAGCACGGTTTGGTTATACGCCTATTTTTAGGCAAAAATTCCGGTGTTAGCGGTGCCATTCTCCAGGGAGATGGCATTGATCTCAGCCCCTTCAGCAGAATAATCATCACACAAAAAAACCGCCCGGCCTGGGTAACATCCCAAAACCGGGCGGTTTAAGTTTGAAAGGTGCCTTCTTAGACCTGGAAGGCAACCACCATCAGGCTACTTGGCTGCCAAATCATCCAGGGCCTTAGCAGGTATAATCTGGCCGTTGAGGGCGGCATCCTTGGCGCTGCGGCCAAAGGCGACCGCCATCAAGTTCGAGTAATACACGACCGGCATTTTGAACTGGGTGCCGTAGGTAGCATTGATCTCGTCTTGGTAAACCTCGACGTTCATCTGGCACACTGGGCAGGGGGTCACGATGAGGTCGGCGCCGTGGTCGTAAGCAGACTCGATGATGCCCTTGACCATTTCCTGGGACTTGGCCGGTTCAGAGAAGGCCAAGGCACCGCCGCAGCATTGCACCTTCTTCTCATAGCCGGTGATGGCGTCGCCACCCAAAGCCTCCACCAGCTTGTCCAGGTACTTGGGGTTCTCGTAGGACTCGCCCGCAATGCCGAAGGGCCTGTTGGTCTGACAACCCACGTAACCCGCAATCTTGATACCCTCCAAGGGTTTCTTGACCTTGGCGGCGATGGCCTCATAGCCGATATCCTCGACCAATACCTCAGCCATATGCTTGATGGGCGTGACATTCCTGAGCTTGAGGCCGGCCTCTGCCAGAGCGGTATTACATTCGGCTAGCAAGGACTGGTCATCATGCAGACGTTCAGCAGCCTCTCGGGTGGAGAGCCAGCAAGCGGCGCAGGTGGCGACGATGTCCTGGCCGGCATTGTGCTGCTCGGAAAGAGCGATGTTGCGTGCTGACAGAGTCAGGCGCGGTAACTCACCACCACCAGCATAGCCAATGGAGGCGGCACAGCAATTCCAGTCGGGAATCTCGTTCAACTGGATGTCGAGTTCCTCGCACATGGTCTGCACTGAGACCATGTAATTGGAGGAGGAGGCGCCCTTCTGGGAAGAGCAGCCGGGATAGAATGAATATTGTCGCTTGGCCATGGGTGTCTACTCCTCAGGCGCCCTAACGGGAACCGTGCTTGGCGATACGGGCGTCTTCCAGCTCCTGGGCCTTCTGGATGACTTTCTGGAAGCCGCTCAGATCCTTGACGGCATGGCCGCCTAGGATTTCCATGGGGTTCATGCGGCCGGTTTTCAACATGTTCAGGCCTAGCTTCTGCTTCTTCAGGGCGGTCTGGACCCCCTCGCCGAAGCCGTTCATAAAGTACAAAGCCAGGCCGAGCTTAAGTTCGTTGACCCGCCCCTTCTTCATCAAATTATCCCAAAATTTCTGGGCGAAGCGCGCCGTTGGCTGGTTCTGTGGAACCAGCCCCAAGCGTTTGGCGTAGGTGGCCAGGCCATGCATGATGTGGGTGATAGGCAATTCCCGCGGGCAGCGCACGATGCAGTTGTAGCAGGAGGTGCACATCCACATGGAGTCCGATGACAAGACCTCTTCGCGCTTGCCAGCGCGGATCATCATGAAAATCTCCTGCGGGGGATGGGCCCAGAACTTACCTAAGGGGCAGGAGCCGGAGCACACGCCGCACTGCATGCACATCTTAACCCACTCGCCCTCCTCGACGTTGGCCTCTACCTCCTTGAGGAAGTTGGTACGATACCTTTCGATCATCGCCGTGTTCAGATCGCTCATTGTCGGTATTCCTCTCGCGGGGCGCGCCAAGGTGCGCCCCAGCTCGTCAGAACTTGAAGGGGCTCATGCCGATCTTTTCGACCGTCGCGGCCATGTCGTTGATGAGTTGCGGTGCACGCTGAACGTCAGTAATGGCCACCTCATAGACCTGGATGCGCTCCTGTTCCAGGTTAAGCTGCTTGAGGGTGTCCCCGACCTTGCTCAGACGTTCAGCAGCCATCCTGGAGCCACGAACGAAGTGACACTGGTAGTCGTCATCGCGGCGGCAACCCATGAGGATGATGCCGTCATAGCCTGAGTTGAGGGCATCCGTTATCCAGGACAGGCTAACCGAACCCAGGCAGCGCACCGGGATGACGCGGGCGAAGGGGCTGATCTGTCCGCCTGATTGGGCGGCCATATCCAAGGCAGGATAGGCGTCGTTTTCGCAAGCCAGGGCCAGAATACGCGGCTTCTCGGAGAACTCGTCCGGCATGTCCACGGCCTTAATCTGCTGGCCAACGGTATCGATGGAGTAGTTCTCGAAGGAGATGACGCGCACAGGGCAGGCACCCATGCAGGTACCGCAGCGCCGGCAGCGAGACTCGTTGAACTGGGGATAACGCTGCTCATCTTCGTTGATGGCCCCGAAGGGGCATTCCACGGTGCAGCGCTTGCACTGAGTACAGCCCTCCTTGCGGAAGCTAGGATAGGAAAGGTCACCGACCCGGGGAAGGGCGGCGGCCCCGCGGGCGGCATTCTCGGCGGCTTGAATAGCCTTGAGGGTGGCGCCGGCGGCGTCGTCAATGGCCTGCTTCATGTCCATGGGACGCCGAACGGGACCAGCAGCATAAATGCCGGTGCGCCGCGTCTCATAGGGGAAGCAAATAAAGTGGCTGTCGACGAAACCATGCTTGAGCTGAGGCAGGTCGCTGCCTTGACGATAGTCAAGGTTGAGGATGGAGGGCGGCGCCACTTCCATGGCCTTACGGGCGGCGGCCTTCTCTTCCTCGGTGGGGGCCTCGTCCACGGCGAGCTGGGCATAGGGGTCCGGACCCGTGTTGGGCACCTGGCCGGTGGCTAGCACAACCAAGTCGCATTCCATTGCCGTGTCCTCGTTCAGGATCAGATCCTTGAACTTAACCGACAATTTGCCACCGCTGACTTCAACGGCGCTGGCCTTGCCCTTAGAAAAGGTGACTTGGGCCTGCTGGCCGGCGCGGTAAAAGTCCTCGCCGGCGGCACCAGGGGTGCGCAGGTCATCGAACAGTACGGTAGCATCGCAATCCGCGTTCTGGGCCTTGAAGTACATGGCCTGTTTGATGGACTCGGTGCAGCAGAAGCCGGAGCAGTAGGGTAGATGCCCTGCCTGATTGGATCGCTGACCGGCGCACTGAATGAAGGCAACCGCCTTGACCTCCTTGCCGTCTGAGGGGCGCTTGATGGGCCCACCTTGAGCGGCCTTGGCCATGCCTTCCAACTCGAAGTTGGTAACCACATCCGGGGTCTTGCCGTAGGCGAATTCGGGCAACTGACTAGCGTCAAAGGGCTTATAGTCCGTGGCCTGGACGATGGCGCCGAAATTCTCGGTAACCGTGCTGCCAGACTCGACACTGATATCGGCGGAAAAGCGCCCCGGGGCACCGGAGGTCTTGGTGACCCTGGAGTTGAGGTGAACCTTGATCCTGGAGTTAGTCTGGACTGTGGCGATCATCTCGACAACCCCCGGCTCCTCGGGACCCGGCAGGTCGACATTCCGCCCGTTGGGGACTCCTAGGGCGGCGGCACGGAAGGGCACGCGCTTGTAGAGATCCTTGTAGACCCCGCCCAATTCGCCCTCATCGCACACCAAATGGACCTCGTAGCCAGCCTTGGCGGCCTCTAGAGCCGAGGTCATGGCGGTGACACCGTTACCCACTACCAACAGGGAGCGGTTGAGGCTCTGCTCACCGGACCCGGTAGGCTGGGTCATGAAGCGAACCTCGGCGCAGGCCATGCGCACATAATCGTCCGCCATCTCCTGTGTGGTCTCCTGGTGCTCGTCACCCTCCGGCCTCAGCCAGATGACCCCCTCGCGCAGGTTGGCGCGGGACATCGCCACTTCGGGGAAACTGAAGGCTTCAACCTTGGCGCGCCTGGAACAGGCGGCAATCATGATATGGGTGGCATTACCAGCGGTAATGTCGTCGCGGATCAGTTGCACACCCTCGGCAGAGCACAGCATGGGATGCTGCTTGCAGGAGGCAATCTTGCCCTCGCGGGTAGCGATCTGGATAAGCTGCCTGGGATCCAGGCGTTCGCCGATGCCGCAGCCGGTGCACAGATAACCGGCAAATTTCTTTTCTGCTGCCATGGAATTAACCCTCCACTCCGGCGGCGCCATGAACGACCTGGATGGCGCGCAGGGCCGCGCCAGTGGCATGCTGGACCGCCCGATTCACGTCCAGAGCATCCGAGGCGCAACCGGCGGCGAAGACCCCGCCATTGGCCTCGTCGGCCTCGATGAAACCCTCGCGGTTGAGAAGGATGTCGACCGGGAAGCTGGACTGGTCTACCGAGGGCTCCATCCCGACGGCCAGGACCACCAGGTCGAAGCTGTCCGCGTATCGTTTGTAGCCCTCGGTGTCCACGCCATGGACCACTGGGTTACCCTCCTTGTCAGCCACGACGGCAGCGGGCTTGGACTTGATGAACTTGACCTGCTCGATGCTACGCACCTTCGTGTAAAAGTCCTCGAAGCGGTCGATGGCGCGCAGATCGATGTAATAGACACTCACATCTGCATCCTTACCCCAAGCGTCAGCCACATAGGTGCACTGCTTGAGACTGGCCATGCAGCAGATGCGTGAGCAATGCAGCAAATGGTTGCGGTCGCGGGAACCAGCGCACTGAATGAAGGCGATCTTCTTGGCTTCCTTGCCGTCGGAGGGCCGCAGAAGTTTGCCACCTGTAGGGCCCAGGGGATCGGCCAGACGCTCAAACTCAACGGAGGTGATGACGTTGGCGAACCGATCGTAACCGTAAGGCTGAATCTTGGCAGCGTCGTAGGGTTGCCAGCCGGTAGCCCAGATGACGGCCCCGCAAGGAAAGTCGAGGGTTTCCTCCTGCATCTCCAGATCGACGGCATCGTACTTACATGCCGCCTTGGCCTTCGTGGCATCCTCGGTGCCAATCAGACGGGGATCAATTACATACTGGGCGGGCATGGCCATGCGATAAGGGAGATAAGCACCCTTGCGCTTGCCGAGACCATAGTTGTATTCGTCGTCAAACTCAGCTGATACCGCCTTTTCGCATTCGCCACAAGCGGTACAGTTAGTGTTGACGTAACGCGGGGACAGTTTGACGGTGGCCTTATAGTTGCCCTTGTCGCCCTTGATGCCCGTAACCTCGGCCATGGTGAGCACACGGAGATTGGGATTCATCTTTGCGCGGCGCTGGTTAATCTCCAGACCGCATGTAGGGAAGCAGAGCTTGGGGAAATATTTGTAAAGTTGAGAGACTCGGCCGCCCAGATAAGGACGCTTTTCAACGAGCACGACCTGCTTGCCGGTTTCTGCGGCCTCAAGGGCGGCGGTCATGCCGCTGATGCCACCACCGACGACCAGAATGGTCTCATTGGTTGCGACGACTTCCGTCATGGACTTTCCTCCGTCTAGCGGAATAGGTGTAGCGAACAACGGAGTGGTGAGCGGGCGTCGCGCCTCCGCGGTTGCCGTTTATTGCAGACCCCTTGAAAATTCCCATCCAGGCAACATTTCCAAGTCTCAAGACCAGACGCATGTCTCGTCTTGATGGGTTTTTCCCGCAGGGCACAAATTGGTGTTACAACCTAACTTCCATCAGGCATTAACAAACCGCCCTTGCCGGGTGGAACCTTCCAATGGGTCAGAATACTGTCTTCAAGGCCTACCCGCTACTACTCTTCGGGGATATTCCTCCCCTTTGGGGCGAGGCATAGAGGGCACTCCCGTGAATCCCATAAGGAATAACAAGTTATTCGAATGCGGTTGACCTTTTTTATCAGGTACTGGCTTTAACACAGCCTTCAGACGCGAAGACTTGGCCAGAAAATTTCGGCCTAGAAATCCAATCCCCGGGCTGGCGCCTCAACCTTGGCGAAGGCGGGCGTAGATCTCATCCTTGAGTTCCGCCCGGCGGAACTTCATGGCCTCGATTTCCATATCCCCAATAGGCAAACCCCGTTCCTCAAGCTCGCGAATCTCATCGTCGAGACGATCATGGCTCTGGACCAGCAGGGTAAAATCGGCATCCCTGGCGCAAAGCGCCTCGAGCCTCTGATGGTATTCAGGGAATTCGTGATCGATGTCGTGGTGCTCGGAAAGCATGTCGCCTCTCTCTACTGTATCAGGGCGGCGGACCCAGGGGTCCTGCCCGCGCCATCGGGGCTGAACCAGGCCCGCCAAAGGGATGGCGGGCATTCAGTGCGCTAGGGCTGTGAGATCAACCCTTCTTGCGTTCTTGGACCTCCTTGATGACGGCCTCGGCCACCGGCTTGGGACAGGCCGTGTAATGGGAGAATTCCATGGAGAATTGGCCGCGTCCCGAGGTCATAGTACGCAGGTCACCAATATAGCCAAACATCTCGCTGAGGGGGGCATCTGCCTTGACGCGCACACCATTGGGCCCTGACTCCTGAGCCCGAATCATACCGCGCCGGCGATTGAGATCCCCGATGACATCGCCCACATGGTCCTCAGGTGTATAGACGTCCACCTTCATGATGGGCTCCATGAGTTGGGGACCCGCCTTAGGAACTGACTGACGATAGCCGGCCTTGGCCGCTATCTCATAGGCGATAGCAGAGGAGTCAACGGCATGGTAACTGCCGTCGATCAGGATGACCTTGACGTCGAGCAAGGGGAAACCCGCGAGCACCCCTTCAATCATGCTGTCCCGGAAGCCCTTGTCCACGGCAGGCCAGAACTCTCGGGGTACCGTCCCGCCCGTGACAACGGACTCGAACTGATAGCCGCTACCCACCTCGCCAGGCTCGATCGCGTACTCGATTCGGGCAAATTGGCCCGAGCCACCGGTCTGCTTCTTATGGGTATAAGCATCCTCAACGCGGCGGGTGATGGTCTCTCGGTAGGCAACCTGAGGCTTGCCCACCTCGACCTCGATACCATGGGTGCGCTTGAGGATATCAACCTTGATATCCAGATGCAGCTCTCCCATGCCCTTAATGATTGTCTCGCCGCTCTCGGGATCGGTCTCGACGCGGAAGGAGGGATCTTCCTGAATCATTTTATTCAGGGCAACGCCCAGCTTCTCAGAACCACCCTTATCACGGGGTGCGATGGCGATGGAGATAACCGGATCTGGGAAGACCATGGGCTCCAGGGTGGCCGGGTTCTTGGGATCGCAGAGGGTATGTCCGGTTTGAGTGCCCTTCATACCGAGAAGGGCGACGATGTCGCCAGCCTGGGCGGAATCGAGTTCCTCACGGGAATCAGCGTGCATCTCGACGATACGACCGATACGCTCGGTCTTACCGGTAAAGGTATTCAGTACCGTGTCGCCCTTTTTGATGCGCCCTGAATAGATGCGGGCGAAGGTCAGGGCACCGAAGCGATCGTCCATGATCTTAAAGGCCAGAGCGCGCAGGGGACGGTCAGGGTCGACGATAGCCTTGACACCGGTCTCGTTACCCTCCAGATCCACCTCTGGCTGAGGCTCAACATCCATGGGATTGGGCAGGTAATCAACTACAGCATCCAGCACCAACTGCATGCCCTTGTTCTTGAAAGCGGAACCGCAATAGGTCGGGAAGAAATCCAGGTTGATGGTGCCCTTGCGAATGCAGGCCTTGACCGTCTCCAGACTGGGTTCCTCGCCCTCTAGATATTTGCCGAGGGCATCATCGTCTTGCTCCAAGGCGGTCTCAATGAGTTGCTCGCGCCACTCCTCGACCTTGGCGACCATATCCTCAGGGATATCCTGCAGGTTGTAGTTCTCGGGCATACCGGTTTCGTCCCACACCCAAGCCTTACGCGTGAGCAGATCGACAACCCCGACAAAGCCCCCCTCGACGCCAATGGGTAACACCATGACCAAGGGCTTGGCTCCCAGGATATTCTTGACCTGATCGACGACTCGATAGAAATCGGAGCCGATGCGATCGAGTTTGTTGACGAAGATCAGCCGGGAGACACGGGAGTCATTGGCGTAGCGCCAGTTGGTCTCGGACTGGGGTTCGACTCCCCCGGAACCACAAAAGACGCCGATACCACCATCGAGGACCTTGAGGGAGCGATACACCTCGATGGTGAAATCCACATGTCCGGGGGTATCGATGACATTCAGCCTACAGCCCTTCCACTGACAAGAGGTGGCAGCGGACTGGATAGTAATACCGCGCTCTGCCTCCTGCTCCATGAAGTCCATGGTGGACTCGCCGTCATGGACCTCACCCAGCCGATGAATCTTGCCCGTCAGCTTGAGAATACGCTCGGTCGTCGTCGTCTTACCCGCGTCCACGTGGGCAAAAATACCGATGTTTCGGTAATGTGTAAGGTCTGTCATTGCTGCTTCCTGAGTTCTACCAAGCCGGACCTGGCGGGATAAGAGACGAAACCGCGCCAAAAGTCGGGGACTGCCAAGGCGGGGCCGCCCAGCTACGTCTCCGTGAAACCCTCAATTATATACAAGTATTGTTGCCGCTTTCAAGCTAACCTGGTAGCCTCCGGTGATCTTGGCCTAATAAGGTGGAGGACCGGCAAGCTGACCGAGCCTGGCATCAGGGCACCCGAGGGGGAAGACTTCATCATCCCCTGTCGGCTTCCGTCTCCCCACCACCCGTCAAAGGGACGAAGGCAACGCCCAGCACCTTCGTCAAGGTCAGGACGCCGTCCCGATCCTTATGGAGCATCTGGAGTTCTTGGTGGGCATAGGGTTGCCCAACAGGGATGATCAGGTGGGCACCAGGGCGGATCTGACCAACCAGAGCGGGGGGAATCGCCGGTGCGGCGGCAGTCACCAGAATGCCATCGAATGGGGCCTCCTCAGGCCAACCCCGATGACCATTCCCCTGACGGACACTTACATTGTCATACCCAAGCCGTGCCAGCCGCCCGGCAGCGGCCAGCGCAAGATGCGGGATGATTTCCAGGGTGTAAACCTCCCGTACCAATCGCGACAAAACCGCCGCCTGATAACCTGAGCCCGTGCCTATCTCCAGCACCCGGTCCTGCGGGCCACAGGCCAGCAGATCCGTCATCAAAGCGACGATATAGGGTTGGGAGATGGTCTGACCCCATCCAATAGGCAAGGGGCCATTGGCATAAGCCAGATCGCGTTCACCTTCGGGAACGAACAGGTGGCGGGGCACCTCCGCCATGGCAGCCATGACCCGGGAATCAAAGCTATCCCGACCGATCAGGGTTCGGGTGTAATAGATCTCGGTCTCGATATCTTTGAGCATCTGAGCCGTGTCGGGCCGCATGGGTCGTCCCTCATTCCAATGGTCGAGATCCTGCCTGGTCCGGGATGATAGCCCCTCCCGCGCACCCCGCTTGTATTCAAACTAGTCTAGGGCACCCCGGGCTTCAAGCAAGGCCAAAGCAATAACAAAGGGGTCTGTCGGTAATGGGGTCGATCAGCACGGGGCCTCCACCCCAAACTCGGTATCAGCGCCCTGCCAATCAGCAGGTGGCGGAAATTTCTTTAACAGGCTATCAGGCACCTCACCGCGCCCAGCCTGATAGAGGGCGCCCGACTCCAGCATGATGAGCACCATGAGGACGATGAGCAAAGGGGCAATGGCGACCCGTTGCAAGGCCACGAACATCAGTTCCTGCATTCCGTGGGTTTGCTGAGTAGTTGAAAGCAGCCAGCCCATACTAATCAGGCCAGCACCCAGGGCATAGGCAACGAGCAGGATCTGGAAACGCACCCTGGCCAACCGCCAATGGGCGGCTACAAACCAGGACCCATGGACTGCCAGCCGGGCGGCCTTTGCAGAGGTAAAGGCCCCTATCCCCAGGGAGATACCCAAGGGAATCAGGACACCAACCAGCCTGTAGTCGGCCAGGGGTGACCCCTTGCGCAGAAAACTACCCGCCAGGAGGGCAACCAACATCAGCAGGTTGACTAGAAGCAGATTGAGCATGGCCAGTTCGTGGGCTGACTTGGCCTGACCGCGACTGGCGCTGTCAACAGGGTAGAACATGACATTGGGTCCAGTTGAGTGGGGAATATTTCACTTGTAGCGGAAACCTCATGCCTTGTCATTGCGCAACGGCAAGTGGGAAGGACCCCCACCAAAAAAACCAGGGGGGGCCAAAGAGGCGAGAGGCCCTTCCTTATAAATGGCGAGCCTCCATTCATACGCGCCCTTAACCGACAGGCCATTCCGCCAACCGATCCCCCTTGGACCTTGGAGGGTCGAATCGGTAGGATGACGCGCCTAGAGCCGAATATGTTCGTTCCCAACCTCCGGAGACAGTGCCCATGACAGACCCCATCCTTATTGGCAAGGCCTTGGGCCCAGTCTTCCTGTTACCCGCCATGGCCAACCGGCACGGCCTGGTTGCTGGGGCCACGGGAACCGGCAAGACCGTGACCCTGCAGCGACTGGCGGAATCCTTCAGCCGCATTGGCGTACCCGTCTTCATGGCTGACGTCAAGGGTGACCTGGCGGGCATCAGCCAGCCCGGCGGCAGCAACACCAAGGTCCAGGAACGAATAAAAGACCTCGGTCTCGGGGCGGAGGATTTTTCCACCGCCGCCTGCCCTGTGACCTTCTGGGATATTCTCGGCGAACAGGGCCACCCGGTACGCACCACCCTTTCGGATATGGGCCCCGTCCTGATGGCACGGCTTCTTGGGCTCAATGAAACCCAGGAGGGGGTGCTCACTATCGTCTTCCGTCTGGCGGACGACAACGGCTGGCTGCTGCTGGATATCAAGGACCTACGCGCCCTCCTCGGCTATCTGGCGGATAATCCCAGTGAGATCAGCAGTGATTATGGCCACGTTTCCAAGGCTAGCGTCGGGGCCATCCAGCGGAAACTACTGACCCTGGATGAGCAGGGTGCTGTCCAACTCTTTGGCGAGCCTGCCCTAGATATTGCCGATCTAATGCAGACCGACGAGCGCGGCCAGGGCTACATCAACTTGTTGGCAGCGGACAAACTCATCCATACCCCGGACCTCTACTCCACCTTCCTGCTCTGGCTGTTGGCCGAATTGTTCGAGAAATTGCCAGAGGTGGGCGATGTGGACAAGCCGCGCCTGGTCTTTTTCTTCGATGAGGCCCACCTGCTCTTCGATAATGCGCCCAAGGTACTGCTGGACAAAATCGAGCAGGTAGTACGCCTGATCCGCTCCAAAGGGGTGGGTATCTATTTCGTGACCCAGAGCCCAGCGGACGTCCCGGATGATGTCCTCGGTCAGTTGGGCAACCGGGTCCAGCATGCCCTCCGCGCCTTCACCCCCCGCGACCAAAAGGCGGTGCGGGTAGCCGCTCAGACCTTCCGTGCCAACCCGGCCTTCGATACCGAGACCCTCATCACCAACCTGGGGGTCGGCGAGGCCCTGGTCTCGACCCTGGACGAGACCGGCACCCCGACCATCGTAGAACGTACCAAGGTGGCACCCCCCGGTAGTCGCATCGGCCCCATCAGCCCCCAGGAGCGCCGCGCCCTGATGGAGGCTTCCCTGGTCAAGGGGATTTATGAGGAGGCCGTGGACCGGGAATCCGCTTACGAGATCCTCCGTAGCATCCATGACTCCGCCAGCGCCGACAGGGTAACTCCAGAGCCCGCCCGTCGAACCAGTTCCAGCCGGCCATCCCCCCTGGAGGCCCTCGCCACAAGCACCCTACGTTCCTTCGGCAGCCAATTGGGCCGATCCCTGGTGCGAGGCCTGCTGGGTTCGCTCCTGGGTGGAAGGCGATGACCCAGGCTCCGGAGTCCCCAGTGCCCTTCGGTCTCACCCCACAACCCCTTGGCAGGACTGACATAGGAGGGCCAGAGCAGTACTCTGATGCCAGGCCAACCCGAGGCCCCAGGGAGCCTCGCCTCGACCTACAGGTCGGCGACACCCATTTGACCCTCCTGGGCACTGCCCATGTCTCCCGCGCCAGCGCTGACCAGGTGCGTAACCTCCTGGAACAGGAAGACTATGACGCCGTAGCGGTGGAACTCTGCCCCAGCCGCTTTCAGGCCCTCCTTGACCCGGATGCCCTGGCACGCCTGGACCTCTTTGCCATTATCCGCCAGGGGCGCGTAGCCATGGTGGTTGCCAGTCTCGCCCTCGCTGCCTACCAGCAACGGCTGGCGGATCAATTCGGTATCCAGCCTGGGGCCGAGCAACGTATGGCCATCGCTCAGGCTCGAGAACGCCACCTGCCCGTCCTGCTGGTGGATCGCGAGATCGGTGTGACCCTCAAGCGCGTCGCCGCCAACCTCGGCTGGTGGAAACGGCTCGAACTCTTTTCAGGTCTCTTGCTCTCCCTGGTGTCACAGGAGCAGGTCCCCGAGGCGGAAATCGAACGCCTGAAGGAGGGTGATGTGCTGGAAACCACCTTCGCCGAGTTCGCCCGCAACCGACAAGACCTCTACCTCACCCTGATCGACGAGCGGGATCGCTATATGGCTGCCCGTCTGCGAGAAGAACTGGATCGGGAAGATTATGGCCGGGTGTTGGCGGTAGTGGGGGCTGGTCACCTCCAAGGCATAGCCCGGCATCTGGAGGGGATGGAGTCAAGCACCGAACCAAGACCGGACCCACGGAGTGAAATCGAGGCGTTGGAACGGCTACCCGGTCCCAGCCCCTGGCCAAAGCTGATATCCTGGTCCATTCTGGCGATCGTACTTGCCGGTTTCGGCTTTGGTTTTGCCCAGAGTTCCCAAGACGGCTGGTCGCTAGTCTGGGACTGGGTCCTGATCACCGGCGGTCTGTCCGCCCTAGGCACCCTTATGGCTAGTGGGCACCCACTAACGATATTGACCGCCTTTTTCGCGGCACCCCTGACGACCCTCAACCCCGCCATCGGCGCCGGCATGATAACGGGCCCGGTGGAACTCTATTTGCGTAAACCCAACCTCGGCGACTTTGGCCGCCTGCGCCAAGATGCCGCCGAGTTCCTGGGTTGGTGGCGCAACGGGGTACTACGGGTTCTGTTGGTCTTTCTCCTGAGCAACCTGGGCGCCGGTCTCGGCACCTATGTGGCGGGCTTCCGTATCTACGACCGGCTTATTTCCTGAGTCCCAGCCCCGCCATTCACGCCTCATCAAGAGGTCAAAATCTAGGTTGGACTCCCCTCCATGGTCAATGGCACCGGCGTCCCTCTAAAGGTGAGGGGCAAGGCCGCAAGGGTGATCCCGGACCTTTGAGACGCATGTCCAGAGCCGGGTTATTTCGCCATCCCGGCATTAGCCAAATCCAACAAAGTCTCATGTCGCCAAAACAGGGTAAACTTGGCATTTTTCCGCAGCGCCCCCTTCAGGATCTAGCCCCCGTGAGCGATTACAAGAATACCCTCAACCTCCCCAACACAGGTTTTCCCATGAAGGCGAACCTCGCCCAGCGGGAACCGGAGCTACTCGCGTTCTGGGAGGACAAGGACCTCTACGGCAAGATCCGCGCCGCCCGCGCCGGGGCCAAGCAATTCATCCTCCACGATGGTCCACCTTATGCCAACGGCGATATCCACATCGGTCACGCCGTAAACAAGGTCCTGAAGGATATTATCGTCAAGTCCCGCACCCTGGACGGTCTAGACGCCCCCTATGTTCCGGGTTGGGACTGCCATGGCCTGCCGATCGAACTCCAGGTGGAAAAGAAGGAGGGCAAGCCCGGTGCCAAGATTAGCGCCGCTCAATTCCGCCAGGCCTGTCGTATCTATGCCGCACGCCAGGTGGATGGCCAGCGCCGCGACTTCAAGCGCTTGGGGGTCCTGGGTGATTGGGAAAGGCCCTACCTCACCATGGACTTCGTCTTCGAGGCCAACATCATCCGTTCCCTGGGGCAGATTCTAGCCAAAGGACATATCCAGAAGGGTTACAAGCCGGTACATTGGTGCATCGACTGTGGCTCCGCTCTCGCGGAAGCGGAGGTGGAATATAGCGATAAGGAATCCATCTCCATCGACATCCGTTTCCCGGTCCTTGATGAGGAGGCCCTGTTCACCCGCTGTCACTCGTTGCCCAACGGACGCGGCGATGGCCCCCTGTCCGTGGTGATCTGGACCACCACCCCCTGGACCCTCCCAGCCAACCAGGCCGTAGCCTTCAACCCCGAGTTGGAATACGTCCTCATTCAGACCGAGGGCGATCATGGCCGCGAGCGCCTGATCCTGGCGGAGGGCCTGATGCGGGACAACCTGGACCGCTGGGGGATCGACCGTTACCGGGTCATCGCCTATGGCCGTGGCGATGCCTTCGAGGGACTGCAACTCCAGCACCCCTTTTACGACCGCGAGGTGCCAATCATCCTCGGCGAGCATGTCACCCTGGACGCGGGCACCGGTGCCGTCCACACCGCCCCGGGTCACGGACTGGAGGACTATCTCGTCGGTAACCGCTATGGTCTGCGCGTGGACAATCCTGTGGGGGGCGACGGCCGTTTCCTGCCCGATACCCCCCTGTTTGCCGGTGAGCACGTCTTCAGCGCCAACGAGAAGGTCGTGGCTACCCTCAAGGCCCGAGGCGCCCTGGTCCAGGCCTCGCGCTTCACCCACAGCTATCCCCATTGCTGGCGCCATAAGACGCCCATCATCTTCCGCGCCACCCCCCAGTGGTTCATCGGCATGGAGAAAAAAGGCCTGCGGGAGGCCGCCCTGTGTGAGATCGAGCGCGTCACCTGGACACCGGACTGGGGCCAGTCGCGTATCGAGGCAATGATTCGAAACCGCCCTGACTGGTGTATCTCCCGCCAGCGTACCTGGGGAGTGCCCATCCCCCTACTGGTAGACAAGGAGACCGGTGCCCTCCATCCACGCACCTCGGACCTGATCGAGGAGGTAGCGCAAAGGGTCGAGGCCAAGGGAGTCGAGGCCTGGTTCGAGCTGGATACCGCGGATTTGATCGGCCCTGCTGATGCGACCCTCTATGAGAAGGTCCACGACACCCTGGATGTCTGGTTCGATTCAGGCGTGACCCACGCCTGTTGCCTGGAGAAGCGGGAAGGCCTGAGATCGCCGGCGGACCTGTATCTGGAGGGCTCGGACCAACACCGCGGCTGGTTCCAGTCGTCCCTCCTGACCTCGGTAGCCATGTACGACCGCGCACCCTATCTCGGGGTCCTTACCCATGGCTTCACCGTCGATGCCAAGGGCGAGAAGATGTCCAAGTCCAAGGGCAACGTGGTTCAGCCCCAGGAGGTGATCAAGACCCTGGGTGCCGACATCATCCGACTTTGGGTGGCGGCCACCGACTACCGGGGCGAGATGAGCGTTTCCGACGAGATCCTCAAGCGGACCGCCGATGCCTACCGGCGCATCCGCAATACCGCCCGTTTTCTCCTCGCCAACCTCAATGGCTTCGACCCAGCGCTCAACCAGGTTGCAGCGGCGGACATGCTCGAACTTGACCGCTGGGTCGTGGATCGCGCTTACCAGCTCCAGGAGGAGATCATTGCCGCCTACCGGGACTACCAGTTCCATCTCATCTACCAGAAGATCCACAACTTTTGCGTGGTGGATCTGGGTGGCTTCTACCTGGATGTCATCAAGGACCGTCAGTACACCACCCTGACCGATGGTAGACCCAGACGCTCCTGCCAGACCGCCATGTATCACATCGTCGAGGCCATGACGCGCTGGTTGGCTCCCATCCTCAGCTTTACCGCTGAAGAGATCTGGCGCTACCTGCCAGGGGAACGCCAAGAATCGGTATTTCTGGCCGAATGGTACCAAGGGCTCTTTGCCCTCGACGCCGGCGATGACTTTGATCGCACCTTCTGGCAGCAGGTTCTGGCGGTACGGCTGGCGGTCTCCAAACCCCTGGAGGCCGCTCGCCAAGCAGGAGTCATCGGCTCCTCCCTGGATGCAGAGATCGACCTCTATGCCAGCCCCGAGTTGGTGGCAACCCTGAGCCGCTTGGGCGACGAATTACGCTTTGCCCTCATCACCTCCGCCGCCCGGGTCCTGCCTCTGGAGGTCAGGCCTGAGGGGGCCCTGGACACGGAGATAGAGGGTCTCGCCATCCAGGTGCAGAAATCCGTCCATGCCAAATGTGTGCGTTGCTGGCATCTGCGCGCGGATGTTGGCCAGGATCCGACCCACCCGGAGCTCTGCGGCCGCTGCGTCACGAACGTCAGTGGAGCAGGAGAGGAACGGCGCTATGCCTAACTGGCTGCCATCCATGGGGGGCCAAACCAGATGAAGTGCCAAATCAACCCCGCCTCGGCCCGCTGGCTTTGGCTATCCCTGCTGGTGGTGGTTCTGGACCAAGGGTCCAAGTGGCTGGCCGAGAGCCTGCTGGTACCCTTTCGCCCCATCGCCATCGCACCCCTGATCAACCTCACCCTCATGTACAACGAGGGTGCCGCCTTCAGCTTCCTCTCCAACGCCGGCGGCTGGCAGCGCTGGTTCTTCGCTGTCTTCGCCTTGATCATGACCCTCGCCCTGCTTATTTGGCTGGTGCGGCTAAGCAAAAGCGAGCGCGTCACCGCCGCCGCCCTGGCCCTGGTCATTGGCGGCGCCCTGGGTAACCTGATCGACCGCGTCCTCACCGGTCGCGTCGTCGACTTCATCGACTTCTATGTTGGTACCTGGCATTGGCCGGCCTTCAACATCGCCGATAGCGCCATCACCCTCGGCGTCGCCCTGCTGTTGGTCAACAGTTTCCGCGAGGAGTTGCGTAAAAAGCCCTCGGCTTAACAATGCCACAGAGGGCTTACAGAGTGCTTGATCCCCAGGGTCTCGCCACCTCGGATACTTGGCTATTAAACCCTGACACCCCCCATTTCGGGCCAAAGCCACATCCCCAGGGCCATGAGCAGGGGGGTGACGAGGGTGAGGGCGACGTTGATACCCATGGGCGCCAGCAGGGCGGGAATCAAGGAACCACCCTGACCAAGAAGCCGTCGGACGGCAAGATAGACCACCAGCGCGGCGGGCATGCCGACCAGGCCGAGCAGGGCTCCAGGAGGCAAAAAACCCCCGGCCACGCCCAAACCCAGACTAACAAATGCCAGTAGGGCCAGAAGGCCATAAACCTGTAGGGCACCAGCGAGGCCAAGGGCAATGGGCAGGGTGTCGCGACCGACGGAGCGATCTGGCTCCAGATCGGGGAACTGATTAAGTAACAACAAGTTATTGACGAGAAAAAAGGGAATCAAAGAGGCGACAACCGCGCTCGCTGACCAGGTGCTCGTGGTAGCGTAATAGGTCCCCAGAACCATGAGTGGGCCGAAACCCAATCCTGGTGCTATGAGACATAGCCAGTGGCTGTAGTTGATGCGGCTGGAATAGAAGTAGATCAGCCCAAGGCCCAGAATCCCTATCGGCAGCAGCCCCCAACCTACTCGGACTAAGAGGAACAAGCCACACAGGGCCGTAAATCCCAGGCTGGCTAGTCCCAAGGCCTGGACTTGATTGGCCAGGTGGGGGTGGGCGACCAGGGTACCCGTACCCCCGCTGAAGGGGGTGCGGGAGGTGCGCAGGTCCAGGCCGGAGCGGAAATCCTCGTACTCATTGAGGACATTAACACTGACATGAGCAAAGGCGGCGCCAATCAAGGCTATGAACGCCGACAACCCATCCAGGGAGGCCTGGCCTTGGGCCGCAACCCCCAACCCTAGCAAGACGCAGACCGGCGCCAGTAGAAGGAAATTAGGTCGGGCTGTCCTCAAGGCGGTGATGATGGGTGGCGTGATCATGGCAAGAACCTCGCCTAGCACCCTACCCAAAGACAGAGTACAGGAAATCAGTAAGGCCCCCGAATCCGTCCAGAGGGCGGATTCGGGGGTGGAAGTCAGTCGATGTTACCCTTCTGATGCTGGTCGTATAGATACCCACCCAGGGCACCGACACCCGCGCCAATCAGGGCACCGGCTCCAGCCTGAGCGCTCAAGGACCCGATGAGGGCACCTCCCGCCGCACCCATGAGGGCACCGCTGCCGGCACGCTCACCCGTCGTGGTACCGCAGCCGGTCAGGGTCAGGGCCCCAAGGGCAAGGATAGAAACAGTCATATATTTTTTCATAAGGTTCTCCGAAGTCGAGCGATTATCGGCGCCATCGCCCCAGGAATAGGTATGGTGGCCGCCTTATTTCTTGCAGGGGTACTTGGCGGCCAAGGCGCGCACCAGACCCACGACCGGCTGCTCCGACATGAGCTTTTTGTCACCGGCCTTTTCCTTGGCCCAGGCTAGAAAGGCGGCCTTCCCGTCCTCGGTCGTGACCGTCTTGGGTGGGCAGATCAGGGGCTTGAGCTTCTTACGGTCGGTTACTTCATCGTGATACTGGACCGTGGCCTCAATGAAGGCCTTGCAGGCGAGCGTCGCGGTAAGGTACTCAGGGGCCGTTTCCGGAACCGAGCAAACCTGAACCAGGTTCTCGGTGGAGTCAAAGCGGAAATCAGCATCCTGAACCGCCAGGGCGGACGAGGATATGAGTCCCGACAGAGCGGCGACGGCGAAGGAACTGCTCAGAAGCCTGGTTTTAGCACTCATGATGATTCTCTCGTGGGGTGGTTGGAGTCGGCGAGCCCATCCGCTCACCGAGTAAGAAGGTGGGAATAATGAGTGGGGGATTATCAGCCCCACACCCATCCGGCGTCTAGCCTGCCAATAAGCCTTGGCTTGGCCGGATTGCTGGTATCAGAAGCAACTCGGCAAACCTGCCGCCAGGTCGGGGTAGCGCGGGATCAGGCCCAATTCCTCCCGCAGGCGACGGTTGCTCAATCGCCTTGACTCAGCCAGATAGGACATCATACCCGCGGAAAGTACTGCCGCGGCCGTGCTCAGAGACACCTGGGGGGGTCGCGGTAACCCCGCGGCATCCGCAACGCGCAGGAAATAGTCGGTCATGGTTGTGGGGTTACCATCACAAACGTTATAAACGCGGCCCGGACCGCCGCACTCCATAGCGGCGACACAGGCCCCCACCAGGTCAGCGGCGTGAATACGATTCGACCAGGGTGAGTCCTCCTCACGCGCCAGGGGCACCCCCTGACGGATGCGCTCCAAGGGCAGGCGGCCAGGCCCATAAATGCCTGCCACGCGCAAAATCACCAAATCGGCACCCGATTCCCGGCTCCAGGCCCGCAGGGTCTCCTCTGCATCCCAACGCCGCACCGCACGATCAGCCACAGGTGCCGCTGGCCGGGTCTCGTCCACCCAATCCCCGCCGCAATCGCCATAGACACCGGTGGTGCTCATATAGACGAGACGCCGGGGATGGCCAGTGTGACGGAAGGATTCCACCAGATGGCGGGTCAGCCTATCCTCGACCCCAAAGGACGGCGGCGGGGCCAGGTGAAAGAGTTCCTCGCCCGCCCAATCCAGGTCAGCCAGCGGGTCCGTGGATAGGTCCCGTGCAAGGGCACGGAGGCCCAGCCCAGCCAAGACCAAGCGGCTGGCCTCACTCCGGGTCACAGCCGTTACGGGGTAGCCAATGTCAAGATAGGTACGCGCCAACCATTGGCCAATATAGCCGCAGCCCAGTATCCACATGGCAACATTACCCTTTCACCCGTCCGGCGGTTCCGGATTCCGAGCGGGAGTTTATTGCAATTCCGGCCCACTGGGCGCATCTTTTTCATCCAATCGGGCACTTGTGCTAATACCGCCCGCACTCAAACCCCACTCCAACGAGGCCCAAGGCGCCATGACCTTCGACATCCAGACGCAACCCGCCGGCCATCACTTCGAGGCCAAGGCTGGTGAAACCCTGCTGGAGGCAGCCCTGCGTCAGGGTGTTATCCTGCCCTACGGCTGCCGCGGCGGCCAATGTGGATCCTGTATTGCCACCCTGATTTCGGGAAAAATCGCCTACCCGAGCGGCAACATTCAGGCCCTGGAAGGCCGCGAGCCCAGCGCCTGCCTCGTCTGTCAGGCCGTGCCCGAAAGCGATCTGGTACTGGGTGTCACGGAGATCCAGGGCGCCGCCGAGATTGAGATCCGTACCCTGCCCTGCCGGGTAGTGGACAAGGAGTTTCTGAACCACGACGTGGTCCGCCTCTTCCTCAAACTGCCAGAAAACCAGCGACTAGCCTTTCTCGCGGGCCAGTACCTTGACTTCCTCCTGGAGGGCGGCAAGCGGCGCGCCTTCTCCATCGCCAATGCCCCTCATAATGATGACCTGATCGAATTACATGTGCGCCACGTCCCTGGGGGCCAATTCACCAGCTTCATCTTCGATGCCCTGGCCGAGAAGGCCATACTGCGCATCCAGGCCCCCCTGGGAACCTTCACCCTGCGTGAAAACTCGGTCCGCCCCATCATTCTGGTTGGGGGCGGCACGGGTTTCGCCCCCATCAAGGGCATCATCGAGCATGCCCTTCACATCGGCATCCCCAGCCCTATTGAGTTCTATTGGGGTGTGCGTACCCGGGATGATATCTACCTGCCGGATCTGCCCAGGCAATGGGCTCGCGATCACGCCCATTTCCGTTACACCCCGGTCCTCTCGGAACCCGACCCGGACTGGACCGGTCGCACGGGTTTCGTCCACGCCGCCGTATTAGCCGACCACCCGGATATGAGCGGCTTCGATGTCTATATGGCTGGCCCGCCCATCATGGTCGAAACCGGAAGCAATGCCTTCGCCACCGCCGGACTCAGCCGGGAGCACATGTTTTCGGATGCCTTCGCCTATGCCAAATCACCCTGAGGGCCAGGGTTCCGTGGTCCCGGGCCAAGGCGGCAGGCATCCCCTTCCCGTCCCGACACGACACCCCCGCACCCAGCGTATAATCGTTATTCTTATCGAGGCGCTCCGGACGCGTGCTTCTTTATTACCCCATCTCACCTGGAATCTCCGTGGCCACGACCCTTACCTTCGAACATCCTCTTAACGAACGCACCCGCACCCAGTTGCGGCTCGAACATCTGTTCGAAAAACTGGCCTTCCTGCGGCCCCAGGATAATCACTGGGCCTCACGGGCCCTGATCGAGACCCTGCTGGATATCGCCACCATCAGTTCCCGCGCCGACATCAAAACCGAACTCATCAAGGAACTTGACCGTCAAGCCGCCACCCTTGATCGCGTCAGGGATAAGCCAGGGGTTAGCCGTAAGGCCCTAGATGGTTTCCTTGGAGAAATCAACGCCGCCGCCGATGGCTTGCGTAATCTGGAACGCCCCATCGGCCAGCGTATCCGTGAAAACGAATTTCTCAAGGGGGTTGGCCAACGCGGCAGCCTCCCCGGGGGTACCTGCGGCTTCGACCTTCCCCAGTACTATCACTGGCTGGCTCGGCCCGTGCGCGAGCGGGACCGTCAGATTGCCCTCTGGACCGAGGATCTGGCGCCCGTTATCACCGCCATCCGCCTCATGCTCGACTTCATTCGCCGCAGCGGTGCCCCGCGCAGGGTCATCGCCCACGAAGGACTCTATCAGGAGTCCCTGGAATCGCCCACGCCAGCCCAGATGCTGCGTATTGCGGTGGATACCGACCCCTCTCTTTTTCCCGAGATCAGCGGGCACAAAAACCGCTTCGCCATACGCTTTTTGCGCGGTGGCATCGAGGATGCCCCTGAGCCAATCCGCTCCGACGTGGAATTTAGCCTGACCTGTTGCATGCTTTGAGGGTTCAGGGAGCAGAAGCCATGACCGACACGCGGGTACCTTGTCCCCATTGCGGCGCCTCCGTCCCCTGGACCAGCGCCTCCCCATGGCGACCCTTCTGCAGTGAGCGCTGCCGCCTCATCGATCTGGGCGCCTGGTTCGACGAGGGCCATCGCATACCTGACTCTGAGGCTATCGACCCGGACGACCCGCACCAAGGCCCTGAGCCTTGGCCAGAGGCAGCAGACGCCATCCCCTCACCGCACTCACGGTGACCCAGGCCCCTCAGCTACCGCAACCCCTTGGGCACCTCGGTCGATAGCCAGATCCAGATCTCC
>CAZFZB010000016.1:4207-11387 GCA_964523415.1 uncultured Chromatiaceae bacterium | reverse complement strand
AGATCCCGATTCAGCAGCAACCTCGCCCCCTGACTACAGCAGAGGTCCCAGGCCGCGGTCGCCAACTCGGCGTAGTCCCTATCCGCCAGGTCAGGGGCACGCAACTGCACTAGCCGCACCCCACCCTCCAGCGCCCGCCTCAGCCGGGCCAGGAATTCCCTTGGCCCTTTCGGATCATCACCAGTAATGAGGTAGCGGGAGGGTAACCGCAGGGCGAAGATAATGGGTCTATCGGCGGCGGGAAAGAACCCGGGATCCAGATCCTGGGGATGCCGCCAGGCCAGGGGCTGGCCTTCCCGACCTACCGGCTGGCCCTCGAAGCCTAGCACCCGATGCACATCTAACAGAATCCGCCGGTCGCCATAGTCGTGAAGGACCTGAATCAGGGGCCGCGTGACCAGAACTCGAATTCCCAGCTCCTCCGCCAATTCTCGTCCCAGGCCCTGAAGGGCCGTCTCACCCGGTTCCAGCTTTCCACCCGGAAATTCCCAGAGACCGCCCTGATGGACCCCCAAGGGCCGCCGGGCGATCAAGACTCGCCCTTGGGGATCCTGAAGAGCACCGGCAACGACGTGGATTGGAGTCATAGGGGCAGCAGGGCAGGGCCTTTCGATCGGTCCGGCACCGGGTGTGGGAAATGATGATTGCCTTGCAGTCACCCGCCACGCAGGGTGAAAATTCGCTACTTCCATTATTTTATTGCAAGGGACATACGGATGATCGCCCATCACGCCTTGGTCCTCAATCTCCACCAGCCGGCTGGCAACCTGCAGGCCATGCTTGACGAAGGCAGTTGGGAGGCGCGGGAGATTCTCTACGCCCTGGACCGCATTCCCCGCAGCCTCTGGGGTTACGAGGACTTGGCACGGGTCCACCTGTCCCTATCCGGCACCCTGTTGGAGACTCTGTCGGACCCAGCCTTCCAAGAACGGGTCTATGGCACCGTCGATTGTGGCGCCCTGCTCTGGCAGTTCCAAAACCAGGACCTCTTCGAAATCCTGGGCACCGGCTATTACCATCCGGTGCTGCCCCTGATCCCCGAATCCGACCGGCCCCTGCACCTGAAGCGCTGGTTGGACATCGCCAAGCACCTCTTTTGGCGCCCCACCTTCCAGGGCTTTTGGCCGCCAGAGATGGGTTTCTCGATGGAACTTATCCCCTTGCTACGGGCCCATGGCTATCGGTATGTCCTGGTGGACAGCGAGCATGTCAAGCCGATCACCCCGATGGAGTGGCATGAACTGCGCTACCGACCCCATATCGCCCGCTACCAAGGTGCCGAAATTCTGGTCATAGTCCGCGACCGTGACCTGTCCAACGCCCAGGAATCCGGCATGGAGTTGGACTGGTTCTTGAAGGAGGTGGAGGAGCGCACACGATGGTGTGATTTCCCACCCCTGGTGACCACCTGCACCGATGGCGAGAACGGTGGCTGGTTCCGCAACACCACCCCCGGCGCCAACTTCTGGAGCGCCTTCTATCTCCCGCTACTCGAACGCGCGCGGGCGGGCCGCTCGCCCGTGGCACCCACCTTCATCTCCAATTACCTGAACGTCTATGGACCCATGGGCGAGGTCTCAGTCGAGACCGGGGCCTGGAACACTGGCTGGCATGACGGCCGCGACTTCACCCAATGGACCGGCTCCAGCACCCAGAAGACAGCCCTGCAAGCCTTGCTCCTCCAGAATCAGGCCCTGAACCAGGCCCGCTCCCGAATCAAGGATCTGGGGCTGGAGCAGGAGGAGGTCCTGGCAAAGGATCTGGAGGAGGCGACCTGGCGCCTGCTGCGCGCCGAGACGAGTTGCAACTTCTACTGGGGCGAGGCCTGGGTGGACCGATCAGAGACCGATCTCGCCGTCTCCCGCCAGGCCCTGGCGCGGGTCAGGGAGAGCTTGCCCGAGCCGCTCTCCAGCCCAACCGCCGCGGAGACCGCTGCCTCACCGGACCCCGAAGCCACTGCCACTGCCAGCCCTGTCCCCCCATCCTCAACCCAAACGGAAGGTTCCCAACCGTGAATTCGCTGCCCGAATATGTCGAAGGTCTACCCAATGTCTCTGGCCGAGAGGCCGATGTCTCCCAAACCCTGGCCGCTGGTGCCGCCAAGACCCTTTTTCGTAACCGGGGGGGCATCGACTTCGGCCAGGTCCGGGCCGCCACGGCCATTGCCCTGCACATGCACCAACCACTGATTCCGGCTGGTGGCGGCGACTTACGTACCGCTACCCTCATCGGCAATCTCCAGCACATGATGGAAAACCAGGGCTTTGGCGACAACCACAATGCCCCCGTTTTCGCCTGGTGCTACAAACGCATGGGCGAGTTCATCCCGCAACTCATCAGCGAGGGCAAATCACCGCGGGTGATGCTGGAATACTCCGGCACCCTCCTGCACGGCCTGCGCCAGATGGGCCGCCACGACGTCCTCGACGCCCTCAAGGGCATTACTTGCAATCCGGACTATAACTGGGCGGTGGAATGGCTCGGCATGCCCTGGGGCCACGCCGTCGCCCCCTCCACCCCGGTTCAGGACTTCCGCCTCCATGTGCGCGCCTGGCAGCACCACTTCGCCGCCATCTTCGGCTGGGAGGCCCTGGAGCGCGTGCGCGGCTTCTCTCCCAGCGAGATGGCCCTACCCAATCACCCGGACCTAGCCTACGAATTCGTCAAGACCCTGCGGGACTGCGGCTATCAGTGGGTTCTGGTCCAGGAGCATAGCGTCGAGCAGCCCCATAATCATCGCAACCCCGAGCGCCCTCACCTGCCACATCGCCTGGTCTGCACCAATTCCAGGGGTGAAACCGCCGACATCGTCGCCATTGTCAAGACCCAGGGCTCGGATACCAAGCTGGTAGCCCAGATGCAGCCCTGGTATGAGGCACAGGGCCTCAATCCCCTGGAACTGGCCGGGCGCTCGGTGCCGCCCCTCGTCACCCAGATCGCTGATGGAGAAAATGGCGGGGTCATGATGAATGAGTTCCCTGCCAAGTACCTGGAAGTGGTTCGCGCCGCCAGTGGCTCGCCCGTACCGCTGCTGAACGCCAGCGAGTACCTGGAACACCTCTTCGCCTTGGGTATCCGCACCGCCGACCTGCCGGTAGTCCAGCCCCTCTTCCATGGCAAGATCTGGGAGCGGATGCAACCCGGCGCCGGCCCCGAGCGCCTAGCCAGTGTCATCGAGGAACTCAAGCGCTCCGACCATCGCTTCCACATGGAGGGCGGGAGTTGGACAAATGACCTGTCCTGGGTGCGGGGCTATGACAATGTGCTGGGCCCCATGGAGGAGGCCAGCGTCCTCTTCCATGAAAAGGTCCTCAAGCCCGGTATCCCCAGCGATCAACCCCGCTATCGCAACGCCCTCTTTCACCTCATGTCCTCTCAGACCAGTTGCTACCGCTACTGGGGCCAAGGTCTCTGGACCGACTATGGCCGGGAGATATGCCGGCGGACGGGGGAAATACTGCGCAATGACTTTGGTTAATGGCCTGCCCCAATCCTGGCCGCCGCCGGCCGGGATTGGGGGTGTAGCAACCCAACCATGAAGCAAGTCGGATTGGGATGCCTTTACGCATCCCCACCCCCTATCCCACATCGGCCAGCGATGCGATCGGCCCCATATCTAAAGGTTAAAGCTTAGATTCCCGTATACCCCGAAATCAGCGTGCAGCCTCGCAGGCGAGGCCTGCTCGAAGTGAGCGGTTAGCCGCCAGCAGGTTTCTCGAAGTGGATGACATAGGCCCATCGGTGACCATGGAAAGCTCGCTCACGAAAGCCAGCAGCCAGGGCCAGGCTGGTGATGGTACTGCGGGACTGAAAGTGCGGATCGAAAATGACCTCAACGATTGCAAGTAGGCCTCCCGGCTTAAGGGCGTGGAATAGCTCGCGAAGAGCCATGGCGGGATTGGGAATTTCCCCGAGGACGGTCACTAAGACCATACGATCAAAGTAATTGGCGGAAAGCCTGCCCTCACCCAGCGCCGCCGCAACAAATTCCACGTTTGTCAGACCCGCCATGTCCGTCTTAACCTTGGCCCGGTCGAGCATTCCAGGCTGAATATCCAAGGCAACAACACGTCCAGTCGGGCCGACGCCTCTGGCCAGGGGAACCGTCAGGCGCCCTGGTCCACATCCGGCATCGAGGACGGTCATGCCTGGCGACAGGGCAAGGGTCCCGACAATGAAGTGGGCTCGGTTTGTCCTCGTGAAGGGATTGTCCAATTCTACGAGCCAGCGCAGCCAAACTGGGCAAGGGAGCTGTTGGCGACGGGATGCAAATCGCCACAGGATGCCCACGAGCAGTGTGGCAACAAGGGCAATGGCAAGGAGGGTTGCTAAGGTCATGAGCCCGGAGATGATGGTGGCTAAGGTGAGGGCTTACGCGATCGCCGACGCCAGGCGCCTTGGCGAATCGCGGGTTGGACGAGGAGGATGAACCGCACTCCTAGTCAGAGCCAGGTTGACCAGAGCCCGCACAACCCGAAAAGTCACTTTGGAGGCAAGGACTTGGCGTAGCTCATTCCCAGGGCAATCCAAGCACTCAATTTCTCCTGATCTCGCACGCTTGTGGCCGCCACAAGCAGCCAGCCCTTCATCGGCCTGCCCCTGATGTCGAAGACACGAACACCGGGTTGGTTGAGCAGTGTGACGCCCTCTGCAGGGCCAACGCGAACGATCAGTTCAGTTCCCTGTACCCCGACGCTCATATTTCCTGATGCCAGGAAGGCGAGCCCTCCAAACATACGCTTTTCGCTCACTGTCGGATCAGTGCGAATGATCGCACGGACCCGGTCGGCAAGGGTCTCGTCGAAGGCCATGAGATTCCCCTATTCCCCCCAGCCAGTGGGATCAATGGCATTAAAACCTCGAATCTCTTTGCGATTACCCTTAAGTTGGTAATAATCAGACTCGAAGATCGAAAAGGAGCACAGGTCGATTGGCGTCACCTCAGACGCATTGATATGTGAAATGGCCCCGGATGCCTCCAAGCCGGCAGCTACAAGTTCAGAGCAGAAAAAGCGAGAAAGGTCCTCGACATTATGGGATGCATTGCCAATGACGGGAACATTATCGAGCGCATCGAGTGCCGATGTGATGGCTTGAGGCAAATCATATTCCTTCCGCTCCTGATGGATGAGAAAGTCATAAAACTTCTTTAGGTCCATTGTTGCCCTGGTGCTCTGGCTTAATGGCAGCCACCAAATTTCTCCAATGTAGGTCTCAAGACGATCGCTGAGCCGGCTGATGCTGACACCGGAAAATCCATTCAGCGAGGTTGATTCTATGATCTGATTGAATATTCCAGCTTGAGGGTCCCCCTCGATCAATAACTTGGATTTAAGGATCACCCCGACGTGCGATACCTGTCCCCTGGTCGCCCACTTGATCAATTCCGAGAAGTTACTTTTTCCGGAAAAGGCTATGACATCGCCCGCCTCCATTTGGGGCCGAGCATCCTGATAAAGCATTGACTTCCAAGCCATATTGATTACCCCCATACTGGAAATCGCTTAACTAGCCATAGGGTCGACTCTGGTCTTTCACTGGGATTAGCTCGGCCAAGTTGGCACAAGATCGCATCACCGACCCTCAAGGAGTTGAATCGTGCGCTGATCCTTGGATCCATCAAAGTACCTATCGATGATCTTATGGAATAGGGAGTCGGGTTCAGAAACATGCGCGAACAAGGTTGCGCATGATCGAAGCTTCATGTCATCTGGTTTGCTAAAGATCTCGGTGGCTGATCGCCCCTCAACATCTAGAACCGCCTCGCAGATGGCAATCAAACGAGGCCCCAATACCTGATGCCTGAGGTAAGCGTAAGCTTCGTCTGGACCCGATATCCCATAGTAGTGGGATGTCGTGCTGTAACCGAGGCCCCGGAGCTGAGGAAAAATGTACCACATCCAGTGCGATGCCTTCCGACCCCTCTTGACCTCTGCCAATGCCCGATCAAACGAATCTCGCTGCGCCGCAACAAACCGGTCGAGGTCAAAGGGATCCTGGCTGGGTGATTCTGACATACCGGATTCCAGGCTAACCCCTGAGCGATCATGAAGATCGCGGCCCCGGCCGAGTTGCGCCAATTGGGAGTCATGAAACCTTGAAAATACCGTCAAAGCCACCAGGGAGCCAACGAAGGCGAAAAACATATCGGATTGGGTATCCCATGGGTCACCCTGCGTGCCCAGGAAGTCGTCGGCACCCTGCCCTAACAATAGCGCCGCGCCCCATTCGATGAACTCGTAGGTTGCGCTGACTGCAAGAACGATACAGATGACCAGAAATGCGAGCATACGACGACCTCGAACATAGCCGCCGCGAATTAGAATCTCCCTGGCCACCAGCGCAGGTACAAGCCCCTGAAAGAAGTGGCCAATCTTGTCGTAGGGGTTACGATCAAGCTGAAATAGATCCTGTAACTGAAACCCGATCGGCACCCGTGCGTAGCTGTAGGCGCCACCAAGCATGAGGATTGCGGCGTGCAGGAAGATTAAGGCGTAGAGCAGGTTGGTTAGCGGGAAGCGCCTGTAGGTCAGCCAAAGCAAGGGGAGGGTGATGATGACCGGAAGAACCTCCATTAACCAGGTCGCACGATCATAGGGGTGCCAGCCGGAGAGGACCAGCATCGCCAGGGTACTGACCGTTGCGAATATCAGTAGAGTTGAACGTTGCAGGCCCATCTGATTGTATCCTAACCCTAACCTATTGGTGCGAGCAGGTGGAGAGGTTTGATACATCGGTTAGACCCTCGGGTTCGCAACCCTGTCTTTCACTTTGAGCCATAGGTATCTTCCAGGTCCTTAATGCGCTGCGTCGCATGTTCCTGCATGCAATCAATGAACATCAGGGTTCTGATGGTTCCCCCAGCATGGAAGCTGTAAACGGCATCACAATCGAGTTCTCGGAACTTTACCCAGGCTCTTTGCGCTTGGATGAGCTTTTGCTTCATTTCTGAGAACTTATCAGACTCTGTATCGGGCTCATTGAGGGTCCTCAACACCTGCTGATAGACCTGATTGAGCTTGGCTTCGACCTTCTGCTGTTCTATCTTTGCGCACTGATTGAGTTCCGGGGTGGTGACCGCTTGCTGGCAATCGGTGGCAGGGGCGTTACCGCTTGCAAGGGCTAAGCATAGGAATCCAGTAGCAATAAGCGATGGCTTCAGGGTCTGGGTTGCCTGACG
>CAZFZB010000016.1:0-4107 GCA_964523415.1 uncultured Chromatiaceae bacterium | reverse complement strand
AGCATAGGAATCCAGTAGCAATAAGCGATGGCTTCAGGGTCTGGGTTGCCTGACGGCGCCAATAAGGGGCTCTGGCCATCCCCGCAACACCAAACTCGGCACCAGCAAACCGGGACCCCTCGAAGGGCTTCTTGGACCATCTCATTTGCAGTTTCCCAATGACCATCCGTCCCCGCTCTATTTGTCCCATTGGAGTGGCCCGAGCTTAATAAAGGTCAAGAAACCCAGCGTCCCGCTCAGATGGTAACCCTGAACCTCAGGCTGTGGGCTTCCCGGTTATGGACTTGTTAGGCCGCATCTCGGGCTTGCCGGTAGTGGGACCATGCCCAACCAAACAGCGTAAGCACAAGGAAGGGGTACGCATTGAAGGGCAATGGATGGGACAGAGGCGTGAGCGCTGTACCGCCGAAGATCTGCAACGCGACTACTGCGAACAGCACCGCTGCAATGGCACCCGTGGCTCTCACGAAGATTGGCACCATTGAGGAAGCGCTGACGAGAGCTAATCCAGCAGCCCAAAGCCCGACGCCTGCACCGAAGGAGGCTGAGCTTGACGCGAGATCCATCGCAGAGCCAGAAACCACCAAGGTCTGACCGGCGACGAAAGTGAAAAACCCAGCAGCCATCTGCTCGTTGCCTAGTTTGATGTGGTGAACTCCGAGAAGGAGCGCGCCCATTACGAGCGCGATGCCGTCTAGCCCCCAGGCAATGCCGCGGATTTCAGGTGGAGAGAAAGACCCAGCGAGGCCTAATAGGCCGCCTACAGCAAGGCTGACTGCTGCGAAAAGTGCTAATCGCTTTTTACTCATTGCATAGACCTCAAAGGTGGGCTAGTGATCTTGCGGTCTAACGAATAAGGACAAGTCGTGTGAGCGAAGCGAACCACGAGTTTTCCTTATTCGTTGGGCATTGTTCTCACGAAAAGGCTCTATGGGGCTACTTGGCGGCAACCTTTTTTGACCCCTGGCTCACTGGATCAGGGCGCTCGGTCAATCGGCCGCTGACGTATTTGTGCAGAACGCTGGCAATGAGCGTTTGATAGGGAATGCCTTCTTCGAGCGCCTTTATCTGAATATCCGACAAATCTCCGGAAGAAAGACGGATATTGACGCGCCGATCCTTGATGGCGGTCGCTCGGGCGGCTGCCTTGAACTTGGACAACTCATCCTTGCTGGCCACGGATTTCAGCTCGCCTTGTTCAAAGGCCTCCAGCAGTTCACTGTCTTCGAGGTCAAGCCTGGTTGGCATCTTGATCACCTTGCTTCAAGTAGTCCCGGGTTGCCTTTCGGCTGGGATTGACAGTCTTGAGCACCTCGTTCTTTTCGGAACCCCAGCGAAATGGCTTAATGGGAGCTTCGTAGCTGGATGTGTGCCTTTTGTCATCGGAATCTGCTGTGACGACACTGAGGCCCAACGCCCACGTTCAGGTGCATGTGAGGCGATGCCTGATTCTACGGAAGCAAAAATGGGCAGCGGGTCAAATGTCACCTGCAACGTGTTGTTAGACGGCCAGATGCTCACCCTGACTCCCTTGCCTCCGTAAGCGTAAGTAGGATATCTGCGAACCAAGCACAATTTAATCCTAATGCTTCATCTAATTCCGCGTCCCTGCCAGTCATGTCGAGTCGGCTAGAATGGATGCCCAAAAGACGCCATGGCAAAGGTCCTGCCGCGTTATCTCTACACACCACAGGAGCACCGCTTGAACCCCGATGAGTTCGTGCGTCGGTGAGAAAATATCCGTTGCCTTGAAACCTTAGGGCGAAAGAAGAGGCGTTAATTGCGTGACGCACGACTGGAAGGTTATGCAGCGTGTCATGAAACCCAAGTGGAAACCCGACTATGAGCAACGGCGTACCGATCTCCACCGTACTTTCCTGCCCTAATAAGTTCTGTGGCCCGAACGCCTCGTATACAACCTCCCTCGGCAACCGCTCCCTGAAAATATGTATCGCTGCAACGTCGATCTCCCCCGCCCGGTCAGATCCCGAAATCCATTGAGATTTGCCATCTACGTACAGGGGTATGGAGAAATCAATCGCACGTGTTGCATTGTTCTTGTCGGTATGGAACTTAATGACCACGTGGTCAGGAGAGTGCTTCGATTCTTCGTCAAAAAAAACGTGCCTGCTAGACACTAAGAATAACTTGTGCTCCCGCTGGAAGAAGAACCCTGTGGCATTGGTCAAACAATTCGGCCCCAAATAGGTCGATATTTCTGTAGCACAGAGCAGTATTGATTCTGTTTCCATTTGATTGAGGCCTACCATACGCTTGCATGGTACGCTCGAGTCTCCCCAAAAGCTCCCATGGCCGTCTACTAATCGTTTATCCGTCGTGCGCGACACACTGATCTCGCGGTCTGAGTGGCGCCTGACGCACACGACGGATAAACGTCTGTTGGACTAATCCAATCCTGGCCCTGTGCCCAGGGCGGGCTTGGTCCGAGCCGAGTATAGGGGATTTCATCCCCCGGATGGGGGCGGCAGGCAACCGCATGGGGTCGCGGTCAGGGGCCGGCGGCGGCGACGGGGGAGGAAACCGGGCATCCTGGGGGCTCCGAGGGGGGGGTTGGGCGGCACTTGGGGACCAAGACTAGCCGATTTCTGGGGTTTCGGGCCAGCGCCAACGTAGGCCGCGGGATGGCCTGTCCGAGCAGGCGACGCTCCGCGTGCGGTCAGGACGACGAGCGGGTCGAACCTCCCGGGTCGCGGCGCTGCGAGGCCAGATGGGCGGTCACCTGCATCCGCCCCTTGTGGCACTTGGGACAGGGACAGCCGCCGACCAGGCGAGCACATGCTGGTAGAGAAATCGGATGCCGTTGTAGAACAAGCGCACGTTGGCCGGGGCCAGTTGTCGCTCTAAAATCAAGTGCTCGAAGTAGCGCCTGAGATCGGCATGCTCCAGGGTGTCCGGGGAGCGCCGGGTGAATTTGGCGAGGTCCCTCACCGCATCGAGATAGCTGGCGTGGGTGCGGGGGAGAAGCCGCGCATCTGCATGGCGGCGATCATGCGCTGGCGCAGGGGTGTCATCGTCCGATCCTCCAAGAGTGACCCGGATTGGGTCGCAGGGAGTGTGGGCGATACGCGGGGAGAGCGCAGGCGGCGTGCGGCGGGCGGAGCGCATGCGCTGGACTATTCTCTCTTCCTGCTTTCCTTATGCTTCCTTCATTCGGCTTTCCATGGCCATTGCGGATGGGCTCCGAAAAGCCCCGTGAAGCGGATTAGTTCAACGCTTGCGCTAACTGGTTGCCGAAGGAGCGCCAGCGACTGAGGCAGTCCGAGTTGAGCGCCTTGTTCGGTCTCTTCTATCTACAAGCTGACAACCAGACCTTTCTTGCCGGCATTTCAGATCTGCAACCATCGCTGCAAGATTGTGGTGATGCCCGGAAGTATATGAATCTCGATTCTTCCAAACTTCATCAATGATTTCGTCTGTATACATCTTCGTCGTTCTCTGGTAGCAACTCCATAGGAGTGCATATCTCTGGATAGGGATAGCCAGCGGCAATGCAAATTGCACGAATAATCGGCTTATTCTTCGCGTTGTCTATATGACGGCAATTCAAAGTGAGGAGGTAATCAATTCTGTGTACCGCAGCCACCGCCACATGAAGAGCATCAGCTTCAGCCGAAGTAGGTATTCCTCCTTTGAGGATTAACAGTTCCGCAAGCTCCTGCAGTTCTTCATCAATTTTCAACTCTGGAATTTCCCGGAGAACCAAAAGCCTTCTTTCTGCTGCCTCCTGGTTCCCTGCAGATGCTTCAATTATGGTCAATTCTGACGTGAAAATTTCATAATCTTGCCTGGCCGAATCCCACCATTCCGTTATGATTTTTTGCCATGCAGCAGCTCTCACATCTCGACTGGGCCTTGCCGTGAGATAGCTTGGAATAGATGTCTCGATGTAAACGCTTTTCTTCATGTTTGTATTGGGTGTTCATCATCCTGTCAATTTGGCACTCACATTGCGGCCACTTTCAGACCGAACGGAAACCCTAAAGCGACCCGGACAGCGCGCCCACCGACGCTTCCCAAACGCGCTGGCCGGGGTCGCTTTTGAGGGCATGTTAGGCATTTTGTTCTCTTCAGTTTGTTGGCGGTTGG
>CAZFZB010000015.1:18390-35870 GCA_964523415.1 uncultured Chromatiaceae bacterium | reverse complement strand
CCTGCCATTAGCATCAGAGCCAGGGTGAATCCCACTCCAGCCCCAAGGCTATAAACCAGACTTTGGATAAAATCATACTCTCGGGAGGTTTGGAAGAGGGCTAACCCTAGGACAGCGCAGTTGGTGGTGATGAGCGGCAGGAAGATGCCCAGGGAACGGAAGAGGCCCGGGCTGAACCTTTTGACGAACATCTCTACCAGTTGGACCGCCGAGGCGATGATAGCGATATAGCAGATGAGTCGCAGGAATTGGAGGTCCAACGCGACTAACAGCCAGTTGACACCATAGGCGCTTACAGAACTGACGACCATGACAAAGGTGGTGGCCAGACCCATGTTCCATGCCGTTTCCTTCTTTGCGGAGGTGCCGAGGAAGGGGCAGATGCCGAGGAACAGAGCCAACACAAAGTTGTTTACGACTACCGTGTTGAGAAATATTGAAAAAAGTGACTCGTTACCCATGTGCCCCTACTCCAGAATGGTCCAGGATCTGGCGCTCCCGACGTTGCTTCAGCCAGGCAAATAGCAGCAGCCAGGCGCCGAGGACAAAAAAGCCTCCGGGAGGCAGGACCATGATCAACCAAGGTTGGAAGTTGTCTGTAAATAGTTGGATCCCTAACAGGGTACCATTGCCGAGAATCTCGCGTACGGTGCCCAGGCAAAGCAGGGCCAAGGTAAAGCCTGTGCCCATGCCAAGGCTGTTCACGAGGGTGGGCACCAGCCGCTGTTTGGAGGCATAGGCCTCTGCGCGGCCAAGGATGATGCAGTTGACCACGATGAGTTGGAGAAAGGCCCCCAAGGCAGAATAAAGCTCCAGGCTGATGCCCTGGATCGCGTAGTCCACCACGGTGACGAAGGTGGCGATGATGACGATGTAACTGGCGATGCGCACCTGCTTGGGTATCCAGGTACGTAGCAGCGAGATCAAGGCCCCGGATCCGACCAGCACAAAGGTGGTCGCCAGGCCCATGGCGATGGCATTGATGGTGGAACTGGTGACCGCCAATGTTGGACACATCCCCAACATCATGACGAAAATTGGATTTTCTTCCCAAAGACCCCGTAGGAAGGTGTCCGCGGTAAGGGTTTCTTGTTGATTAAAGGGGAATGAAGGCGGGGTTGCGCTTGTTGTCTGCGGGGGGGACTCAGCCATGTCTAATATCTCCCGGTTACTCAGGGTTGCGACAAGATCGCCAAATCATGCTGGATGGCGGGTACGGCACGCTGGGCGGCCTGGTTGGCTGCCTTGCCCATTGCTCGTGAGGAGATGGTTGCTCCGGAAATGGCGTCGATTTGCCAAGGTTCGACCTTAGCGCCGTGTTTGACGGTGACGATGGGATTGGCCAGGGCTGTGCCTTCGGCATTGAGTCTGGCGTCCAGGGCGGTGAAATTTTTCAGGAAGGTGGGATCCTTATCCAGTTTGTCACCGAAACCCGGAGTCTCATTGGATTTTTGCACCTTGCTACCCACGATGGCCTGGTGGTCGGGGGCGTAAGCAAACATGACCTCGACCGGGCCCGCGTAACCATTGCCGGTACCAGTGATAGCCACGCCTTTGAGGTGGCCTTGGGCATCATAGGCGGCGTAAACAGGTTCACCGGTCGCGCCAGTCTCCTGGTCCGTATTATCTCTGGGTATCAGCCCTTTGGGTCCTAGGATAAAGTCCCGTTTGGAGACGGCACCGGGGAAGACCTGCAACACAGCCTTTTCGGTTGCAAGGCGGTGACCTTCGGCAATGATGGGCGAGGTAATTTCATAGGCCAAGGCCACCAGTAAGCCCGAAATCATGGAGATTAAACCCAAGGCCTTGATCATGGCGGCGGCAGGGGTGGCAGCGATTTGGGCAGGGACTTGTGACGCCCCTTGACTGCTAACCGGTGAGGTTTCGCTGGTTATCACAGGGGTATTCATGACCTATTTTCCTTCCGGGCGCCATAGACGCGCGGTTGGGTGGCTGCGGCAATCAGAGGTGCGGCGGCGTTGGCAATCAGGATGGCGTACATGATGCCCTCCGTGAGGCCCCCGAAAAGGCGGATGACGACGGTTAGGATGCCGATGAAGAGACCATAAAGAAGGGCGCCCCAAGGGGTTTCTGGTGACCCGACCATGTCGCTGGCCATGAACCAAGCCCCCAGCATGAGGCCTCCGGAAAAGAGGACGAACCAGGGCGTCGGATAGTGATGGCCATCATAGAGCCAAAGGGGCAGGGCGATGAGGACGGCTCCCGCCATGACACCCAGGGGAATTCGCCAATCCAGCATGCGTTGGAAGGCGAGATAGAGACCGCATACCAGAATGAGGGCGGTGGAGGTTTCCCCCGCCGAGCCTGGGACCAAGCCGAGAAACAGGTCCCAGGGATTGGCCTCGATTTGCTGGAACTTCTGGAGGGCCATGGGTGTGGCCCCGGTAAAGCCATCGATGCCCAAACCAAAAAGCCATTCTGTGACTGGGATAGGCCTCATCAAGGGAGGGGTCAGGGTCGAGGGGATCAACTCCAGGAACCGACCAGGGGCGAGGCTGGGGGTCCAAGTGGTGATGGCCACCGGAAAGGCCGCTTGGGCGAAGGCCCGACCCACCAAGGCCGGATTCATGACATTGAAGCCGAGACCGCCAAAAAGGGCCTTACCCAATCCCACGCCGACAAAGGCTGCTACCGCCGCCATCCACAGGGGAAAGCCGGGTGGCAGGGTTAGCCCCAGCAGCAGACCCGTGATGACCGCGCTCCAGTCTCCGAGGCTATTGCCCCGGTGGGAGAGGCGTGCAAACAGATATTCAGTGGTCACGGCTACGCCCGTGGTAGTGGTCAGCAGGAACAAAACGCTGAGACCAAACTGAAAAATTGCAAAGGCGCAAATGGGTAGCAGGGCCAAGACCACGGTGCGCATGATCTGCGGCACGGTCATGGCCCGTTTCAGGTGCGGGGAGGTACGGATTTCGATGAGTCTGGGCATGGTGGGAGCTTAATGAATCTTTCTATTCTGGTCGCGGTTGATGGCCTTCGCAATTCGAAAGTACTGGGTCAGGGGGATGTTGGAAGGGCACACATAGGCGCAGCAGCCACATTCGAAACACTGATCCAGAAAATAATCCTTAGCCATGCGGTCGTATTCCCGGTGTTGGGCCAATTGACCAAGCATGGAGGGGTTCAGGTTCACTGGGCAGGCCTCCAGGCAAGCCGAGCAGCGGATGCAGGGCAGGACTTGGCGGTGGGCCAGGTCAGGGTGTTCGACATCCAGGACTACAACCCCCGAGACGGCCTTGGTCACCGGGACCTCTAGGGAGGCCACCGACATGCCCATCATGGGACCCCCGAGAATAACCTCGTGGGCCTGATCGGTCATCTTGGTCTGTTCGAGCAGAAAACGTAAGGGGGTGCCAATGGGGACCCGGTAATTGCCAGGCTTCATGACACCAGGGCCGCTTACGGTCACGACGCGTTCGATAAGGCCGCGGCTGAGTGGTAAGAGGTCGCCCATCTGGGCCAAGGTGCCGACATTGTAAACGGCGATACCCAGATCCGCCGGCAGTCCGCCTGCAGGCACCTCCCAGCCAAAGAGGCTTTTGATCAGGATCTTTTCGGCGCCTTGAGGGTATTTGGTCTCGACCGCCTCGACGGAGACCTGGAGATCCGTGGGCAGGTGAGCCCTGAGTTTGGCGAGGGCGTCTGGCTTGTTGTCCTCGATGCCGATTACGGCTCGGGTCGCGCCAGTTGCCCGCATGGCGATGCGGATGCCGGCCATGATACTGTCCGCCTGTTCCAGCATGACCCGGTGGTCGCAGGTGAGATAGGGCTCGCATTCGCAACCATTCACGACCAGGGTCTCGATCTTGCGCCCCTCGGGGGGCTTCATCTTGACATGACTCGGGAAGGCGGCACCCCCCAGGCCAACGAGCCCGGAGGAACGGACGGCGTAAATGAGTTCGTCCGCCGTCAGTACCGACAGGTCACGGGGCAAGTCGTAAAGTACCTCCTGATTGGAGGCACGATGAACCTTGAGGAAGATGGCGGGGATGCGGGGGCCTTCTGCCGTGGGCGCCAGGTCGATGGTGCGGATGACCCCATCCGCGGGGGCATGGATGGGTACGGAGAAATAGCCATCGGCCTCGGCGATTGGCTCGCCACGGACTACCTCCTGGCCGGCCTTGACGATGGGCCGGGATGGAGCCCCCCGGTGCTGTGACAGGGGCAGGATCAGTTCCGGAGCGAAGGACAAGCGCCGTATGGGTTTGTCAGCGGTCTGCTCCTTATGCTCCACGGGGTGAATGCCGTGGTCGAAGGTCCTGCGCGAGCTGAAGAGGTTCATAAGGCCCATGATTCTCTTAACCTTTATGACGTTTCACCACTAGGAGCGGGGCCGGCCCGCTGAGGCGGGCCGGAGGAGGTTCGGACTACTGGTATTTGGCTGCCCGGGTGATGAGCTTGTCCAAATCCTTTTCCGAAGGATTGTGGGGTGTGCCGGGATGGATGCAGCCTGCGGTGCATTTCTCCGCTGCCTTAACGACGTCCCTGAAGGGGCCAGCCTTGGGATCCTGGACGATGGCCTGCTTTTGGGCGTTATAAGTGAATATCTTGGGGTTGATGTTCACGCATTCGTCGCAGGCCGTGCACTCGGGGCTTTCAATCCAGACGGGCTCCCAGCCGCCGGCGGCAGTTGGGGTGCCTGGGGTGAGCATGCCCGAACCGTTGGAGCCGTGGCTGGGGGCGAGGTCCGCCAGGACACCAGCACCAGTACCGCCCATGGCCAAGGCGATCAGGCTGGTGGTAAGCTTTTGAGCGATCTCGGCCTTGGCCTGATTCCGGACCGCCTCCTCGTCGAATTGGCGGTCCAGCCCCACCAGTCCGCGTAGCTGCCGCCAGAAGGCCCGCCGCTCCTCGCAGGAGTTGACCAGTTCTTGGGAAACCAGGGCGCGCATCAGGCGGTTCTTGCTATCCACCCCCCAAATAAAGGGGAATTTTCCCTCGCGATCCCCGGCGTCCAGATCCAGGAACTCATGCAGGGGCACCATGGCATCGTTCCAGGTCTCGGGTGGGGCCTTACGAAAGTGCTTGCGGAAGCGGCCTTCGGTCATGGCAAAGTCCGCGAAGGTCATGGGCACCTCCATCTGCTGTTCCTTGCCGGCCTCGTCCTGGTACTTGATGGCCCAGGAGATCCAGTCCTCCTCGGGGTTGGGGTTACCCTCGATGGAGCTGCATTCCTCGAAGCTGGTACCTACATCCGGGTCGTAGCGGAAGAGGGGATAGGCCCGCGATTCCACCGCCAGGCGACTCTGGCGCTCGGAGCTGTAGTCGGGGACACCGTGTTCCGGCTGACATACCGCGTAGATATTGAACAGGGCAGGGCGGTGGCTATTGAGACCGTCGATGTAACCCTCTAGCAGATGACTCAGGTGGGAGATGGAACCCTGGAGTACGAAGCTGGTGCGATGGGCCAAGCCGATGAGACCCATCTCCTTACGGATCTCGGTCTTGCCCTTCCAGACCTTGCCGTAAGGGGCCATGTCCGCCACCTGACCGATGAAGCCGGAGGTGCAGGATTGTCCACCGGTGTTGGAATAGACCTGGGTGTCGAGGACCAGGACCTTGATGGGCATGCCAGACATGAGTGCCCGCGACAGATTCTGGAAGCCGATATCGTACATGGCACCGTCGCCGCCGATACTCACCACCGGTGGGCAAAGGCGCCACTCCTCCTCGGTAAAATCCTTCCAGTTGAAATAGGTCATGAAGGCCTGGTGCTCGGCAGCTTGGTAGCCCTTGTCCAATTCGATACGGGCCATGCGCAAGGCCTTGAAACCTTCGGCCATTTTCCCCATGTGACCCTCGAAGATACCCATGGCGACCGAAGGCGAATCCTGGAAGAGGTGGCTGGTCCAGGGGAAGGGGTAAGGGTTGTAGGGGTAGGTCGAGCCCCAGACCGAGGTACAACCCGTCGAGTTGATTACGCCCATTTCGGCACGGGGCTGGGAGTCCGTGTAGCGGCCCTTGAGGTCACGTAACTGGCCCAACAGCCTTGTTACCCAGCCTAGCCATTCAGGATCGACGGGGTGGGCCTTGCGCCCCTGGTCGAGTTGGGTGGACAGATCGCCAAGGGTGATGTCCTTGTCATGGTTGTCATCCAGTACCTTGGCAATGGCCGCGGTGTTGGTGAGGTCGACGCAGGCCGCCAGTCTGAGACGCACATGGGTCTCCAGTCGGTTGATGAGGTCGTCGATCTCTGCCAGGTGCTGTTTGATCCGCGGCTGCATCAGGGCGGTGACGGTGCTGGTGAAGAGATGGATGACCGTCTTCTCGCCGCAGCCCATGCAGGCTCCATCGCCGGAGACCATGGACTGATAATTGCCCTTGTCGAGGAGCAGGGTTTCCAAGGCACCGACCTTCTCGTTGAGGTCCTCGATGCGGATAAAGCCGGGATTGGTAGTCGGCAGGTTCAGCCAGAAACCCCACCGGGCTTGCATCTCGGTGATCGCTTGTTCGGTTTGAGGTTCGGCTACCAGGGCGCCGTCCTCGCACACCTCGATACACTCCATGCAGCCCTTGCAGGTGTATGGGTTGACGGTGATGCTGAAGAGGCCGCCACTGCCCTTTTCCTTCTTTTCACGGTTGGTCCAGTAGGGTTTGGTGACGGCGAGTTGGAAGCCAGCCAGAGACTCTAGGAAGTGGCCCATCTCCTTCTCTAGGGCCGCTTTCTGCTCCCCCACCAGTTCCGAGGCAGCCAGGGTTTCCAGTACGGCCTGGTCGAGGAGGATGCGGGTATTGGCGCTCTCTCCTGCACCATCCAGTAATTCCCGCAGCCGCTTCTCGACCTTGCGGGTCTCACGGCGGAGATATTGGGTGGGCATGCCCTTCTCGACGCGCTGGATGGCAGTGTTGAAAATCTCGGCCAGGGAATTCACCAGTCCAGGGATGGCGCTGTCCGGACAGGTAGCGAAGCAGCCCCCACAGGCGGTGCAGTTCTCGGGGATGAACTTGGGATATTCGAAGCGAATCTGGGTCATGTCCCGATAGACACCGGTAGCGACCGGCATCAGGCTCAAGGCCAGATAGGGGTCTGCGAGGTTGCTGTTGCCGCGACCGGTGGCGTAAAAGTAACCCGTCTGCCGCCAGAAGCGGTGGATGTCGGAGATAAAGCCATCGCCATCAGGCAGTTGCTTGAGCATGATGGGTAACTTAGTCGCTTTGTGGGGGACAAGTTGGCCAGTGGAGAAGGGCTTATCCTGGATCTCAATGATCTCGTCAAAGCCGCGGCGCACTACACGCAGGTTGTCCTGCACTACGCGTTCGCCCTTGCCACCGAATTTGGACCTCAACTGGTCTTCAATAGCCTGGAAGAGGCCTTTTTCGTCGAGGCCAGCGCGCTCCATCAGCGGCGAGGCGGCGAAAAAGGCACCCTGAAAGGCATTACCCTGCATGCGGAACTGAAGTTCCAGGTCAGATGCCTCGTCACGGGCGATCTTGAAGCCATCGACGTAGAAGACCCGGATCTCATTGTCGATGATGAAACGCCGGGCGTGAACGGGGAAAGTGGACCAGACCGCCTCCGGGTTGTCCAGGTTGGACTGGATGATAAAGACACCCCCCTTCTTAAGTCCCAGGATGGGGTTGGAATGGGTGAAGACGTTGGGATCCGGGGACATCACCACGTCCACATAGGTGTATTCGCAATTGAGACGGATGGCCTCGGGGGCGGCTGAAAGGAAATAGGTGGTGGGCTGACCCTTTTTCTCAGAGCCGTACTTGGGGTTGGCGCGGATGTCGAAACCCAGGAGGTCGTAGAGGGTCATGGCCAGGTTCTTGCCCGTGGTCACGGCCCCCCAGCCGCCCACGGAGTGCAGGCGCACCGTAATGGCACCCTTGGGGAGCAGGTTGGGATTCTCGCTGCCCTTGAGGGCAAGGTTAATCACCTCGGGATAGGCCTCGCGGAGGGCATGGAGGCGGATTTCTTCCTTGGGGTCAGTCGCCTCGCGAAGGAAGTCTATCGACAGATAGAAGAAACGCTGGCGGCGACCCGTGGGCAACATGTTCTCGATGGCGGCGATCAGGCCCTCGGGCTGGAGGTCCCGGGAGCCTAAACCATAGCAGCCGGAGTAAAGGCGTGGCATGTCACCGGATTTATAGGCGGCATAGCCAGGAAAGGGTGGGCTCTCATCACGGCCGATGGTGCCATTCTCCAGGCACTTGGTGAGGGCCGCCCGGACCTCGCGCATGATCGGCAGGTCCTCTGCCAGGGGCTGGTCGGTTCTTTCCAGTACGGCCACGCCTGCCCGACCCTTGAGGAGGTTGCCGAGGAGGTCGCCGGGGAAAGGGCGGTACATGGTGAGATTCACCACGCCAACCTTCAGCTTGCGAGTCTCGCGCAGGTAGTCGGCGACGGCCTCTGCCTGTAGGATCATGCTGCCCTGACCCAAAATCACGTATTCAGCATCATCCATCTTGTACCCCCTCACGCGGCGGTAACGCCGGCCGGTGAGGGCATAGTACTCATCCATCGCCTGGTCGGTGAGGGCGGCTATATGATGGAAGAAATAGGGCCTTTGGGCGGCAACTGCCTGCATATAGGCGTCCTGGTTCTGCACCGGGCCCGATACCATGGGCTTGTCCACATCCCAGACCTCGGGTACCCGGCGACGGGTCTCGCCATAGACGAGTTTCTGGGCTGGAGTCGGGCAGGGGATAATGTCGGCAGGACGGCCGAGGTATTCCGCCACGAGTGCCCGTTCGGGGACCATGAGTGGTTCGATCAGGTGGGTCGTGAGGAAGCCGTCCTGCGCCACAACCGCCGGGGTCAGGGAAAGTTCAGCGACCTTGCGGGCGATGAGGTTGAGATCCGCTGCCTCTTGAGTGTTCTTGCCGAACACCTGAAAGAAGCCCGTGTCATCGATGCAGTGATAATCGTCATGGGCGCAATGGACGTTGAGGCTGGCCTTGGTGATGGCGCGGCAGCCCATGTTGAGAACGTAGGGTAGGCGCTTGCCGACAGCGCCGTATAGGGATTCGTGCATGAAGGCCACGCCCTGGGCCGAGGAGAAATTGGTGGCGCGCAGACCCGTCATGGCCATGCCGGCGGTGACAGCCGCGGCGGCGTGCTCGGACTCGGGCTCGACGAAGACCAGGGGTTTTCCTGAGACGTTGAGATGGCCTTTGGCGACCTCTTCGGCCCAATACTCACCCATCTGGGTGGAAGGGGTGATGGGGTAGGCCCCGGCTGCATCCGAGGCCTCGCGCTCGCAGAGAATGACGGCGCTGTTGCCGTCCATCGCTTGGCGGACGCCAGGATATTTGAAGGGCTTCTCGTCTTTATTTCCGAATATGGCCATGGTGTTCTCAGCGGTATGGTAGGGGTGAGTCCCGGCACTGGGTAGCGCGGGCGAACCGGATACTTGGTGGGTAAGCTACTAAGATTGTCGAATTACGGGTAATCAGCGGTTAGGCCCTGGCGATCGGCAGCGGCTTGGTGTTCGCGGGTTTGAGAGCCTCCTTGCGGATCACCTTGCGCGCATCCTTGCCCTTTTCTATCTTGCCCCCCCCTTCCAGCCAGACGATGGCGCCAGTGGGGCAGCGCTCAATGGCGACGCGGGAGGCGAGGCTGTTCTTGGTGTAATCAATGACCGCCAAGTTGTCGCGAATCTCGATCAAGCCTTCGGGGGAGTCTTGGGCGCAGCGACCACAAGCGGTACAGATGACGGCACATTCCGCCTCAGCCTCATCGCCGAATTCCCGGTTTTTACAGGCTACCCAGAGTTGGTGACTGACGGGTTGCAGGCTGAAGAGATCCTTGGGGCAGACCTCAACGCAGTCGTTACAGGCGGTGCAATCGGACTCGCTGACGATGGGCAGGCCGTGGCGGTTCATGTGAATGGCCTTGAAGTCACAGACTTGCTCACAATCGCCCATCCCCAGGCAGCCCCAGGAGCAGCCCTTGCCGCCCCCGGAGACCATGGCCGCAGCCCGGCAAGAAGTGATCCCCCCATAGGAGGCACGGATGTATGCGACGTGAGTGCCCCCGGCGCAGGCCAAGCGGGCCACCTGTTTCTCCTGGTGTCCCATTTCGACGCCCAGGAAGTTGGCGATGACCTGGTTCATGTCTTTGGAGTTGACCGTGCATTTGCCAGGCTCGATTTCACGCTTGACCAGGAGTTCGGCAAAGGGGCGGCAGCCAGCTGTGCCGCAGGCACCGCAGTTGGCCTTGGGTAGGAGTTCCTCCACCTGATCAATGCGCGGGTCCTCAAAGACGTAAAGGTGCTTATTGGCCACCACGAGGATGGAGGCCAGCATCAAACCCAGGGTACTCATGAAGGCCACGGCAACTAAAATAGAAACCATCGTTGGCTACCTGTGATGTCGGCCTCTGGGGGGGAGGCAATCAGGAATGGTTGCTGGCGGGGCCCTATTGGGTAGGCGCCGCCCTGCGGGTTGGCTCGGCGCGGTGGCCGACTAACAGGGCGCGGATCCTAGCGCTTGAAAAATCAGGTTGTAAGTTACACCTTGATGAATTATTTAGAAATTAAATTATATAAATCCATTGTATTGCAGCGCAGCATAGAAGGCATCCGGTCTCAATGGCCGCAAGATAGGCTTGAGTTTAGGTGGGAGGGAAGACCAGACGCAAGCCAGAGATCCGGTAACGGTCGTCCGGGTTGGCGGCGTGACGAAAGCTGGCACGACGTAGACATCTTTGAGTGTAAAGGCTGGCACCTCGCATCACGCCTAGGTGGGATGCGAAGGCTTGTTGGGAGGGTGAGGGTTCCGGGACGGGAGTGAATTCCGGATAGGGGTGGAAGGGGTTGGCGCACCATTCCCAGACCAGGCCCGTGCCCTGGAGGTGACCGGCGCGGGCGGCGACTTCCCACTGATACTCATGCTGAAGTACGGCCCCGGCGTGGATCCCTCCCAAGGTCGCCACCCAGGCGGCATAGGCGCTGGCCTCGTGGCGATTGAGGCCGGCGATGGGTTCCTCGGGGTTCAAGGGGCGCGCGCCCTTGAGGCCAAGGCCGTACCAGCTGCCCTGGCCATCTTGGCGCCAGTGCCAGGGGGATTTGGCCTGGCTGGTGATGACCCAAGCCTGTCCCGCCGGGTCCCAGAGCTCAGGGCGGGTGTAGCCACCTTCCTCCATGAAGGCCAGATACTCGCAATTGACTACAGGAAGACGGGCGATGCGGAAGCTGGACAACTCCACCGCTTGGGGCGGGAGTTCATTATCATAGGCGAAGGCATCGTCACGGGATCCGATCCGGAAATGACCCTGGGTGATTTCAGCCATTTCGGTGGCCGGCGGGCGGGCGACAAGCGACTTGCCATCCGGGGGGGCTTCGTACAGGGACAGGCGGCGGGCGAGCAGGACCCACAGCATGGCCTCGTAATCCCGGGCCGATTCCTGAAGAAGGAACCAAGGCAGTCGGTCCTCAAACAGCCAGGGGCTCGCTGGTAAGGCCCCTGGTGTCGCCAGGCGGCGCAGGTGTTCCCCTTGCAACTCCTCCGCCCAGGCCAGCAAGTGGTCCCGTGGTGGCAGTTGTTCCCCGGGAGCATCCTCTTCCTGGGTTACGAAGAATTGACGGACGCGCTCCGCCAGGTCCGCGTCTCCCATCAAGACCTCGCGCAACCAATGAAGCTCGCGATAGACCGTTCGGCCGAGATACCAGGCCAGGGGTGCCAACCGGGGGTGGAAGCGCCGATTGGCCTCGGTGGCAGGCAAGCCGCGCAGGAGCTCTGCCATCATGGTCTGAATGCTGCTGAGTTGGTTCAGGATCAGGGGGTTGGTCACATGTCGATCTCGTTAATTCGGTGGCGTAGCCGTGTCTTGGCCCTTTGTATCCTGACCGCCATGAGGAGTCTAGTTCTATGACGGGTTTCGGCTGTCACCATGGACTGTCTTATCAGAAGGATCTGATCCGGCATGGCTATTGTTATATGCCTGTCGGTTTATGAGCTTCGCCGAGTAAGGTGTTAAGAAGTACGATCGTAAAACTGGTATGACCTTATCCCGCCGGCCCAGGGCGGTAAGAGGGGCTAATCCTACCGGGTCAACTGCAGTTCCAGGGCTTGAAGGCGCTGGTGCAACCTGTCGATCTCGTCGAGCAGATCCAGGGTGAGGGCTGTGGCGGGCCAATCGAGCTCGAGGTCGCGGCTGAGCCGCAGGGCACGGCGGACGCGGCGGACCTGGAGGCCATCGAAGCGCCAGTTGACGGGGGACTCGCCCCTAGGCGTCAACAGGCCCTCGCCAACCAACAAGGCCAAGAGTTCACGGCTGATGCCGCAGACCTCAGTCAGATCCTCCAGGGCGTAGGCGAGGCGCTCATCGAGGATTTCACCCTGGAGGATGTCGTGGGACTGATCCATGGCCTTAGCCTCCAAGCCGGGCGCGGGGGTCGAAGGCTAGCAGGTCGGCCATGCGCTGATAGAGTGCCTTGGCCTCCGCCGTGTCCGCGGGTGGGGTAACGATTTCAAGAATGACATGCTGATCGCCTGGGGGGTCGCCAGGCAGGCCACGTCCCTTAAGGCGCATGCGCTTGCCGGTTTGACTGCCCTCTGGGATCTTTAGGCTGACGACGCCGCCCAAGGTCGGAACCTGGATATTGGCCCCCAAGGCGGCCTCCCAAGGGGCAATCGGCAGGTGAAGGAGGATATCGCGCCCATCGGTTTGAAAGAGCCGATGGGGTTTGAGCTTGACCTCCAGGTAAAGGTCGCCTGCGGGGCCACCCCCAAAGCCAGGCTGGCCTTGGCCGGCGAGTCGAATCTGTCGCCCCTGGCTGACACCAGGAGGGATGCGGACCTTGAGGGTTCGAGATTGGGAACTGATATAGCCTTGTCCATCCTGGACTGGGGTTTCCAGACGCAACTCGCGGGTACCACCGGCATAGGCCTCCTCCAGACCGATTTCGACATAGGCCGATTGGTCCTGGCCCCGTTGTCGGAACATCTCCTCGCGGCGCGTCCCGGCACTGGGCCCGGCCTGACCCGCGCTGGCCCCTCCAAAGCCGCCGATCCCGGCTCCAAAGAGACTTGAGAAGAAATCGCTGAAACCGCCCGCGTCCCCAGGTCCGCCCGTGTTGAAGTGAAATTCTTGGCGAAAGCCCCCCCGACCCGGTGGCGGACGGAATTCCTGGCCGGCACGCCATTGATTGCCGAGGTCGTCGTAGGCCGCTCGCTTTGCCGGGTCCTTGAGGACCTCGTTGGCCTCGTTGATCTCCTTGAAACGCGCCTCCGCGTTCGGCTCCTTACTGACGTCCGGGTGATATTTGCGCGCCAGCTTACGGTAGGCCTGTTTGATGGCCTCCTTAGTGGCGTCGCGGGGGACCCCAAGGGTCTTGTAATAGTCTTTGTACTCCATCGAGGATGCCGTCCGAAAGGTGAGAATGACGTCTCCGGTAAGCGCCGGGCCCTGTCAATGCTTCGCGTCTATCGACTCATTCTATATGATTACGAAACGCTTTCCTTGCAACCCGAGCCTTCCTTTAGCCGTGGTCCCCTTGGCATTCGGCAATTCATGCCCTATATTCCAACTTCTAGAGAAGAACACCGATCTTTATCGAGGATGACTTCCAGATACCTATCGAGCCTTTCGGCGATTCCCCTCTTGGCCAGGACCCACCTTAGGCCCCATCTGCTTGCGCGCCCGCTGCTGCCCTGATGGGCAGAAATTCCTCTATACCCCGGCGGGGGTTCTAGAATACGCAACCATTCAGACCCAATTTCATTGATAGCGCCGACCCCTAGGGTTCAGTGGCGGCGCGGCGGGAGCAAGCCATGAGCAAAGATCATCTCATCATCTTCGATACCACCCTCCGGGACGGCGAGCAAAGCCCAGGTGCGTCCATGACCAAGGAGGAAAAGGTCCGCATTGCCAAGGCCTTGGAAAAGCTTAAGGTGGATGTGATCGAAGCGGGTTTTCCTATTGCCAGCCCAGGCGATTTCGAGGCTGTCAAGGCGGTGGCCGCAGTCATCAAGGACAGCACCGTTTGCGGTCTCGCCCGCGCCATGGATCGTGATATCGACACCGCGGGCGAGGCCCTCGCCGATGCCAAGTCGGCACGGATTCACACCTTCATCGCGACCTCGCCCATCCACATGGAGCGAAAACTGCGCATGTCGCCCGACCAGGTAGTCGAGCAGGCGGTCCATGCCGTCAAGCGGGCCCGGCGCTACACGGATGATGTGGAGTTCTCCCCGGAGGACGCGGGTCGCTCAGAACTGGATTTCCTTTGTCGTGTTCTCGAAGCAGTGATCGATGCCGGCGCACGTACGGTCAACATTCCGGATACCGTGGGCTATAGCGTGCCCTATCAATTTGGTGATTTGATCCGTAATTTGCTGGAGCGGGTACCCAATGCCGACAAGGCGGTCTTTTCCGTCCATTGTCACAACGACCTTGGTCTGGCCGTTGCTAATTCCCTGGCGGCGGTACGCAATGGCGCCCGCCAAGTGGAGTGCACCATCAATGGATTGGGCGAAAGAGCCGGTAATGCCGCCCTTGAGGAGGTGGTCATGGCGGTCCGCACCCGTCAGGATCACTTCGCCTGTGATACCCGCCTCGACACGACCCAGATCGTTCACTGCTCGCGACTGGTGTCCGGCATCACGGGTTTCCCGGTGCAACCCAACAAGGCTGTGGTGGGTGCCAATGCCTTCGCGCATGAGTCCGGCATCCACCAGGACGGTGTGCTCAAACATCGCGAGACCTACGAAATCATGCGCGCCGAGGATGTGGGTTGGACCGAGAACCGTATGGTGTTGGGCAAGCATTCCGGTCGCAACGCCTTCAAGAATCGCCTCGGCGAACTGGGTATGAGCTTCGACTCCGAGGAGGAACTCAACGCCGCCTTTGCCCGCTTCAAGGAGTTGGCGGATAAAAAGCACGAAATCTTTGATGAGGACCTCCAGACCCTGGTCACCGATACCAATATCGACGCCACCAATGAACGCCTCAAGCTGGTATCCATGAAGGTTTGCTCCGAGACCGGCGAGACCCCCAGGGCCGATGTGGTGCTGCTGGTGGACGGTCTGGAGGAACCCGGTGTGTCCATTGGGGGTGGTCCCGTGGATGCCACCTTCAAGGCTATCGAGTCTATCGTCAATTCCGGCACCGTGCTGCGGCTTTACTCGGTCAACAATATCACGAGCGGCACCGATGCCCAGGGCGAGGTCACGGTGCGACTGGAAAAGGGTGGGCGCGTCGTCAATGGTCAAGGGGCTGATACGGATATCATCATTGCCTCCGCCAAGGCATATATCAACGCCTGTAACAAGGTACTGAAACCTTTGCAGCGCGCCCATCCCCAGGCCGCAGACGTCTGAGTGGGGCATGGACCCGGTCCTGCGTCAATTGTATCTGGATGCCATGGGTATCCAGCTTTGGCGATCGAAGGTCGTGGGCGGCTGTCTTAAGGACGGACAGCTAGGACAGACGGCGGGTGTGGAGGGCATGCAGACGGTGGCCCTCCAGACCGCCTCCCCGAACCCTATCCCTGGGTTGGCGGTGCCAGTCTTGTCCCCCCAACATCTAACCACCGGGCCCATTGCTGACTCCGGTGCTGATGGCAAGGTGCTGGAATGGGAGGAGCTGCGGGCCAGCGTAGCGGCTTGCCGGGCCTGTAACCTCTGGGGAACTCGCACCCAAACCGTTTTTGGGGTAGGGCGGACTGATGCCGACCTGATGCTGATCGGCGAGGCCCCAGGCGCGGATGAGGACCGTCAGGGCGAACCCTTCGTCGGTCGCGCTGGGCAACTCCTAAACCGCATGCTTGCCGCCATTGGTCTGGATCGCAGCCAAGTCTACATCGCTAACATCCTTAAGTGTCGTCCGCCTGGGAATCGTGATCCCAAGCCCGAGGAGGCGGCAGCCTGCCGCACCTTTCTGACACGCCAAATCGCCTGGATCCAACCGCGGATCATCCTCTCACTGGGCCGCGTCTCCGCTCAGAACCTGCTCGGGACTGGCGAGGCCGTGAGTCGACTGCGTGGGCGCTGGTTCAGTTTTGGAGCCGACGCCCTGCCATTGATGGTAACCTTTCACCCCTCCTATCTTTTGCGCTCTCCAGAACAGAAGGCCCTAGTCTGGCGGGATCTGACGCAAGTGGCCAGAAGACTGAGGGGTATGGAGGGATAAGTCTGACCCATCCGGATCCATACTTCGATAATGTCAATCACAAAGACGGAGGTGATAAGAAAAAGCGATTTTGTAAATAATCAAATGCTAATATTATAGGCACCCGTAGGCACACAAAGTGTCTCACTTGCTGAACAGAACCCTGAGAGAATAGGAGAAACCGAATGAAAAAGCTTGCTACCGCTGCCGCCATCGCCGCCCTGTTGGGCGCCTCCGCCTCCGCCTCCGCATGGTGGGGCCCCTGGGGTAACAACAATGGTTGGGGCAACAACTCCAATGATTGGTGGAACGACATGTTCGGGGATGGCTACGGTGATTTCAACATGAATATGTCCGGTGGTGGACGTGGTTGGGGCCGTGGTTATAACCGTTATCGGGATTACTATGGCTACGCCCCCTACTGGGGTGGCCCCTATGGCTACGCCCCCTACGGTGCTTGGGGCGCCCCCTACGGTGCTCCTTATGGCGCTCCCTATGCCCCGCCCGCCGCTCCGGCCGCTCCTGCCGCCGAGGCCAAGTAAGGTTCAATCCTGATGATTTGCCCCAAGGACGGGGTGCAGGCCTGGGAGAGGCCCTACAAAACCGCGCATGTGCGCGGTTTTGTCGTTATGGAGGGCTATGGTCCTGTCAATGGCCGGTGAGAACCGGTCAGCTTCCCTATGGTAACCCCAGTGCCCCTCCAATAGACCGTCGGCAGGCCTCGGCCATGCCCTTCCGGTCCAGGCCTGAACTTGTTATAGGCGTCAGGAACTTGACCTGGACCCGGATGCCAGGATTACGCAATACGCGTAGTAGATGGGTCAAGGGCCGGTCATCGCCAACGAAGGGGGCGACCATATCCAACCGATCCAACTCGCCGTAGCGGAGGGCGACGGGTTGCAAGGGCACCCCGCTGGCCTGAGCGGCGGCGAAAAGGCGGGGGTGGAAGGGGCGCAGATGGGTGCCATCCGTGGTTGTTGCCTCCGGAAAGATCACCACCACCCGTCCTGTGCGGGCCCGGGTGGCGATCTGGTCCGCGATCTCCAGAGCCTGATTTGCCCCGCGCCGGATGAAGAGGGTGCCCAGTACCTTGGCCATCCAGCCTATCAGGGGCCAGGAGCCGATCTCGGCCTTGGAAAGGAAGGTAATGTCGCCCTGGGCGCCCAGGACAGGGATATCCAGCCAGGAAATATGGTTGGATACCAGCAGAATCTCTGGGGCAAGGCGCCCCGACACACTTATGCGCAGGCCCAGGATCCGACACAGGTGCCGGTACCACCAGCCGGTTAGGGCCGGTGTCCAGTTGGGTCTTTGGCCGAAGGCCTGAGGCAACGCTACGGGAATGGCCACCAGGAGGAGGGCCGTCAGAAGATGGCAAAGGACGCGCAACCCGCGCCAGAGT
>CAZFZB010000015.1:10377-18290 GCA_964523415.1 uncultured Chromatiaceae bacterium | reverse complement strand
GTTGCATGGTCACGCCCGATGCCAATTGCCGCGGACCTCGCTGTCGTCGCGCAGGGAGATGATGGGCCAGCCCTTGGCCTGGGCATGGAGTACCAGAATTTCGTCCGGGTCAACTGCTACCGGCCGTTCCACATGTTCCAGCAGGGGGATATCGTTATGGGAATCGCTGTAGAAATAGCTGCCCTTTAGGTCGGCCCCCTGTTCAGCCAGCCAATCATGCAGACGCTCGACCTTGCCCGCCTGAAAGGAAGGGGTACCCATTAGGTTGCCCGTGAAGCGCCCCTCCCGTTCCTCGGGAATACTTGCGATCAGGTGGGGGATGCCGAGGCGGGCGGCGATGGGTGCGGTGACGAAGGCATTAGTGGCGGTGATGATGAGTAAGGTATCGCCTGCAGCCTGGTGATGCTTCACGAGGGCTATGGCGGCTGGGGTAATGATCGGTTCGATCTTGTCCCTGATAAATGTTTCGCGCCAACGGAGGAGATCCTCGGGATCATTGTCGCGCAGGACGCGCAGGCTGAACCGCATGAACTCCTGGATATCGAGCCGACCCTCCCGATATTCGCAGTAGAAGCGCTCGTTTTCCTGCTCGTACTCCTCCCGATTGACGATTCCTTGTTCGGCGAGGAAGAGACCCCAGAGGTAATCCGAATCCCCCGCCAACAGGGTGTTGTCCAAATCGAAGATTGCCAATGCCACTTGAGGATCCCTTTAACGTTCCAGGGCCTCGACGACCGCAAGGGCGGCCATGTTGACCAGGCGTCGGACAGTGGAGGTGGTGGTGAGGATATGCACAGGGCGCGCGACACCTAGAAGAATAGGGCCGATGGTGACACCTTCCCCACTGGTCATCTTGAGTAGATTGTAGGAGATGTTGGCGGCGTCAATGTTTGGCAGGACGAGCAGGTTGGCCTCGCCCTTGAGCACGGAGTTGGGGTTGGCGGCGCGGCGGAATTCCTCGGAGAGGGCGGCATCGCCATGCATCTCGCCATCGACCTCCAATTCCCCTGCCGACATGGCGTCGATCAAAGAAGCGGCACGGCTCATCTTGCGAGCGGAAGCGGAGGGACTGGAGCCGAAATTGGAGTGTGACAGCAGCGCCACCTTGGGTTGGACACCGAAACGGCGCACCTGCTCGGCGGCCATCAAGGTGATCTCGGCGATTTCCTGGGCACTGGGATCCTGGTTGACATGGGTGTCACAGATAAACAGGGAGCGGCCAGGGAGCATGAGGTAATTCATAGCCCCAAGTGTATGGACGTCGGAGCGTTTCCCAATCAGATCCCGGATCACCCCCAGATGCTCGGCGTAAAGGCCGCTGGTGCCGAGGAGGAGGCCATCGGCATAGCCCAGCCGTAGCAGCATGGCACCGATGATACTGGTGTCTCGGCGGAGGGCGGTCTTGGCGATGGCCGGTGTCACGCCGCGCCGCACCATCAGTTTGAGATAGGCCTCCCAGCACTCGCGATAACGCTCGTCGGATTCCGGATTGACCAGATCAAAATCTACCCCCGGCCGGATGCGCAGTTGCGCCTTTTCCAATCGGTATTGGATAACATTGGGCCAACCGATCAGAATGGGACGGGCGATCCGTTCCTCGATGAGGATTTGGGCGGCCCGCAGCACCCGCTCATCCTCGCCCTCGGCAAAGATAATCCGCTTGCCCTTAGTGCGGCGGGCGGCCTGGAAGATGGCCCGCATACCAACGCCAGTGTGGTAAATGAATTCGGTCAGTTTGGCGCGGTAGGCAGCCCAATCGGTAATGGGCCGGGTGGCCACGCCGGAATCCAGGGCGGCCTTAGCTACGGCGGGCGCTATCTTGACGATCAGGCGTGGGTCGAAGGGGGTGGGAATCAGATATTCCGGGCCGAAGCTTAGTTCTCGCCCGGGATAGGCCATGGCCACCTCGTCGGTGACCTCGGCCTCAGCCAACTCGGCGATGGCGCGTACGCTGGCGATCTTCATCTCCTCGGTGATACAGGTGGCACCGACATCGAGGGCGCCGCGGAATATGAAGGGGAAGCAAAGGACATTGTTGACCTGGTTGGGGTAGTCCGAACGTCCGGTGGCGATGATGGCGTCCGGGCGAGCAGCCTTGGCCAAGTCGGGCATGATTTCGGGTGTCGGGTTGGCCAGAGCGAAAATCATAGGCTGATCCGCCATGGTCTTGACCATGTCTGGGGTCAGGACCCCGGCGGTCGAGAGACCCAAAAAGATGTCAGCCCCCTGGATGGCGTCACTCAGGGTCCGCGCCTCCGTTTCCCGGGCGTACTGGGCCTTGCTTTCATCCATGCCGCCAGGCCTATCCCGGTAAATGACGCCCTTGGAGTCACATACGGTAATGTGCTCGTGCTTGACGCCGAGATAGGACCAGAGATTCAGACAGGAGATGGCGGCGGCGCCAGCCCCGGAGCAAACGACCTTGACCGTCCCGATTGGTTTGCCGACGACCTTCAATCCATTGAGCAAGGCGGCGGCGGAGATGATGGCGGTACCATGCTGATCATCGTGGAAAACGGGTATTTTCATCCGTTCCTTCAACTTCCGTTCGATGTAAAAGCACTCCGGAGCCTTGATATCCTCGAGGTTGACGCCACCCAGAGTCGGTTCCAGAGCGGCGATCATGTCGATCAGCCTGTCTGGGTCGCGCTCAGACAACTCGATGTCAAAGACATCTATGCCGGCGAACTTCTTGAACAGGCAGCCTTTTCCCTCCATGACCGGTTTGGCGGCGAGAGGGCCTATATCACCCAGCCCGAGGACGGCGGTACCGTTGGTGACCACTCCCACTAAGTTGGCGCGCGAGGTGTAATCAGCGGCGGTGGCAGGATCGAGGACGATGGCGTCGCAGGCGGCGGCAACCCCCGGGGAATAGGCTAGCGCCAAGTCGCGCTGGTTGGTTAGGCCCTTGGTTGGGCGAACGGAAATCTTGCCTGGGGTGGGATGGCGATGATATTCGAGGGCGGCCTCGCGCAGATCCTTTTCCACTGAATACCTCTTAGCGTCAGACATGGAAAGGGCTGGAAGCCTACTCCAAAGAATTAATGCGAGCAAAGGGTATTCCATACCTATCCCCTTGGTTCAGGGGGTTATCGGGACGCCTGGAGCTCGACCGGCTGTCACTCTGACTGAGGACCTGTCCGGACGGAGGGGCCTGTTACAATGCGTCCGTGACAACCTGTAGCGTCCACAACGAGCCAGTTCCACCGGCTCGACCCTAGGGGTGGTTTCCTCGTGTCATGCCGCCATTTATGCCCTGATCATGATGGCTTCTGGACGCAAGCGCTCGTGGTGCCCACCATCCGGATCCTATCCACCCAGGCCCCGGCGATGACAACCCCGATTTGGTTGCCATGCCTCCAGATGAACCAGATCCTTCGATCTTTATCTGTCCCGGGCTATTGACAGTCCTAATTCCTGGCTTCAACTGAATCGATATGGTCTACACCCTGGAATCCTTCGATCGCCATCAGGCGTTGGCCCAAGTGGAGTCAAGGCTCCCGGCAGCGACTTATAACCTCACCCGCATCCTGCTGGCGGCCAGCGCAACCCCTTGCGTGTTCGTCCCTATTCGCAGCATGCAATATCTGGCGGTAGTGGATGCCGAGGAGATCATCTTCGTGGATAGCCAGTACAAGCGTTGGGTGGAAATAGCCTGGCGGGGTTTCAAGCCTCAGGCACGCAAGGCACTGGATGAGCCCGTGACCTACCAGGCCCTGTTTTATACGCCTGAAGCACGGGAGGTGCATCGGCGCTTGCAAGGCGATTTCCAGTCCGCGCTGAGTCTGGTGGATTCTCGCCGACGGCCGAGTGTGCCTGCCCGGCTCCTGAGTCTGTCGACGCGCAAATCCTGACTACAGGACACTTCACCCCATTTGCCGTCCCGAGACCAGAAATTCCAGGAAGGTTGTCGCGGTCAGGTTCAAGTGCTTGCCTTGAAGACACACGGCATGCCACATCCCGCGGCATGGGAACTTCTCAACGTCCAGTGCCACGAGACGACCGATTTCCAGTTCCAGGGACATGCTGCTCGTGGACTGTACCGATACACCCAGCCCTGCCATGACGGCCTGCTTGATCGCCTCGCTCGACCCCAATTCCATGTAAACGTTGGCCTTGATGCCATGCTCGGCCAGCAGGCGCTCGGTCGTCAAACGAGTGCCGGATCCTGGCTCGCGCATCAGGAAACGTTCAGCTGCGAATCTCTCCAGCGGTATCTGGCGTTCCTGTGCCAGGGGGTGATCCGGATGGGCGATAGGCACCAGGACATTTTCCAGAAAGGGATGGACATTCAGGGATAAGTCTCTTGGTACCTGGCCCATGACCACCAAATCGTCCTCATTGGCGATGAGGCGTTTGATCACCCGTTCCCGGTTGGTCACCTTGAGCATGGGCTTGACCTCCGGGTAGGCCCGCAAAAACCGGCCAAGAATATGGGGAAGGAAAAATTTCGCCGAACTTACGGCGCCGATGTACAAGGGGCCGGCTACCTGGCCCTTCATGTCGGCTAGGGTGCCGGCGAGCCCCTTGAGGCGACCCACTACCTCCCCAAAGGTGGCATAGACCTCCTCGCCGGCCCGGGTGAGGAAGAGTTTCTTGCCGACCTGCTCTATCAGGGGTATGCCGATGCTTTCCCCCAGACGTTTGATCTGGATGGAGACGGCAGGCTGGGTCAGATGCAGTTCCTCTGCCGCTTGCGTGAAGCTGCGGTGCCGCGCCACGGCCTCGAACAGGCGCATCTGTTGGAGAGTCCAGTGATGAATCATAAACTTTAATAAATGGTATTCATATTTAATTAATATTGTAATTTATGTTTCCACGGCCCTAAAGTAACCCCCGTCGCGCATCGGTGCCGGTTGTTACCTAAACTCAAGGTTGGCGTGCGCGAACCCAATTCACCACTGACGCTCAGGAGCAAATCATGGCTGTGAAGACCTACAACGCTGGTGTAAAGGAATATCGCCAGACCTACTGGACTCCAGACTATACCCCGAAGGATACCGATCTTCTGGCCTGCTTCAAGGTAACACCCCAGCCCGGTGTGCCCCGTGAGGAGGTTGCCGCTGCCGTGGCCGCCGAGTCGTCCACCGGCACCTGGACCACGGTGTGGACCGACCTCCTGACCGACCTGGACTATTACAAGGGCCGCGCCTATCGCATTGAAGACGTACCTGGCGATGACACCTGCTTCTACGCCTTCGTGGCTTACCCGATCGACTTGTTCGAGGAAGGTTCCATCGTTAACGTGCTGACCTCGCTGGTCGGCAACGTCTTCGGCTTCAAGGCGCTGCGCGCCCTGCGCCTGGAAGATGTGCGCTTCCCCATCGCCTACGTCAAGACCTGTGGAGGTCCGCCCAACGGCATCCAGGTCGAACGTGACAAGATGAACAAATACGGCCGCCCCTTGCTGGGCTGCACCATCAAGCCCAAGCTGGGTCTGTCCGCCAAGAATTATGGCCGCGCCGTTTACGAGTGCCTTCGTGGTGGTCTGGATTTCACCAAGGATGACGAGAATGTCAACAGCCAGCCCTTCATGCGTTGGCGTGACCGTTTCGCCTTCGTTCAGGAGGCCACAGAAAAGGCGAAGCGAGAGACTGGCGAGCGCAAGGGTCATTACTTGAACGTGACCGCCCCCACACCGGAGGAGATGTACAAGCGAGCCGAGTTTGCCAAGGAGATCGGCGCCCCTATCATCATGCACGACTATCTGACCGGTGGCTTCACCGCCAACACCGGCCTGGCTAACTGGTGCCGTGACAACGGCATGCTCCTGCACATTCACCGCGCCATGCACGCCGTGCTCGACCGCAACCCTCACCATGGCATCCATTTCCGCGTTCTGACCAAGTGTCTGCGTCTGTCTGGCGGTGACCACCTGCACTCAGGCACCGTTGTGGGCAAGCTGGAGGGTGATCGCGAAGCCACCCTGGGCTGGATCGACCTGATGCGCGACAAGTACATCAAGGAAGACCGCAGCCGCGGCATCATGTTCGACCAGGACTTCGGCTCCATGCCCGGCGTCTTGCCCGTCGCCTCCGGCGGCATCCACGTCTGGCACATGCCCGCCCTGGTGACCATCTTCGGTGATGACTCGGTGCTGCAGTTTGGTGGCGGCACCCTGGGCCATCCCTGGGGCAACGCCGCCGGCGCCGCGGCCAACCGCGTCGCACTGGAGGCCTGCGTCGAGGCCCGCAATCAAGGCGTTGCCGTAGAGAAGGAAGGCAAGGCCATCCTGACCGAGGCCGCCAAGCATTCGCCTGAACTGAAGATCGCCATGGAGACCTGGAAGGAGATCAAGTTCGAGTTCGATACCGTCGACAAGCTGGATGTGGCCCACAAGTGATCTTGTGGCTGTGACGCGAAGACATCCCAGGCACCAAAAAGTAATTGAAGAGGAAATGAAATGTCTGAAGTTTTGGATTATCAAAGCCGGTTGAGCGATCCCGCCAGCCGCAAATTCGAGACCTTCTCCTACCTGCCGGCCATGGACGCGGCCAGCATCAAGAAGCAGGTGGAATACCTGGTGAAAAAGGGCTGGAATCCCTCCATCGAGCACATCGAGCCAGAGTACCTGATGGATTCTTATTGGTACATGTGGAAGCTGCCCATGTTCGGCGAGACCGATGTGGACCTAGTGCTCGCCGAGGCCGAGGCCTGTCACAAGGCCAACCCCAACAACCATGTGCGTCTAGTCGGGTACGACAACTTCAAGCAGTCGCAAGGCGCTGCCATGGTCATCTTCCGCGGCAAGACGGTCTAAGGCTCGCTGGGGCCATGGGCACCGGCCCCCGCTGCTCCGCAAGGGTGGTGGGGGCCTAATTTTTCAGATTTCAATTTCCCGATATATGACGCGGGTACGATCCGCGCGTTATTGGTGGACAACTCCGCCTTTCATCAGGGAGCCTCTCATGACCAACATCGTTGATCAATATCGCATCACCCAGGAACCTTACTACCGCGCCGTCGCGGACGAGGTGGAATTGTATGAGGCCACCTATTCCGTGCGCATGCCTATGATGCTCAAGGGCCCTACCGGTTGCGGTAAGACTCGTTTCGTCGAATACATGGCGTGGAAGTTAGGCAAGCCCCTGATCACCGTGGCCTGCAACGAGGACATGACCGCATCGGACCTGGTAGGCCGCTTCCTGCTCTCCGCCCAAGGCACCGAATGGCAGGATGGTCCCTTGGCCATCGCTGCCCGCTACGGAGCCATCGTCTATCTGGATGAGGTAGTCGAGGCGCGTCAGGATACCACCGTCGTTATTCACCCCCTGACTGATAACCGCCGGGTACTGCCCCTGGAAAAGAAGGGTGAACTGGTCCATGCCCACCCTGACTTCCAGTTGGTGATTTCCTATAACCCTGGCTATCAGAGCCTGATGAAGGATTTGAAACAGTCGACCAAACAGCGTTTTGGTGGGTTGGACTTTACTTATCCCGCGCACGCCATCGAAACCGAAATCGTCATGCACGAATCCGGTATTGCCGCCGAGGTGGCAGGCAAGCTGGTGTCGATCGCCGAGCGCTCGCGCAACCTCAAGGGCCATGGCCTGGAAGAGGGCCTTTCCACCCGCATGCTGATCTACGCCGGCAGCCTGATCGCCAAGGGGGTGTCGCCGCAAGCCGCCTGCCGGGTGGCGTTGGTGCGCCCGATTACCGATGACCCGGATATGCGCGATGCCCTGGATGCGGCGGTTACCACCTTCTTCTGACGCCGCGGGGGTAGGCCCTCAATCCTGGGCAGAGAGGTAAGCTATGTCGATCAATCTTGCTGACTACGCCGAGCTGCTGGAGGATCTGTCTCCGCACAGCCAGGCGGCGCTTCAGGCCAATTGGCACGAGGCCACCAAGGTGTTCTCGCCACGGGGTCTGGACAATTATCTGAAGGGCACCTCCGCGATCCGCGGATTGGG
>CAZFZB010000015.1:0-10277 GCA_964523415.1 uncultured Chromatiaceae bacterium | reverse complement strand
AAAGGCACCCTCCTGGTCGATGTCCAGCGACGCATCAACATGTATCTGCGCGCACTCTGGGCGCGCGATTTCTTCATGCGCCCGACCTCCGGCGACTTCGAGTCACGCGAGGGCTACAAGCCCTACATCGAGGACTATTTGCTACACCTGCCGGACGCTTACGACGACTTCACTCCGGAAGGTATGGAACCCGTGCTTGGCCTTGAACTCTACCGCGCCACCGCGGCGCACTGCGCCGCCCACGTGGTGGAGACCAAGGTGCCGATTTCGGCCGAGGCGCTCAATCCGCTCCAGATGGCGCTGATATCGGTGATCGAGGACGCGCGGGTCGAGACGCTGTCGATCCATCGCTTCCCCGGTCTGAAGCAACTTTGGGCCAGGCTGCACCGGGCCACGCCGGCCATGAAGGCCAGTATCGGCGACTATCTGAACCGGCTGGCGCGGGCGCTGCTCGACGAGAGCTATATTGACGATGATCCATGGATAGCCGAGGGCCGGGCCCTGTTCGCGGCCGCACAGGACAGGCTCCAGACCAATCAGACCTCGTGGGAAATCGGTGTGCAGTTGGCGCACAGCCTTGGCGCCAAGCAGATCCCCTTCAATCCCCGCACCGACCTACTCTCCGCACCCTATCGCGACGATAACCGTTACTTCTGGGCTTTTGCTGAATTCGATTTCGCCAAGGCCGCGAATGCCGGCTACGAATCCGTCAAGCAGGTGCGCAAGTACGTGAGCGTGATGGAGATGGCCAACGAAATAGATGTTGAGACGGCGGGTGATGATGCCGAGGAGGTCTGGGTACTCGCCACCGAACTCTTCCCGTACGAAAACATCGGCGACGAAAGCGGTGGCAAGTCCTTCAACGAACTGGAAGGCAAGGAACCCATGTCCGATCCCTTCCACTATTCGGAATGGGATTACCAGATCCAGCTCGAGCGTCCGGCCTGGGCTACCGTAGTGGAAAAGCGGGCCAAATTCGGAGATTTGCAAGTCATCGAGGATATTACGGCGCAATACAAGCGGGAAATTCAGCGAATGAAGTTCCTGCTCGATGCCATGCAACCCCAGGGCGTGCAACGTATCCGCCGGCTGGAGGACGGCGATGAGATCGACATCAATGCGGCCATCGCCAGCTTTACCGATATCCGCCTTGGCAACCAGCCCGATCCGCGCATCATGATGCGTAGCGTGCGCAAGACCCGGGAGTTCTCGATCCTGGTGTTGCTGGATTTGTCGGAATCGACCAATGAGAAGGTGCAGGACCAGGAATACTCGGTCCGCGAACTTACCCAACAAGCTTGTGTACTGCTGGCCAATGCCATCAATAAGGTCGGAGATCCGTTCGCGATTCACGGCTTCTGCTCGGATGGGCGTCATGATGTCGAGTACTATCGCTTCAAGGATTTCAACCAGCCCTGGGACGAGACCCCCAAGGCCAGGCTGGCCGGCATGACCGGGCAGCTATCGACCCGCATGGGGGCGGCTATCCGCCACGCCGGGCATCACCTGAATTTGCAACGCTCGGCGAAGAGGCTTTTGATCGTCATCACCGATGGCGAACCCGCGGATGTGGATGTGCGCGACCCGCAATATCTGCGCTATGACACCAAGAAGGCGGTAGAAGAAGTCGCCAAGCTGGGAGTCGTCACCTATTGCATGAGTCTAGACCCGCGCGCCGATAATTACGTTTCCCGTATCTTCGGGCAGAAAAATTACATGGTCGTCGACCATGTCCAACGATTGCCCGAAAAACTGCCGCTGCTTTATGCCGGCCTCACCCGATAGGAACGCAGCATGGAAAACGTCTATGTAGGCCTCGATAACGATAATCACGGCATGACCCAGTTGGGCCGTATCGTCCTGGACGGTCGGTTGTTTGGCCTCATCCCGGAATCAGAAGATTGCATGGGCTGGGATATCGGTCGTATGCAGGGTCTGATGGAACAGGTACAGGCCGAATGGGATAAGGTTGGCAACCTGCCCAGCCGCCTGCCACCGGAACTGCAGCGACGGCACACCGAACTTTATGACCTGGCCATGCAGTCCGCGCGACGGAAGGGATGGGACCCGGAATTGGGCGACGACGAATAAGGAGCAAGGATATGTCTCTGGTCAACATGAAGGACATGCTGGACCACGCCTATGCGCATGGCTATGCCGTGGGCGCCTTCGATCTGGTTGGTCTGGATTTTCTGGAGGCCATCGTCTCCGGGGCGGAACGCGCCCGCGCCCCGGTGATCCTGAGCCTGGCCGAATCGCATTTTGAGTATTTCGATTTCGAATTGGCCATGCCCGCCGTAGAGGCAGCGGCGCGCCAGGCCAGCGTGCCGGTAGCTATCCATCTCGATCACGGTGTAAGCATGGATTCGGCTGTCAAAGCTATCCGTCTGGGGGCCAACGGCGTCATGGTCGACACCTCTCAGCTTTCCATATTCGACAACATCGCCGCGACCCGGTCCTTGGTCGAGACGGCCCACGCCTGCGGCGTCTGCGTCGAGGGTGAATTAGGCTATGTCCCCGGTGTGGAGGGCGAGGATGCCGAACGCCACCCCGGCCCAGTTCAATACACAACCCTCGCCGAGGCCCGTGCCTTCGCGGATCGCACCGGCGTGGATTGCCTGGCCGTTTCGATCGGCACCGTGCATGGGCGCATGAAGGGCAAACCCAGGCTGGACTGGGGGCGCCTCAAGGAGATCAACACGGCCTTGGGGTTGCCGCTAGTCATCCACGGCGGCACCGGCCTGTCCGATGATCAGTTCCGCAAACTTATTACCTTGGGGGTGGCCAAGATCAATTACTACACGGCCCTTGCCGATGCCGCCGGGGATGCCATTCACGCCGCCGTTCGCGCTGGGGCCAGGGGTTATACGGCCTTGCTCGCCGAGGTGCGGGGGGCGGTAGCCGCCGAGGTAGAACGTTGCCTGCGGGTATGGGGTGCGGCGGGACGGGCAGCGGAGGTGCTGGACCGGTGCCGGCCCTGGCTCAACGTGGAGCACTTGGTGGTTTATAACACCCCCAACCTGGACGAGGTCCGGTTGCGGGCCCTGATGGCGGAGGGTCAGCGCTCATTGTCGGCGATTCCTGGCGTGCGCGAGGTCACTGTGGGCAGCACGACCGGGGAGGGTGCTCCCTACCGACACTGCTGGCTGATTCGCTTCAGCGCGCCCGAGGTTATCGAAAGCTACAGGCACCATCCTGACCATGTCGCCTTCGCAGACCGTCTGTTCCGCCCGGCGGCCACGGAACGCATGACCACGGATTATCATATCGCCGACCTTGCCACCGGGGCTGCCGTACTCCCCTTGATGGAGGCATCCCTTCAGCACCCACCCCCAAGCAACGTCCGCAATGGCTGGAGTCCCGTGGACAAAACGAGCGCCGCCAGGTAATTAGGTACCCAGGGTTGGTGCCCCGAGAACAGGCCGCGCCTACGGGGCAATGCCTCCGCCCCAGCGATCTCGGCCGGTAAATGTCGAGGTCGTTGCCCCTTTGCCGGTATCTTCAGCCATTGCCGGTTACCCCAAAGCGCAGGGTTCCGGGTGGGAGACCCTCTCTGGGTCGGGGCTCATACTTTCCATTACCCCCGCGTTCTTTTATTGTAAGGCTGCAATGGCTCCCGCAGACCTTGTCCATGACAATGGGTAAGGCCCGTCCTCCCGCTGGCCCAGAGTCCTACCGATCCGAGAGGCATGCCTTAGCCCCTGGCTAGGACCCTGGAATTCGCACCTGTAATCGGGTATCCATGAGGTTACAAAGATGGCTCAGACCCCTGCCAGGCTTAAGTTTTCCCTGGGTATTCCCCTTCTGAACGTCCTGGCCAATTATCGGTTGAGTTGGCTGCGGGGCGATGTTATGGCCGGTATTACGGCGTGCGTGGTCATGATTCCCTCGGTTATCGCCTATGCCGAATTGGTCCACATGCCGCCCATCACCGGCATTTATGCCTCCTTGGCGGCCTCCCTGGGGTATGCCCTTTTCGCCTCCTCCCGCCATGTCATCGCGGGTCCCGATGCCGCAATCGGGCTCTTGGCAGGTACGGCTATCCTGCCGCTGGCGGCGGGAGATCCCTCCCGGATACCCGCCCTGGCCGCCACCCTGGGGATTCTCTCGGGGATAGTTCTGATTCTCGCCGCACGCTTCAAGGTCGGAGTCATCGCCGATTTCCTCTCCCGTCCGGTACTGATCGGCTACCTGAACGGGGCGTCCTTAATCCTTGCCGCCACCCAGTTGGGTAAGCTCTTTGCAGTCAAGACCGAGGGGGAGAATTTTTTCCCCCTGGTCTGGCAAGTCATCACCCAGTTGCCGCAGGCCCATGTCCCGACCTTCCTCTTCGGGATCGCGATGATTCTCATCCTGATTCTGCTGAACAATAGCATGCCGCGAATTCCCAGCGCCCTGGCGGTATCGGTAATCGGCATTCTGGCGAGCCAGTTCCTGGGGCTCGAGGCTATGGGCGTCGATCTGGTGGGGGAGGTGCCATCTGGTATCCCGGAACTGGTAGTGCCGAAATTCCACTGGTCCGATATCAGCGCCCTGGCTCCGGCGGCCTTAGCCATCGCCTTTCTCGCCTTCTCCGATGGAATTCTCCTGGCCCAGGTTTTCGCCAATAAGAATCGCTATGAGATCTACCCCAACTCAGAACTGACGGCCCTTGGTGTCGCCAATATTGGAGCTGGCTTCTTGCAGGGCTTCCCGGTCTCAGCGAGTCAGTCCCGTACCTCCATTGTGGATGCTACTGGAGGTAAGACCCAAGTTGCGCAGCTAGTGGCGGCGCTGGGTCTGTTGCTGTCCCTCTTCTTCCTTACCGAACTCATCGGGATGCTCCCCAAGGTGTCCCTAGGCGCCATCCTGATCGTGACCGGTATTGGGATGCTGGAGATTGCCCCCCTCAGGGACCTGTTCCGGATGGATCGCGTTGAATTTTTCATCTCCATGGCGGTTACGAGCGCCATTCTGTTGGCTGGCGTGGTTCCCGGTATCCTGATCGGATTGGTGATTTCCCTCGGTGGCGTTATCGTTGAATTTGCACGCCCCAAGGATGCCATCCTGCGTCGGTCACGACCTGGGGGGAAATTTCAGGATTTTGGTGCCGTCCGCCCGGGGGGGAAGGGCCGCAAACTCGCATTTCCTCTTCCAGAAGGTCTGTCCGTCACGGATGGGTTGGCTCAATCAGCGGGTGAAACCGTTCCGGGTCTGCTGATCTATCGCCTCTATGGACCGCTGATTTTTGCCAATGCCCGTTATGTCATGGACCGTTTGGAGAATCTGGTGAGTGAAGCCGATCCACCCGTGAAATGGGTCATCCTTGACGCCCAGGCGATTACGGACATGGACATCACCGCCGCCCAACGCTTTGCCGACCTTCACCGGAAGTTCGAGGAGGCGGGTATTGATATCAAGATTGCCGATGCGACCCTTCCCTTCATGGAGCAGTTGAGGAAGGTTGGCCTCTCCGCCGCTATTGGCACCCAGGAGTTCTATGTATCGGTTAAGAAGGCGGTCGAGGCCTATGAGGCCCTTCAGTATCCTCTTCGGGAGATACGACTTGTCGTACGGCAAGGAGATCAGGAACCCTGCGAACTGGTTTTCCAGCGCCAGGGTACCAACATGGCCGCTACCTGCTCCTGCCAGCAAGCAGATGGGAACAACCTTTGTTTTCATCGGCTGACCCTGTTGCGGGGACATTTGGGTGGCATGAGCCTCGTGGAAGGCTCCGAGCAGGATGTGGCGAAAATCCCCCTCATGGTCGCGGGGAGCGACATTGACCAGGCTCTCAAGGCCCTGGACGCCGCGGAGGAGATGATGCAGGAGGCTAATCAGGATTATCGCGAGGCCAAGGCCCAAATGATCGACGCCATGAAGGACTAGGTCCGGGCTTCCATCCGGTCTGGGTTGGTGCTGCTCGCTCAGTCCTCCGGCACCGGCTCGGTCAGGGGATCACCCCAGGCCAGGACGCCACCGGCCATGCTCACCACGTCGTAACCGAGCTGGCTGAGAAGAAAGGCGGCCACTGAGCTGCGTCGGCCGCTGCGGCAGTAGGCCACGTAGCGGGCGGCGGGGTCGAGTTCGTCGGCCCGCTGACGCAACTGCGACAGGGGGATCAGCCGGGCTCCGGGGATGTGACCCTCGTCGAATTCTTCATGCAGCCGCACGTCGAGGGCGACATAGTGGTTCTCGATCATGGCCTTGGCTACGGGTGTCTCCACCTCGCGCACCAGGGGCTTGGCGAGTAGCCGGGCGAATTCCGCGCGGGTCAGTTCGAGTAGGATCCCATCCTCCAGCATGCGCACCGTCACCGGGCTGGTCTGACCGGTGAGAAGGCCCTCCTCGCCGAAGGTGGCACCGCGATCCATCACGGCGGCCCGCATCGGGATCCCCTCTTCATCGTCGATGCGCCATAACTCAGCGCGACCGGCGACGATAACGTAGAAGGCGTCCGCCGCCTTGCCCATCTTCACGATCTCTTCCCCCGCCACCACTGGCCGCTCGCGGAGGCTGGCGAAAGCCAGTTCGGCATTTTCCAGGGGAATGCGTTGGAAGGGGGCCGTATCCCGTACCAACCGGAGGTAGTCCTCATGGACTCTGCCGGACGCTGCCAGGCTGCCGGCCACCTCCTCCAGGGTAACGAGGTAATCGGCGAGGGCGGTATCGATGTGGCACAGGTGCGAGTCTTCCAAAGCCACCACCGTCACCGCCGCAGGCCAGGGTGGCAGGAAGACATAGCCGCGGTTACTGGACGCCACCTCACTTTGCTGCCCGGTGGCATAGGTGATCGCCACCCGGCCAAGCGCGACATAGAGGCGATCCGGGAGTTCGCTACCCGTAAGATGCAGGCTTTCTCCCTCCCGCAAATCGAAGAGGCGAAAGACCTGGAGTGACTCCACCAGGGCAGTGGCCGAGATGCCCGGGAAAGCATGGAATCTCTCGCGCAGGATTTTGAGGATATGGGTGGTCTTGATACTCATGGGATACTCACAAGAAAGGAAGTGAACCTGGGAGCTGGACCTCGGAGGGCCTAGTAGCGAGCGTCTTTGGGCTTGTCGCCCCTGGGCCAGTCCTGGGTCTTGCCGGGGAAGTCCGGGCGTTCCTGGGTAATGACGTAGGCAGCGACATCCCAGGCCTCTTCATCGCTAAGGCTGTTGCCCTGATCAAGAGGCATGTTGTGCTTGATAAAGCCGGCGGCGGTGAAGTGCCGCGCCATGCCTGCGGCGATATTGAAGGATTGGGATCCCCAGAGGGGTGGGAAGACATAGCCGCCGTCCGGATTCACCAGGCCCGCCCCCGCGACGCCATGACAGGCGACGCATTTAGCCTGATAGATCGCCGCCCCCCGGGCGGTATCAGGGGGTTGCTCCAGTTCGAGCAGTGGGATGCCCTGTCCAGCAACTGCGGAACCCACCGGCACCCCCTGGGAAAGCCAGGTCATGTAGGCCACCATATCCACCATAGCCGGGTGGTCAAGGGACAGGGACTTGCCGTTCATGCTGCGTTCGAAGCAGGAGTTGATGCGCTGCTCCAGGATGCTGACCCTGCCATCCCGACTCCGGTACTGGGGAAAGCCGGCGACCACCCCGATCCAGGGCCCGGCATCGGCAATAACACCCACCTCCGTACCGTTACCCAGGTGACAGTTCTTGCAGGTGAGGCCGTTGCCGACAAATCCTGGCAGCAAGTCTCGGGTCTTTGCCAGATAGGCGCGGCCACGGTTGATACTCTCCCCCATCTCCCCGGCGGGGAGGCTGGATGCCGAGGGGATCACCAGCGGAACGGTTGGCGGGGCCTCGTTGCCCTGGATGAGGCTGGACGTCGCTATCAGGGCCGCCATCAGAAAGGTGTCCTTCATCGTGGTCTCCAGGCTGGGGCGGTACGGCTCACCGCTGGGGAAAGGCCTAACCTATCCTGACTGGCCAGAAGTTGTCAGTGCGGGAGTATCGGTTACCCCCGCAAGGCTGGCAAGTCGCGCCCCGGACCAAATGAAGTAACCGAAACCCCGTTGTGCCCATCATAAAGCCGGGTGCTGGTGGAGGTAGGCCGCCAGATCGGTCCCGGGCATGGGTTTGCTGAAGGCGAAACCCTGCACATACTCAACGTCCAGGGTGACGAGTTCGATGTGTTCCTGGTCATCCTCCACCCCCTCGCCAATGACGATCAGGCCGAGGCTGCGCCCCAGGTCAACGATGGAGGAGGTGATGGCGCGGGTTGGCGGGTCGCAGTGGATGCGGGATACAAAGGCCCGATCGATTTTCAGTCCGTCAACGGACAAATCCCGTACCCAGGACAGGCCGCACCACCCCGAGCCAAAGTCATCCAGGAGGACGCGCACACCCAGGTCCCGTACGGCCCGCAGCACCTCATTGGCGGTTTTCGGGTTATGAATCAAGGCATCCTCTGTGACCTCGATGATGAGAGTGCGCGGCGGCGCGGCTGCTATGTCCAGTGCATCCTTGACCTGTTCGATGAGCCAAGGGGTGACGAGGTCCGGGGGAATATTCACCGTCACGGTATGGCCCAGGGCCAGACGCTGAATATCCCTTAGAGCCCGATGCAGCACGAGGGAAGTCAGGCCCATCATAAGCCCTGCATGTTGGACCTCACTCAGGAATTGCCCGGGCGCCACCAGGGTTCCGGCGTGTCGCCACCGCACCAGGGCCTCCAGGGCGAACACCGAGGTGTGATCGATCCGAACAATGGGCTGGTAGTGCAGCTCGAAGCCTGCCCCTCCGGCGAGCAAATCCACCCGCAAGTCGGCGCGCATACGCAGCCTGTGGAGCGAGCTTACGGATTCCTGGCCACTGTAGACATGTATCCGTCCCGGACCTTCGGACTTGGCGTGTTGTTTGGCCAGGTCGGCTTCCTTTAGAAGGGAGCCGATGGACGGACGCGGGTCTAGGGTGGTACTGATTCCCACACAGGCCGTCAGCGCTATGGGTACCCCATCCAACTCGAAGGGCTGTTCAAGGACAGCAATCACGCGTTCGGCACTGGTTAAGGGTTGAGCCGGGTCCGCCAAGCGCGACAGCAGGGCAAACTGATCTCCGTCGAGTCGCGCCAAGACATCGCCCGGATGCATGCAGCCATTTAGCCTGGCGGCCGTCAAGGTGATTATGCGATCTCCAATCTCGTGGCCTAGGGTAGTGTTCACATCCCTGAAGCGGTCTAGACCCAGGAGCGACAGCGACCAACCAGTGGGGGAGAGATAGTCCTTCTTGGACATCTCTACCTGGACCTGAAGGGCATAGCGATTGGGTAGACCGGTGAGTTCATCCGTGAAGGCCCGCCGTCGCTGTTCATTGGCCTCTGCTGCATCACGGATGGCGTAATTCAGTCGAAAGAGTGATAGGAGCAAGGTTGCCACCGCAGCGTAGCGAGCGAATTCGCCGAAGGGGCCTTCAGGGCCCCAGCCAAGAGCCAGCGCAGAGGCAATCACCGCCAGGGACGCAGGCATCATGCCGCGGAGAGATAGGGCCGGGGCAGGTTGCAAGGTTTCCAGGCCAAGGGTCGCCGCCCAGGCCAAGGCGAGCACGCTGATCAGCCAGCCTAGATCCAGCCAGGAGCCCTCGACGTAGGCGTCGTGGGCCATCTCGACCCAGTAAAGGGTATCGGCTAGGGAAAAGGTAGTGAAACTCAGGACGATCAACCACCAACCCCGGGGGACACGCAGCCGGTGGACGTACACCAGCATGAGGCTCAGGGCCATCAGGACGAGATCCCCGGTCACATAGAGACCATCTACCAGGAGGCCACCCTCCGGGTCAGGTCGGAAGGAAATGGATAGCCACCCTTGGATGGTGACGGCTAGAACGACAATACCACCCCCGCTGAGGACGAGGGCATCATGGAGATTGCGATGGCGTCGCGGCGTCTTGCCCATGAGCATCCATAAGGCAATGACCTGAATAGGGTAATAGACCAGCCAGAGGATGTCCTCCGGCGGCAGCGGAATGGATTCCTCGCGCCAGTGTCCCTGGATAGCCCACCACGCCTCTCCCATGGCGTAGAGGATGGCCCCGGCTCCGAGCAAGGACCAACCTAGGCCTTGGGAACCCCCTTTCAGGGCGCGAATGACGACGACTACCCCCGCGAGGAGAATTACCGTGACATAAAGGCCCCCGTCGAGCGACCCGATATAGGTTCCAGGGCTACGCACCGCAACCGAAACCGCAAAAATCCCCGCCAAGGCGGTTGCGATACTCGCGAGTACGACCATGAGTCGCTGCCAAACCGATTCATTCCACATCTACCGCACCATCTGTGTCATTGACCAAATTCGGATTTGT
>CAZFZB010000014.1:30910-37270 GCA_964523415.1 uncultured Chromatiaceae bacterium | reverse complement strand
ATGACACTTTATCCTACCGTAAGACGAAGCGGCGGAATAGGGTCTCGCCAAGTTTAGAAAAAGCCTCAGGTGGGGACGGGGAAGGGAAGTTGCTCGAACAAGGATACTGATTCCGGCTATTCACAGCGCGGCAAGCCTGGAGTGCAAAGACCTCGACCCCCTCATCGGCTACTCGACGCATTAAGATCTCCATCCCTTGGGACAATCGCCAGTCCTTGGGCATGGTGGTCCTTACCTCCAGGGGAATGCCTGTCGCGATGAGCAGGCGCAGGCTTTCCCAGGCGCGGGCCCCGGAACCTGCCGCCCCGGTGATGGTCTCGTAGTCCTCGGGCAATGCCTTGATATCCAGCCCTACCCAATCCAATAGTGGCACAAGTGCCCTCAGGCGGTCTGGGTAGATGCCCGCCGTGTGCAGGCCCACCTTAAACCCTTTAGCCTTGACCCGAGTCAGGGCGTCGGGCAGGGTGTTTTGCAGTGTGGGCTCACCACCGCTGAAAACCACGCCATCAAGGAGACCTTGACGGCGTTCCAGAAATGCCTCTATCTGGCTCCAGGGGATAGTAGCGCTAGTGGGCGACAATAAATGAGGATTCTGACAGTAGGAGCAACGCCAGGGGCAACCTTGACAGAAAATTACCGACGCCAGTTCCCCTGGATAGTCAAGACCGGTCAAGGGGGTAAGACCGCCGACCTGCAACTCTTTATTTTTCATGCCCCTTTCGCTATGGGTTACAAATCTTAACCCTTTGCTTAGCGGTTGGCTGGAAGTTTGGGTCGCTCGGGTTCGAGAAAATACCGCCGCTCCTGATGTTCGGAGCGCTTACCGGCGTTGAATGCGGCCACGGGTCGATGATAACCCATGACTCGGGTCCAGACCTCGCAGCGAGTCCGCTCCGCATCCTTGAGTTGAATGTTGTGAGTATCCGACATGATATGGTTCTCCTGAAACATATTGAATTAAGATCAGTTAGGCCAACTGCCCTTCTGTGTCTGGCATTGCTTACGGGCTAAGATTTCCTGGTCACAGCGGGGACAGAATTCGTGCTCGCCGGGGAGGTAGCCATGGTTCGGACAGATCGAAAAGATCGGTGTGATGGTGATATAGGGCAGCCGGTACTGGGTCAGGGCGCGGCGAACAAGGCGTTTACAAACCTCGGCATTGGAGACGGGTTCGCTCATGTAGAGGTGTAGCACGGTACCGCCGGTGTATTTTCCTTGTAGTTCCTCCTGCATCTCCAGTGCCAAGAAGGGATCATCCGTGTAACCGACTGGAATCTGCGATGAGTTGGTATAGTAGGGCGCTTCCGGGAGACCCGCCTGGAGTATGCCGGGAAAACGTTTGCGGTCCTCGCGGGCGAAGCGATGAGTGGCCCCTTCCGCTGGGGATGCCTCCAGGTTGTAAAGGTGCCCCGTTTCCTCTTGGAATGTCATTAGTCGCGCCCGCGTCCGATCCAGGAAGCGCAGGGCTAGTGCCCTCCCGGGGCTGGATGTTATGTCCTCCTGGTCCTGGGTGAAATTGCGGATCATTTCGTTCAGGCCATTCACCCCGATAGTGGAGAAATGGTTGCGCAGGGTGCCGAGGAAGCGCTTGGTATAAGGGAAGAGGCCATTATCCAGGTGACGCTGGATGACCTTGCGTTTGATCTCCAAGCTATCGCGGGCCAAGTCTAGCAGTCGGTCCAGGCTGGCTAGGAGATTGGCTTCGTCTCCGGCATGGACATGGCCCAGGCGTGCGCAATTGAGCGTTACCACGCCTAGGGAACCCGTTTGCTCGGCTGAGCCGAAGAGGCCATTACCGCGCTTTAACAATTCCCTCAGGTCAAGTTGCAATCGGCAGCACATGGACCTAACCATATTCGGTTTAAGTTCGGAATTGATGAAATTCTGAAAATAGGGCAGGCCGTATCTGGCCGTCATGGCGAAGAGACGCTCGGCGTTTTCAGTATCCCAGGGAAATTCATCGGTCATGTTATAGGTTGGAATGGGGAAGGTAAAAATGCGACCTTTGGCATCGCCTTTTGTCATGACCTCGATATAAGCGCGATTGATGAGGTCCATCTCGTGTTGGAGATCACCATATGAATAAGGCTGTTCCTCACCGGCGATAATCGGTATCTGATTACGCAAATCCTCCGGACAGACCCAGTCAAAGGTGATATTAGTGAAAGGCGTCTGACAGCCCCAGCGCGAGGGCACATTCAGGTTATAGATGAGTTCCTGAATGTACTGACGGAGTTGGGAATACTCGAGACAATCCTTACGAACGAAGGGTGCCATGTAAGTGTCGAAGCCGGAGAAGGCCTGGGCACCTGCCCATTCGTTTTGCAGAGTTCCGAGAAAATTAACGATCTGTCCTATGGCGGAGGACATGTGGCGTGGTGGGTCTGATTCGACTTTCCCCGATACACCATTGAAGCCCTCATTAAGTAGGGTGCGCAGGGACCAGCCGGCGCAATAGCCAGCGAGCATGTCTAGGTCATGAATATGGAATGCCCCGGCGCGATGGGCCTCGCCAATCTCGGGGGGGTAAACATGCGAAAGCCAATAGTTGGCGATCATCTTGCCCGATATATTGAGAATGAGTCCGCCTAGTGACCAACCCTGGTTGGCATTGGCGGCGACACGCCAATCGGATTTATCTAGGTATTCGTTGATACTGACTGTGGCGTCCACCAGAGTGCGGTGATCTGAGCGTAGTTTGCGGTGCTGTTCACGGTAGCGGATATAGGCCCTGGCCGTTCCAAAATGGTCGTCTGCTATGAGGGTCTGCTCGACCAGATCCTGAATAGCTTCGATATCCGGCAGGTGGCCATTGTAGTAGCGGTGGCTGAGCACCTTGACAATTTTGGAGGTTAGCCGCTCAGCCTCCTGTGCCTCGAATTCGCCACTGGCCCGCCCAGCACGCTCGATGGCCGAACGAATCTTGCTACCATCGAATGCTACCGGGTTCCCCTCGCGGTTGAGGATATGGGTGGGCAATTTTGCAGGACAAATCTGGGCGTTCGGCATGATTCAGACCTAAGAATATACAATATATTGTGTTTCATACTATAGTAAGCACAACATATAGTATTTGATCTGAGTCAAGCAAGTAACAATCCCCCGGCAGAGCCGGGGGCTTTCATTCGTGAGCCGCTCGAAGCGGCTACGGGGTCGCTAACGCGGCCCCGCGGTTCTTTGGCCACCTAAAGGTGGCACATCAGCTCCACAGGTTAAGCTGGTCGAGTCGCTGATCCTCCTTCTCCTGATCTTGGATGTACTGGCGAATCATCGACTCGTCCCGACCGACCGTCGAGACGAAATGGCCTCGCGCCCAGAAGCTCTGGCCAACGAAATTGCGTCTCCGCTCCCCATACACCCGAGCAAGATGTATCGCACTCTTACCCTTGATGAATCCGATCACCTGCGATACCGCAAACTTGGGCGGAATCGCAATCAGCATGTGCACATGATCGGGCATCAAATGCCCCTCCAAAATACGGCTCTCCTTCTGCTCGGCCAACTTCCTGAACACCTCACCAAGGTGGCGCCGTAGCTGCACATACAGGGTCTTGCGGCGACACTTGGGGATGAACACGACATGATATTTGCAGTCCCATCGGGAGTGGCTTAGGCTTTCGGCTTCGTCCATCGGGATTCTCCACGGTTGTGTGCTTGGCGGCTCACAACGCGGAGTCTCCTGGATGGACTCCCTGAAATGTCAAACCTTTACTGTCTCCCCGGAAGAGCCGGGGGATTTCCCGATTTGGTTAACTATTAGGACCTGGCACGGGTAGGCCGAGCCTAAGGTATTCCCTGGGTGCCAGATGGGCTTGGGCGTTGCCGCTGGGTTTAGGTCATTCCCATAAACACGGGCTTCAAATTGTCGGGATCGACATTACGCCAGGTACCTGGGCGGTAGTATTGGATGGATCCCCCAGGACATCTGAATTACCCTGTTCCGGTGAATGCGAATGAGTGTACCCATATCGTGAAGATACCATTGCGGTACCCCTGATTCGCATTATGGAAGCCGAATTGAATAGTTCAGGGATCACTAAGTCCCGTTTAATGGTCGCCTGGATTCCAAGAGAGTTGACAATAAAAAAATTTGGTTTAAATTAACCAACTTATTACCGTATCGAGTTTCGTGGGTTCGGTATGATCCTCTTTACCCTGTCCTTCGAGAGTGTTTATTATGGAATTAGAAAACCTAAGCTATGAAGAGATTCAGCGTCTGGTCGCCGATCTTGAGCAAAATCGCCTCAATGCCTTAATGGCTCTTGAGCAGCGTAAAGAGCAGGCCAAATATGAATTGGCGCAAATCATCAAGGACATGATCGCAGAACGTGGTTATGTTCTGGCAGACATAGTCCCCTTATTGGGAGTCAGAAAACGGCGTAGTTCTTCTCGGTCGGCGGTAGCTCCCCGTCGCGTAACGGCGGATAATCGCCAACGAATTCTTTACGTTGATCCCGAGAATTCCAATAATATCTACTCGCGCGGCGCCACACCTGGCTGGATGAAGCAAATGATGCAGGATCAGGGTTACGATCCCACCAGCAGGGGAGATCGCAATGCCTTCAAGGCCAATTATCTAAAAGCCGTGGAAGGCTGATTGGTAATTGACTTCGAGGAGCATCGGCGTTTTGAACCACGCCGGTTCTCCTTAAAATCCTTTAGCATATCCTAGTTAAGCACCCTTGGGACTGTTTGGCCGACCCCGGGGTGTCCCGAGGCTATACCCTTGTCCTTCGAAATGGATAAGCCTGGGTATTGGTCCGCCATTGATGTGACCAAGTCGCTTTGTTGCTTTGGTTTAATGAGTTATTCACATGACGGCCTCGATGACCTATGACCAGCGACCGTCGCGAATTGCATCCAGTTGCCACTGATGGCGAGTTAGCGGGCTTTCTGCGCAAATTGGAGGCTACCCCTGCCCACCCTCGGGGGAGGCGCGGTCGCCTGATTTTCGCCATGGATGCAACTGCCAGTCGCGAGCCAACCTGGGATCAGGCTTGTGCTATCCAAGCCACTATGTTCAGCGAGACTGCCAATCTGGGGGGCCTCTCCGTGCAACTGTGTCACTTTGGGGGCTTCCATGAATTTGTCGCCTCCCCCTGGTGTGTCCGGGCCGAGGAATTACTGGGGCGTATGACGCGCGTTCAATGTTCCGCTGGATTAACTCAGATCGGGCGCGTCCTGAATCATGCCTTGGAAGAAACCAAGCGAGGCAAGGTGGATGCCTTGGTCTTTGTTGGCGATGCCATGGAGGAGGTACCAGCAGTGCTAGCCAGCCTTGCCGGCCAACTCGGCCTTCTGGGTTTGCCGGTGTTTGTCTTTCAGGAGGGACGGGATCCCCAAGCGGAGGATACCCTGCGCGCTCTTGCCAATCTCAGTGGTGGGGCCTGGTGCCCATTTGACGCTCACAGTCCCGAGGTGCTGCGGGACCTGCTGAGCGCCGTCGCCATCTTCGCGGCAGGTGGCCATCGTGCCCTGGAGGACTTTGGACGCCGACGGGGTGGCACGGTCCTGCGCTTGACCCAGGGTATTCGCCGGGGCTGAGCCGTGGCCGTTCGTATTCTCCTCCTTGTCCTGATAATTGTCGGACTCTTCTGGTTTTTTCATTGGTTCCGCAAGACATCAACCGCCCAGGTTTCTCGTCGCTTGCGGCAGGCGGCCTTTTGGGGCGCCATAGGCCTCCTTGCCGCCCTGGCTCTCACAGGGCGTCTTAACCCTCTTTTTGCCGCCCTGGCCGCCGCTATCCCAGTGGTCATGCGTGGCATGAATTTATTGATGATGTTGCCGGCTATCCGCCAGGCCCTGCGTTCGCTGGGCCTTGGTGGTCTCGTTGCCGGCGCCAGCCAGGCTAGCGCCCCTGGAACGGGGGGGCAAAGTTCCTCGATCCGCACCCGTATTCTGGAAATGACCTTGGATCACACCAGTGGTGATATGGATGGCTTGGTTCTGGAGGGCGAATATCAGGGAAGGCGCCTATCCGAATTGGCCCTAGATGCCCTGTTGCGCCTCCTGGACTGGTGCCGCCGTGAGGACAGCCAGTCGGCAACCTTGTTGGAGGCCTACCTGGACAGAACCCAAGGGACTGTTTGGCGCCAGATGTCATCAGGTGGTCCCCAAGCCCCTACGGGAGGCGGGCCCATGAACGAGGAGGAGGCACTGGCTGTGCTGGGCCTCGCGTCCGGTGCTGACCCTGAGGCCATTCGGGACGCCCATCGCCGTTTGATGCAGCGCCTCCATCCGGATCGTGGAGGGTCCGATTATCTGGCCGCTAAGATCAACGAGGCCAAACGCGTCTTACTAAGCGACTGACAACCTTTGCGTATCTCTATTGACCATTCTCGTTTTAGCCGAAAAACCCAG
>CAZFZB010000014.1:29482-30810 GCA_964523415.1 uncultured Chromatiaceae bacterium | reverse complement strand
GGCTTTGCCCATCTCAAGCCCGGGACCGACTTCGATTCCCTGGCTCAGGCGGCCCGCGCTCGTGCTCAGGCGGACTGGTTGGTGGGGATGAATCTTACCCGTGCCTATACGGTTCACAACCGGGTTCTGTGTACCGTTGGCAGAGTTCAGACCCCGACCCTGGCCATGATAGTGGCTCGTGATAAGGCTATCGCCGGTTTTGTCAAGACCTTCTACTATGAACTGGTGGCAAATCTGGCGGAGGGCTTCAGCGCCCGCTATAGCCGGGATGGTCAGACCCGCCTCGACAATCGGGCTGAGGCCGAACGTCTCCAGCGAGAGCTGGCACCCCACCAGAAGGGCCATGTGAAAAGGGTGGAACAAAAGGTGCGCCATAATAGGCCTCCGTCCCTCTACGACCTTAACAATCTCCAGCGGGATGCCAACCGCCGATTTGGCCTCACCGCTGCCCAGGTCTTGGAACAGGCGCAGGCACTTTACGAGACGCATAAGCTCATCAGCTATCCACGCACCGAGAGTCGCCACATTCCCGAGGACCTGCTGCCCCAGCTGCCTGGCATCCTCCGTGGCCTGGAACATCACCTGGCTACCGAGGCGATCCAGCGTTTGGAGGCAGGTCACACACTGGGTAGGACCTATGTGGATAACAGCAAGCTCACTGATCACCACGCAATACTCCCCACTGGCAAGCGGCCCCGCGCACCTCTTACTGAGGCGGCAAGTCGGGTTTTCGATCTCGTTGTCTCACGCTTTGTTGCCATTTTTCTTCCTCCCGAAGAGGTGGAGGAGACACGAGTCCTCCTGGATATCGGCGGTGCGGACTTCGTTGCCCGTGGTTCACGGGTTCTTGATCCAGGCTGGAAGCGAGTGGAATTCCATTGGCATAACACAGAGGTGGCTGAGATCGCGGGGGAAGTCCTGCCGCCCTTGAGGTCCGGTCAGCAGGTGCAGGTCACCAACCTGGAGTTGGTGGAAAAAGAGACACAGCCACCGAGACCCTATGATGACGCCAGCCTTCTGGCGGCCATGAAAAGCGCCGGGCGCGAGATCGAGGACGATGCCCTGGCGATTGTCATGAAGGATTCTGGTCTAGGTACGCCGGCCACCCGTGCCGAGATCATCGAAAAGCTTATTCGGAATGGTTATGTGGAGCGTCATCGTAAACAATTGCGGGCGACGGCCAAGGGGTTGGCACTCATTGGCCTGGTGGCTGAGCCCCTGCGCAGCCCCGAGTTGACGGCCAATTGGGAACAGCGACTCAGGGAAGTGGAACAGGGCCAAGGCTTGGTCGAGGACTTCTATCGCGATATCGTCGCCTGGGTACGCCA
>CAZFZB010000014.1:19868-29382 GCA_964523415.1 uncultured Chromatiaceae bacterium | reverse complement strand
GGTCGGATCGAGGGCTTTGTCGCCAAGACCGGACGGTCCTTTGCCGCTTGCTTGAAGTTGAATCAGGATGGAAAGGTTGCCTTCGATTTCGAGGGGTCGCCTGTGAGGTCCGACCCAGCTTTGCCCCCTAGAGTCACACCACAAGGCGATTTCGAGAGCGTACCGGAAGAGCCTAAGGGTAAATCAGGGGCCTCACTTGGGGAATTGACCTGTCCCAAATGTGGCAGGGGTCGCATCATTGAGGGTCGTCGGGGATTTGGTTGTGACCGCTATCGGGAGGGTTGCGATTTTGTGATTTGGAAGCAGGTTTCGGGGCATTTGCTAACACAGGATGAGATCCGCAGTCTTATCGCTACCGGTCGTACCGGATTGATCCATGGCCTCCGTGAAGTGGATGGCAGCCAAGTGGACGCCCAGTTGCGGCTGGATGGTCAATGGCGAATCGTCTTGGACCGCTTAGCGGAAGAAGACAAGCTCAGACCCGAATAATCCGAATTCACCCATCATGGTTCTGGATGGATGTCCTGCCAGGCCTACCCCTTACCCCTGCAATGCCTCTCCGGATGGGCCATCGGGCGGTATGGGAGGCCTTGCCCAGACGAGGGTTCAGGGGCAACCAAGCTGGCCTATCAATACTATTACAATTTCTTTACCTGCCCTGGCTTGGGAGGGATAATCCATCAAAGTGCATCGAATTCACCCATGACGGGGGCGTTGCGCTTGTCCTCATTCCCAAGCTAGGTATCGCCATGAATCCTGAAAAGGTTGTTTTTGGCTTCTTCATTGTCCTGTCGCTCACCCTTAATTTTGGGTTCTTTGTCGGGGATGTGGACAACCCGGAACATCACCATGTGTGGGAACTCTTTGCCACTCTGGTAGTTAACGCTATTGCTACCGTGCTTAAGTTTGGGGACCGCACTCAGATGGGGGCCGTATTATTGGCCACCAGCTTGGCGGCCATGCTCCAACTCATTGCTGCCGTGATCGTCTGGGCCGTGGCGGTCCATGTTACGGCGACGGGTCTGACGCCTGGGGTTATCACCAGTATTGTCTCCTTGAGCGGCGGCGCCATGATCGCCAATGTCATCTCGGTGGTGCTGCTGGTCATCGAGACGGTTATGTTGCGACGTTAGTGCAGGGCCCTGGCTCGCATCCGGTAGAGTCATGGCCGCTACCCGCATGGTCCTTGCCTGCGGCTAAGTCATAGGGTTGGCTGATTCCCATGGATAATGTCGCCTTCCTGATCTTCCGGCGCATGCGCGCCCCGCTGATCGTCCTCATCATCATCTACTCGGTTTCCATCACGGGGATGGTCCTGATTCCAGGTCAGGACGCCGAGGGTAATCTCTGGCACATGGATTTTTTCCATGCCTTTTACTTCTTCAGTTACACCGCCACCACCATCGGTTTTGGCGAGATCCCCTACGCCTTTACCGATGCGCAGCGCGCCTGGGTTACCATCGCGATCTATCTGACGGTGGTGGGCTGGTTCTATTCCATTGGCACCCTGATCGCCCTGCTCCAGGACAAGACCTTCCAACACTCCCTGGCGGAACTGCACTTTGCCCGGCGTATCCGGCGGATGAAAGAACCCTTTTACCTGGTCTGCGGTTATGGGGAAACGGGTAGCGCCCTCGTGCAGGCCATAACCGATGGTGATCGTCATGCGGTCGTAATCGACCATTGCCAGGAACGTATTGACCTACTTCAGCTGGAAAACCTGCGCGAGTATGTCCCCGCCCTTCATGGCGATGCACGCCGGCCCCACCACCTGCTGGAGGGAGGTCTCAAGCATCCCTTGTGCGAGGCCGTGGTGGCCTTGACCGACGTCAATGAGACCAATCTGAAGATCGCCATTGCTGCAAAGCTGATCCATCCCGAGGTCAAGGTCGTTTGCCGCGCCGACTCTCATGAGGTGGAGGCCAACATGGCCTCCTTTGGTACCGATTTCATCTATGACCCCTTTGATATCTTTGGTGCCTACCTGGCCATGGCCATCGCCACTCCAGGTCTGGCCCTGATGAGGGACTGGCTGTCTGGCCTGCAAGGTGATTCGCTTCAGGATCCCCTCATGCCACCTGCCGAGGGGGTTTGGATCCTCTGTGGCTATGGCCGATTTGGCAAGGCCATTGTGGCCAATCTCGGGGCGCGTGGGATGGATCTGGTGCTGGTGGAATCCGCACCGGAACTGACAGGTAGGCCTGAAGGGGTACCTCTGGTCTTGGGGGTGGGCACCGATGCTCAGACCTTAGAGCAGGCTGGTGTGCGGTGCGCGGTAGGTCTGGTAGTAGGCACCAACAACGATGCCAATAACCTCGCTATCGTTATGACAGCGCGAACCCTAAATCCCAATCTTTTTATCGTGGTGAGGGAAAACTATAAGGATAACGAGGAACTCTTCAAGGCCGTTGGGGCCGATATCGTGATGCATCCGAGCACAATTATTGCCGACCGCATCCGTATCCTTCTAGTCACCCCCTTACTAACCGAGTTCGAGCAGCTCGCTCAAGCACAAGATTACGCCTGGTCTTGCGAACTGGTGAGTCGCATTATAGCCCTGGTTGACCATCAAGTTCCGGATGTCTGGGAGGTAACCTTCGATGATGAGAATGCCCATGCCATATGCATCCTGACACGGTATGGCAAGGAGGTCACCCTGGATGCCCTGCTCCGCGATCCCCGCTCTCGTCAACGCTCCCTGCCCATCATCCCCTTGTTGTTGGTCCGGGGTGCAGAACGCGAGGTGTTACCACCTCCGAATCGTCCTATAGGTCCAGGAGATCGCTTACTCTTGTGCGGCCGTCCCCTGGGACGTTCTCGTCTGGGCTGGACCTTGCAGAACATTCATGCCCTCAACTATGTGCTTACGGGCGGCAGTTCACCTACAGGTAGTCTTTGGCATCGGCTCTCAGGGCGGATCTGACCTGAGGTTTATTGGGTTGAAGTGGCCTGCTTAAGTGGTTCCACTATTGGCACCACCTGACTCCTACATGCCATACTAGGGCTCTTGATGATTTTCCCGTCATGCTGGCCAAGTTGTTGAAGCCTGCATTCAATTGAAGAGGACCCTGATCCATGACGCAAGTACTTGATCGCCTCCATCATGAGCATAAACAAATCAGCCACCTACTCGACCTGTTGGACGATATTTTGGCCATGTTTCATGATGGCCGGGAGCCGGACTACGAAATCCTAAGTGAATTGCTGCAATATATGGAGGATTATTCGGATCAGATCCACCATCCCATGGAAGAGGTTATCCGTGATCGCCTCCGTCTGCGAGGACAACAGCAATCCTACCTTGACGTCCTTACCCGCCAGCACCAAGCCCTGACTGAGATTACCCACAATTTCCGCCAAGCCGTTGAGGGAGTGGTGAACGGCGATGTTCAACGTCGGGATCAGATCGAGGCCTACGGTCGGGAAATGGTTACGACCTTACGAGCTCACCTCGATCTCGAAGAGGCCGAGGCCTTTCCCCTGGCTCGTCGGGTATTGAAGGAGGAGGACTGGGAGGCGATACAGTCCGAGGTGGCACGGACCATAGATCCCCTACTTAGTGAAACGGATCTTCAGCGTATCCATACGATCTATCAGCATCTATCGTCTCAGGCCAGGGGCTGATCGCCCTGGCCCGGTGGAGGCTAAACCATGGCCACCATCTGGGTTGGTGAGCAGGTCTAGCCTCAGCGCTATCGAGCCATTGGATGGGGTCTTGCTAGGTTATTTCATTGGGCATCCGCGTTTTGGGCCTCATCGGGTTCTTCTGTAGGCAGGGATGTGTCGGCGTAGGGATCAAGGACGAGAATGACACCTGCGAGAGGGGGCAGATCGACAAGGATGGAATGGGGGCGACCCATCCATGACAGGGGTTCGGAGACGCCTCCCATGCGCTCGCCATAAGAACTGCCACCATAGATGTCGTTGTCAGAATTGATAACCTCGCGGTAATAGCCTGCTTCGGGAACGCCGAGCCGGTATCCAGGGCGCGGCACTGGGGTGAAGTTGAACAAGGCTAATACCTTGGCCTCGCCGGTGCGATCCTTGCGCAGGTAGCTCAGGACGGACTGGGAACTGTCGTTGCAGTCGAGCCACTCGAAACCGGTGTCATGGAAGTCTAGATCGTAGAGGGCACGTTGCCGGCGGTAGAGCCGGTTAAGGTCTGCAACCAGGCGTTGTATGCCCTGGTGAGGGGCTCGATCGAGCAGGTACCAATCCAGTTCTCCAGCAAAGTTCCACTCTCGACCCTGGCCAAACTCACAACCCTGGAAGAGTAGTTTTTTGCCCGGATAGCTGAACATAAAGGTGTAGAGCAGGCGCAGCCCAGCGAATTTGCGCCAACTGTCCCCAGGCATGCGGTCGAGCAGGGAGTGCTTGCCATGGACGACCTCATCGTGGGAGAAGGGCAGGACGAAGTTCTCGGAGAAGGCATACAGCAGCCCGAAAGTGAGCATATCGTGGTGATAATGCCGGTAGATCGGGTCCTTGGAGAAGTAGGCCAAGGTGTCGTGCATCCAGCCCATGTTCCATTTCATGGTGAAGCCCAGGCCGCCCGCAAAGGTTGGTCGCGATACTGCTGGCCATGCAGTCGATTCTTCAGCGACCATGAGGGTACCGGGGTGCTGGCCGTGGGTGATCTCGTTGAGTTGGCGGAGGAAGGCGACTGCATCGAGGTTCTCATTGCCGCCATAGCGATTGGGGATCCACTCACCCGCGTTGCGTGAATAGTCCAGATAGAGCATGGAAGCAACCGCGTCCACGCGCAGACCATCGAGGTGGAACTCCTCGAGCCAAAAGAGGGCGCTGGACAGGAGGAAGTTTTTCACCTCGTTGCGCCCGAAGTTAAAGATCAGGGTGCCCCAATCCTTGTGTTCCCCTAAACGCGGATCCTCGTGCTCGTATAGGGCCGAGCCATCGAAGCGGGCAAGGGCGAAGGTATCGCGGGGGAAGTGGGCGGGGACCCAGTCGAGGAGGACGCCGATGCCCTTGCGATGCAGGTGATTCACAAACCAGCGCAGGTCCTCAGGTGAACCGAAGCGGCTGGTCGGGGCGAAATAGCCTGTGGTCTGGTAACCCCAGGAGGCATCAAGCGGGTGCTCGGTGATGGGCAGGAGCTCGATATGAGTAAAGCCGGCCTCTTTGACATAGTCCGCCAAGCGCTCCGCCAACTCGCGGTAGCCAAGGTAGTTGCCATCTGCGCTGCGCTGCCAGGAACCGAGGTGAACCTCATAAACCGACAGCGGCTGGTGTGACCAATCAGTTCGGGCGCGGGCCTCAAGCCAGGCAGCATCGTCCCAATTGAAGTCTATGTCGGCTTGGGTGATGCATGCCGTTTCCGGGCGGGTTTGAAAGGCGGTGGCATAGGGATCGATCTTGACGTGGATGTTGCCGTGCTGGTCGCGTAGCTCGAACTTGTAAAACTCCCCAGGGCCAAGATCCGGGAGGAAGAGTTCCCAGACCCCAGAGCCACCGCGCGCCCGCATGGGGTGCACGCGTCCGTCCCAGGCATTGAAATTACCCACCACGCTAACGCGTTGAGCATTGGGGGCCCAGACGGCGAAGAGAGTGCCGCTGACCCCGGCTACGACCCGCGGATGAGCGCCTAGAAAGCGATAGGCGTGCCAGTGGCGGCCCTCACCAAAGAGGTGCAGGTCAAAATCCTCCAATTGGGCAGGAAAGGCGTAGGGATCAATGAGGCGATGAACCTGACCCTGAGTATCGGTCCAGTCGATGCGATAGCCGGGGGGAACCTGGGCAGGATCGCCTTCCCAAACAAAGAGATCCGTTCCCTCGATGCGTGGCACCTCCACCTGGGTTCCCGCAACCAGGACACGCTCTGCCTTGGGAAGAAAGAGCCTCAAGGTGCATACGGCCTCCTTGATATGGCGGCCCAGGACCTCGAAAGGATCGTGGTGGCGGGCATCCAAGATGCGTTGCAGGGTTTCAGGAAGGCGGGTGGAGGCGGGGATTCCCGTGGGCATGACGGCGTGTCTCCTACACGGCAAGAGGCAATGGCGCAACGGTAGATGATGGTACCATAAGCAATGACGTATTTACCCAAACGACTGCCTTAATTAGCCATCGCCGAGGGGGTTCACATGCCGGATTCGAGTCAACGTTTTGTTAGTCGCCTCACCCGCAACACCCTTGCCTTGATTCTGGCAGGTGGCAGGGGGTCGCGTCTTCAGGACCTCACCAAGTGGCGCTCCAAACCTGCGGTACCCTTTGGTGGCAAGTTCCGCATTGTCGATTTCCCACTCTCCAATTGCATCAACTCGGGTATACGACGCATCGGTGTTATCACTCAGTACAAGTCCCACTCCCTTATCCTGCATATCCAAAAGGGTTGGGGCTTCCTACGTGGTGAGTTTGGTGAGTTCGTCGAACTTTGGCCCGCGCAACAACGAGTGACCGAGACCTCCTGGTATGCGGGCACCGCCGATGCCGTTTTCCAGAATCTAGACATCATCCGCGCTCATAACCCGGACTATGTCCTGATTCTGGCTGGCGACCACATCTATAAAATGGATTATGGCGCCATGATCGCTCAGCACGTCGAAATGGGCGCCGATATGACGGTCGGTTGCCTGGAGGTGGATCTGGCCAAGGCTCGGGACTTTGGCGTCATGTCCGTGGATCTGGATAACCGGGTACTCAGTTTTGCCGAAAAACCTGACCAGCCCGACGCGATTCCTGGACGCGATGGTGTAGCTCTGGCCTCCATGGGGATTTACGTTTTCAATCGGGGATTTATTTACGAGCAGCTCATTCGTGATTCGGATATGCCTGGTTCAAGCCGCGACTTTGCCAAGGACATTATTCCCGGAGTGGTCGAAAAGTACCGGGTCATGGCCTATCCCTTCCGTGATGTGCGAAGTGGCGAGCAGGCCTATTGGCGCGATGTAGGCACCGTCGATGCCTTTTGGCAGGCTAATTTGGAGTTGATCGGCGTCACCCCTCCCCTTAACCTCTATGATTCCTCCTGGCCGATTTGGACCTATCAGGAACAATTGCCCCCCGCCAAATTTGTCTTCGACGACGAAGAACGTCGGGGCATGGCGGTGGATTCCATGGTTTCTGGTGGCTGTATCATCTCTGGGGCTGTGGTTCGCCATTCCTTGCTATTTTCCAACGTCCGCGTCAATTCCTATTCGTACGTTCAGGACTCGGTGATACTTCCTGACGTGGATGTTGGCCGCAATTGTCGCATCCACAATACCGTCATCGATCGAGGCTGCCGCATACCCGAAGGGATGAAAATCGGCCTGGATCCGGATCGTGATCGAGCGAATGGTCTCTATGTCACCGAAGGAGCGGTAACTCTGGTTACCCCGGAAATGCTCAAGCAGGAACCCAGTTATGTCCGCTGACTCCAGCCGCTTGCCGGTGGTGATCTGCTGGCATATGCACCAGCCAGACTACCGGGGACCTGGGGGCCATGAATACCATCTGCCATGGGTTTATCTCCACGGTATTAAAGACTACTCCGACATGGCTGCGCACCTGGAGGCTCAGCCTCAGGCTCGCGCGGTGGTTAATTTTGCCCCGATCCTGCTGGATCAAATCGATGACTATATCGCTCAGATCCGGGCCTGGCAGACTGGTGGCCGCCGTATCCGGGATCCCCTGTTATCAGCCTTGGCCGGCCCGGGACTCCCTCTGGATACCCTCCGCCGTCGCGATTTGATTAGCGCCTGCCGGAAGGCCAACAAGACCCATCTCATCGACCGCTTTCCCTGCCTGCGCGAACTGATCGATCTGGCGGACTGGTTCGACCGTCATCACAAAGCCGACCTTTACGTCAACGATCAGTTTCTCGCTGATCTTCTGGTCTGGTATCACCTGGCCTGGACCGGGGAACATATTCGCGATAACGATCCACGTATCGACTCCCTGCAACGCAAGGGGCGGGGCTTTACCCTGGATGATCGCAGTGCTTTGGTGGAGGTAATCGGCGAGCAACTCCAGGGCTTGGTTCCGCGTTATCGCCGCCTTGCCGATCAGGGTCGGGTGGAATTGTCCTTTTCCCCATACGCCCACCCCATTCTGCCGCTGCTGCTGGATATCCGTTGTGCTCGGGAATCGGTCCCCGACTGCCCCCTTCCGGAACTGCAGGCCTATCCCGGGGGGGAGGAGCGGGCACGTTGGCATCTGCTTCGCGGCATGGCTACCTTCGAGCGTCACTTTGGCCGGCGCCCCGCTGGTTGTTGGCCCTCCGAGGGCGCCCTGAGTGCGGCCACGCTGCGCCTGCTGGAGGAAGAGGGGGTGCGATGGACTGCAAGTGGCCAACGCGTTCTCTATCACAGCCTGCGTGCCAGTCTGGGTGACAGCCTGCCAGAACATTGGCTGACTCACCCCTACCGGTTGGGTCAGGGTCAGGTCGATTGCTTTTTCCGCGACGATGGCATTTCTGATCTCATCGGATTTACCTATGCCGATTGGCACGCCCAGGATGCCGTCTCAAACCTGATCGAGCACCTTGAACGCATTGCTGAGGCTACCCAGGGCCGCCCCAACCGTGTCCTCTCCATCATCATGGATGGCGAGAATGCCTGGGAATATTACCCGCACAATGCCAGCTTCTTTATTCCGGAACTCTACCGCCGGTTAGCTAGCCATCCGCGACTGGAGCTAACGACCTTTTCGCGGCTTCTGGAGGGCCTGGCCGGTCCAACTACCACCCTTGAACATCTGGTGGCAGGGAGTTGGGTCTATGGCACCCTCTCTACCTGGATCGGAAACGCCGACAAGAACCGTGCCTGGGACATGCTTGGTGCCGCCAAGGCCGCCTACGACCGCGCCCTGGCCTCTCGAATCTGGAGCGAGGCTGAACGCGAGCGCCTGGAACTCCAACTCGCCACCTGTGAGGGTTCTGACTGGTTCTGGTGGTTCGGGGACGACAACCCTCCTGAGGCGGTCAGTGACTTCGAGCGGCTTTATCGTCTCCAATTACAACAACTCTACGAACTATTGGGCGAGGCACCCCCGGAATATCTGGCCCGCCCCTTCACCAACCGTTCCGGTACCGCCGAACATGGCGGCGTCATGAAGCGCAATTAAGGGGAATCATCATGGAAGAAGTCTATGATCTGATGGAAGGCATCTTGGCTTCAAAGGCCGATGAGCACATGATTGGGTTCGCAGGATTTAATCGCAAGGTGCCTGCTGGCGGGGAGGGTGTCGAGGGTGTGCTCAAGGTATCGGCCTTTCATCGCCCCGATGGTAGCGGTTATCTGACCCTTACATTTATCTATGACCGGAACCGAGGCGCTGGCAACCTCCTGGAAAAGCCCGATCAGGAAACCTTCCGCACCTTGCTGGGCCCCAATTTCGAGATGTTTATCGATATTCCCCTCAACACCTTTTCCGATATCCCTGACTATGTTGTCGAGGAAATGGATGTCTATTTCCATCACCTGCAGGGACGAGAACAACCCATCCTGAAGTCCAGACTCCTGCCAGCCCTGACCGAACTCCTCGGGTTGGACTTCAAACCCCTTCAGGAGTGGCCCCC
>CAZFZB010000014.1:0-19768 GCA_964523415.1 uncultured Chromatiaceae bacterium | reverse complement strand
CGAAGCTTGACGACCTCGCCGACGATGATGAGGGTGGGGGGCTGAGGTTGTTCCCCGGCAAGCACCTCCTGGATGGTAGCCAGGGTGCCGGAAAAGACTCGCTGCTGTGGGGTGGTACCCTGCTGGATGAGAGCGATGGGCATTTCGGGCGAGAGGCCATGGCCAAGCAGGTGGGAAACGATGAGGGATAGGCCCACCAGGCCCATATAAAAGACTATAGTTTGATGGGGTTGGGCGAGTTGCTCCCAGTTGAGATCCATGGACCCGTCCTTGAGGTGGCCCGTGACAAAGGTGACGGACTGGGCATAATCGCGGTGGGTCAGGGGGATGCCGCTATAGGCCGCGCAGCCAGAGGCTGCCGTGATACCGGGTACGACCTGGAAGGGTACCCCCTCGGCCGCCAGGGTGTCGATCTCCTCGCCGCCCCGGCCAAAGATGAAGGGATCGCCACCCTTGAGGCGCAGTACCCGATGACCGGCCTTGGCCAAATCGGCGAGCAGGCGATTGATTTCCTCCTGACGCATGACATGGTTGTCCCGCTCCTTGCCGACATAAATGCGTTGCGCATCGCGACGAGTGAGGTCGAGGATGGGCTTGGCTACCAAGCGGTCATGGACGACTACATCGGCTTGCTGCATGAGGCGCAGGGCGCGAAAGGTAACCAGGTCTGGATCACCCGGCCCGGCGCCGACCAGATAAACCTCACCCATGCCGCCATGGGGGCGGGCTTCGGCAAGTTCCCGCGTCATGATGGCATCGGCCTCCTCAAGGTGGCCCGAAAAGACACGATCGGCGACTCCGCCAACCAGGATCCGATCCCAGAATCGGCGGCGGTCCCGCTCATCGGTAAAGCGGTCCTTGACGGCATCTCGATAGCGGGCGCATAGATCAGCAAGGCGACCGTAACCAGCCGGTATCATGGATTCCAGTCGGGTACGTAGCAGGCGCGCCAGGACTGGCGAGGCCTTGGTGGTTGATACGGCCACGACCACGGGGGAGCGGTCGATGACCGAGGGCAGGAGGAAGCTGCATGCCTCGGGCTGGTCTACGACATTGACCGGGATGCCATTCGCCTTCGCCATCCGAGCGACCTGCTGGTTGGTCTTACGGTCATTGGTAGCGGCAATGATCAAGCGCTTGCCCCTGAGATCCTTGTCCTTGAAATTTCTGGCGTGATGAATCAAGTCCCCGGAGTCTGCCTGAGTCTGGAGTTCGGGCGTCAGTTCCTGAGAAACCAGGTGAATCTCGGCACCTGCGCGCCTGAGGCTGGCGACCTTGCGCGAGGCGACCGTGCCGCCACCCACGACCAGGCAGGGTTGATTGCGTATATCAAGGAAGATGGGTAGTAATTCCATGGGCTTAGGCGTTGCCGAGCGGGGGTGGGGGACTTGGGGATAAGTTGCTTTAGGGTTGAAAACATCTTAATATACTGAAATACTTGGATGCGGGATAGGGCTTTACTTTGGTCAACGAGATCGATTCCGTCGGCCTGATGGACCGAATAGCGGCGGGGGAAGATATCTTGCTTGTGGACATACGTACCCCTGCGGAAATTGTCCAGGCCGCCATCCCCAAGGCCATATATATTCCCATGCACCTCCTGCCCCTGCGGATGAACGAACTGCCCAGGGACAAGGATGTGGTGCTGTACTGCCGAAGCGGTGCGCGTTCCTACCATGCTTGCCAATATTTGGCCCAGCAGGGCTTCGACAAGGCCATCAATCTGCGGGGTGGCATCATTGCTTGGGCCCGCCATGGTTTCGAGATCGAACCGGGCCGCCCGGACTGACCAGGCTTCCTTTAGGTTGCCTTTTTCCGCCGTTTGGCCTATAAACTTCACCCCCGTGTGATTCTACTTTTAGTTCGTAAACCAACCCCTCGGAGATTTCCATGGCAGACTTCGATCAAGAACTTGACGCCAGCGGCCTGAATTGCCCCTTGCCAATTCTGCGTGCCAAGAAGACCCTTAGCTCCATGAGTTCCGGCCAGGTCTTGCACATCATCGCGACCGACCCGGGCTCAGTGAAGGACTTTGACTCCTTTGCGAAGCAGACCGGCAATGAATTGATGGAATCCAAGGAAGAGGGCGGCAAGTTCCATTTCCTGATCAAGAAGTCCTGATCGACGAGTCAACCTAAAACAAATTTCAAGAGGAGCGTCCGATGGAACAGAAAAAGTTGGCGATCATCGCCACCAAGGGGTCGCTGGACTGGGCCTATCCCCCCTTTATCCTTGCCTCTACGGCGGCGGCGCTGGGCTATGAAGTTCAGATCTTTTTCACCTTCTACGGACTCCAACTCCTGAAAAAGGAGCTATGCTTGGAGGTCACCCCCTTAGGTAACCCGGGAATGCCCATGCCTATGGGAATGGACAAGTGGTTCCCGATCCTGGGCATGACCCTGCCTGGTATGCAGGGTATGATGACCGCCATGATGAAGCAGAAAATGAAGAAGAAGGGCGTGGCCAGCATCGAGGAGCTGCGCGATCTTTGCATAGAGGCCGAGGTCAAGATGGTAGCATGCCAGATGACCGTCGATCTCTTCGATATGGAACAGTCCCATTTTATCGACGGTATCGAATATGCGGGTGCCGCGGCCTTCTTTGAATTCGCCGGTGAGAGCGATATCTGCCTTTATATCTGATTGCGGTTGGATCAAGGCTTGATCCATTCCGTAAGGAACGCCGCCCAATGGGCGGCGTTTTTAGTTTCATGCCGTCATCCCCTTCCTAGGGTGATGTAGGGCCTCTGGTCCAGATGCGGCTTGGCCCCTAACCTTCGGGTCAGGGCGCAATTTTGCTGAACGGGTAATTACCTCGGCCAGGGTTTGGATCAGGCCGTCTTCCCAGACCTGAAACTTTCGTGATATAAGCAGCCTTTGTCTGCTTCTTGCCCGGTGGTGGTCATGGCGGATCGGCGACTGCAAGTTTTTCACACCGTGGCGCGCCTCTTGAGCTTTACCAAGGCCGCCGAAACCCTGCATATGACCCAGCCGGCGGTGACCTTCCAGATCCGTCAACTGGAGGATCATTTCAACACCCGTCTCTTCGATCGTACCCATAACCGCATTAGCCTGACCGCAGCGGGTAATCAGGTGTTGGGTTTTGCCGATCGCATTTTCGAACTCTACGCCGAAATGGAAAATTCGATACGCGATTTGACAGGTGAGGTAAGCGGTGCCCTCACCATTGGCGCCAGTACCACGATCGCAGAGTACATGCTCCCGACCCTGCTTGGGGATTTCAAGGAGAAGTATCCCGATGTCACGATTCACCTCAAGGTGGCGAACAGCGAGGGGATCGTCTCCTTGGTGGAAAGTAATGCCATCGATTTGGGGGTGGTGGAGTCCTCGGTTGCGAATAAAAACCTGGTCGTGGAGGTCTGCAAACGCGATCATCTGATGGGTATAGTCCCACCAGGGCATCCGTTGGCCAAGGAGTCCGCGGTCAAGTTCGCCAGGTTGCTGGAGTACCCCTTCATCTGCCGGGAGGAGGGCTCAGGCACCCGAGGAGTCATCGCCGATTATTTGGAACAGATTCCAGAATGCGAAGGCGCCCTCAAGGTTGCCATGGAATTGGGTAGTCCGGAGGCGGTTAAGGGGGCGGTGGAGGCCGGCATGGGGGTGTCCGTGGTGTCGCGGGCGACGATCCAGAAGGAATTGCGGTTGGGAACCCTGGTGGCGGTCGAGTTGGACCCGCCCCTGGAACGCCCCTTCTCTTTTGTTCATCAGAAACAGAAGTTCCGTTTGCGCGTAATGGAGGAGTTGCTGGAATTTGCCCGCGGCTATTGTGAGGAACATCCGGGATGAGCCAGGCCCGATGATGATGCAGCCCTTGTCTTCTGGCGACGAGCGCCGCCTGACGCGGCTCTTTCGCGGCCTGGATGAAGCGTCCCGCAGTACCCTGTTGCGATTCGCCGAGTTTCTTAGCGCTTCCCGGCACACCCCGGTTGATGGCACTTTGGCTAAGGCTCCTGCGTTGGCAGAACCCGATATCATCGCCAGGCCTCCCGTGGAATCCGTGGTAGGGGCCATCAAACGCTTGTCCCAGAGTTACCCCATGTTGGACCGGCGGCTCATGCTCGATGAGACCTCGATCCTGATGGCCGCCCATGTCCTCAATGGCCGCCCAGCCCGAGATGTCATCGACGAGTTGGAGGCACTCTTTACCCGGCATTATGGTGTTTACCGAGACGGCAACGGGAGTTGAGCGTCAGGATCCCTTTTCTAGCATGCAGGTTATAACCGATTGGTTCAGACACTATTTCTCCGATCCACAGGTCGTCTTTCTGGCGGCAGCCCTGATCGTGGGGTTCGCGGTAGTGCTTTCCATGGGCTACATGTTGGCCCCGGCTCTGGCCAGTATCGTCATTGCCTATCTGCTGGAGGGCCTGGTAGCCTTTTTGCAGCGTCACGGCTGGCCACGCCTCATGGCCGTCCTGGTGGTCTATATCGCCTTCATGGTCTTCGTGATCATGGTGCTTTTTGGTGTTATCCCGGTGGTGTCGCGGCAGGTGACCGATCTGGTGCAGCAGCTACCCTCCATGATCTCAAAGGGATTGGTGTCCCTGAGCGAACTGCCTGAACGCTACCCGGATGTGGTATCCCAGGATCAGATACTGCAGGTCATAGGCTCCATCCGTTACGAGATCACCAGCTTCGGCCAACGGGTGTTGTCCTGGTCCCTGGCCTCGGTGGTGGGGGTCATCACCTTGCTGGTTTATTTGATCCTGGTGCCGTTGTTGGTGTTCTTCTTCCTAAAGGATAAGGAGTTGCTCATCGCCTGGTTCATGAGATACCTGCCAGAGCATAGGCGCATCGCAGTCGATGTCTGGCACGACGTGGACCGCCAGATCTCCAATTATGTCCGGGGCAAGTTCTGGGAAATTTTGATCGTTTGGGCTGCGACCTATGTTGGCCTGCAAATCTTCGGACTCAATTACGCGATGTTGCTGGGGTTGCTGGTCGGTCTTTCGGTCATAGTGCCCTACATCGGCGCCGCGGTGGCGACTGTCCCCGTTCTCCTGGTTGGATGGTTCCAGTGGGGCTGGTCGAGTGAATTCGCCTGGATGGCGACAGTTTATTTCATAATACAGGCCTTGGACGGCAACATCCTGGTGCCCTTGCTTTTCTCCGAGGTGGTCAATTTGCACCCCGTGGCCATCATTGTCGCAGTCCTCGTCTTTGGCGGTCTCTGGGGCTTCTGGGGCATCTTTTTCGCTATTCCGCTCGCGACTCTGGTCCAGGCCATACTCTTGGCCTGGCCGAGACCAATACCGGAGGTAGGCGACTGACCAGGGCGGGTAACTGCTCACCCCCCTTCCCAAATTCAGCGTCTTTGGGGGTAAGATCCATGCGCTCCTTCACCCTGGCCCGCTTTCTGCTCTGGTTTGCGGTCTTTTTGCTACTTGCCCTCTCCCTGCGGCCCTGGGTGGAGGACCTGCTAATCAGTTCTCGAGCCGTACCTCGTGCCATCGCGCCACGCGGGGACCTGGCAGGGGACGAACAGACGACAATCGCCATCTTCGAGGCCTCCACCCCCTCGGTGGTCTATATCACCACCACTACTCGGGTTTTGGATATCTGGACGCGGGATATCACCGAAATTCCTCGTGGTACAGGTTCGGGTTTTGTCTGGGACGACCAGGGACACATCGTCACTAATTACCATGTCATCAAAGGGGTCCGTGCGGCTCGGGTAGGGCTCTGGGATCAGCGCGCTTACGACGCCGACCTCGTGGGAGCCAGCCCGGAGCATGACCTAGCCGTGCTGCGAATCCGGGTCCCGACCTCTCGCCCTGTGCCTTTGCCCATTGGAACCAGCCGGGATCTACGCGTTGGTCAGAAGGTGCTCGCTATAGGCAATCCCTTCGGGCTGGACTATAGCCTGACCACTGGTGTCATCTCGGCCCTGGACAGGACCATCCAGGATGACAAAGGGCTATCGATCCAACACCTGATCCAGACGGATGCCGCTATCAATCCCGGCAATTCCGGCGGTCCCTTGCTGGATAGTGCAGGACGCCTCATCGGCATTACGACCGCCATCTTCAGCCCCTCGGGGGCCTTTGCCGGTATCGGCTTCGCCGTGCCCGTGGATACGATTAACCGGGTGGTGCCGGAACTTATCGCCCATGGTCATTTTCAGCGCCCGGCCTTGGGAATCAAGGCTGACGATGCCATCAGCGAGCGGGTTTTGAACCAGCTTAACCTCAAGGGGGTGTTGGTCTTGCAGGTGGAACCCGGCTCGGCAGCGGAACAAGCGGGTTTGCGGGGGACAAAGGCAGAACGGGGCGGGGGTCTAAAACTGGGCGACATCATCCTGGCCGTCGATGACCAACCCGTGGAGAATCTGCGGAAGCTGCTGGACCTACTGGAACGTTACAAGGTCGGGAGTCAGATCACCCTTACCATCGACCGAGAAGGCCAGAGCCTTCAGGTTGGTGTGGTCCTACAGGAACGAAAGGCACTCTAGCCATACCTGGGGGGCTAACAGCCCCCCAGGCGGTTTTACATCATGCCGCACATTCCCGAGGGGCAGCAGCCACCGCTGTTACAGGAAGGCGGCGCTACGCCGCTGCCCAGGCTGGTCTTGGAGATGAGGTTGCCGCCCGTTGCCAGGCGATGCACCGGGCTATCCGTGGGTGTCTCTCCGAGTTCGATCCCGGCACGAGCGCAGAGGTCCCCCCAATTGGTGATGGTTTCATTCATGCGATGGCTTACCTCGATCACCCGGCCATTGATGTCGCAACGATAGTCGTAAGTAGGCATGGAAAACTCCCAGCAATATCATTAATGACTGATAGAGGAATTATAGGCGGGCGAATCCAGGGGGCAAACTGGCAAATCATACGGCTTCCCCCGACCGCGTTCCTTCCCTACCCACCCGTGAGGTTCATCTGACGCCCAGGGATACTGGCAATCCCCGGCTGGAAGTCGTGGCCCCGGGGCTTCATACGCAAGGCGTCGATAATGGCCTGACGCAACTGGGCATCGTCGCCGGGGTAGAGGCGGAGGATGGCACGCAGGTCGAGAGATTCCGCATGCCCCAGGCAGAGGAGCAACTGGCCCTCGCTGGTGACCCGGACCCGGTTGCAATCGGCGCAGAAGTTGTGGCTGTGGGGGGAGATGAACCCGATGCGGGTAGGGCTGCCAGGGATACGGTAATAGCGGGCGGGTCCGCCCGTGGTTTCCGTGGTGGGGATGAGTCTGTAACGGGATGCTATCCGGGCGCGTATCTGGTCGCAGGACTCGATGTGGCTGGGGCGGTTCGCGACATCTCCCATTGGCATCTCTTCAATAAAACTGATGTTAATGCCTTTGGAAAGGGCGAAACGTACCAGATCAAGGATCTCGTCTCCATTGTTCTTTCCAAGGAGGACGGTGTTGAGTTTGATGCGGTCGAAGCCGGCTGCGATGGCGGCGTCTATGCCCGCCAGCACCTTATCCAGGTCCCCGTTGCGGGTCAATTGGTGGAAGCGTTCGGGGTTCAGGGTGTCCAGACTGATGTTGATGCGGCTCACACCGGCGGTGCGGATGGCCTGGGCGCGGGCGGCGAGTTGGGAGCCGTTGGTCGTAAGGACCAATTCCGCCAATCCGGGCAAGCCGTGGATGGTGGTAAGGAGTTCAATCAGATCAGGCCTGACTAGCGGCTCGCCTCCGGTAAGACGGACCTTACGCACCCCCAAACCGACGAAAACGCGGGTCACTGCAACGAGTTCGTCCGGGCTTAGGGTGAGATCGCGTTTGGCAAAACGCTGGTTTGGGTCCATGCAGTAGACGCAGCGGTAGTCGCAGCGGTCCGTTATCGAGAGACGCAGGTAGGTAATATGGCGTCCGAAGGGATCCATGAGGATGGGATTCGGCGGGCTAATGGCGTTGTCATCAGACATAGGTGATTCCGACGCTGGCTTTACGAGCAGTATGGGATGGTCGGCTGGGAGTATCCAACTCCAATGTTTGCAGCATTGTTGATAGCTGAATTGGGGCCAATGAACTTAGAACTGGAATCCGGACCCGGGTGGGCCCCTAAGGCTGGGTTCAAGGGGGTCACAGTTCCTCGGAGGCAAAGTCCGCCAGCCGTGAGCGTTCGCCACGAAGCAAGGTGATATGGCCCCCATGGGGCCAGGGCTTAAACCGATCGACAACGTAGGTGAGCCCAGAGGTGGTTTCAGTGAGGTAGGGGGTGTCGATTTGGGCGATGTTGCCAAGACAGACGATCTTGGTTCCAGGCCCTGCGCGGGTAATCAGGGTCTTCATCTGTTTGGCGGTTAGGTTCTGCGCCTCATCCAGGATAATGTATTTGTTTAGAAAGGTTCGTCCGCGCATGAAATTCAGTGACTGGATGCGGATGCGGTTGCGGACCAGGTCGTTAGTAACGGCGCGGCCCCAGTCCCCCGTCTCGCCGCCCTTGGCGCCTTGGGAGAGGACCTCCAGGTTGTCGAGGAGGGCCCCCATCCAGGGGGTCATCTTCTCCTCCTCGGTGCCGGGCAGAAAGCCGATATCCTCGCCCACCGGGATTGTCACGCGAGTGACGATGATTTCCTTGTAGATGGGTTTATCCAACACCTGGGCCAGACCCGCGGCCAGTGCCAACAGGGTCTTGCCAGTGCCCGCCGTACCCAACAGAGTGACGAAGTCCAGGTCCGGATTCAGCAACATATTGAGAGCAAAGTTCTGCTCCCGGTTGCGGGCCGTGATGCCCCAGACATTGTGGCGTTGGGTCCGATGGTCCTCGACGATCTCGATGATGGCCTCGTCCGGGTTGGGTTTCTCGCGGACCATGGCCTCGATGCCCCCATCCCCCTCCAAGTAAAGGCACTGGCTGGGGAACCAGGTGATCACGTCCGGACCCTGGAGCCGGTAAAAGGTGTGGTCCGCCTTGCGCCAAGAGTCGAGTTCCTGGGCGTGGGCATCCCAGAAATCTGGCATAAGGGCGACAACGCCGGTGTAGAGGAGGTCTACGTCTTCCAGGACCTGATCGTTGGCATAGTCCTCCGCCGGGATGCCGAGTACCGCCGCCTTGATGCGTAGGTTGATGTCCTTGGAGACCAGGATGACGGTAGTATCGGGGTGTCGCCTCTGCAAGGCTTGAACGACACCCAGGATGGTGTTGTCCGGGTTGTTTCCAGGCAGGGCACTACCAAGTGACGGACCGATCTCGAGTTGTTCAGTTTGGAAAAAGAGGCGGCCGGTAGCGGGAAGCGTATGGCTGCCCATGTTTTCGCGCAAGGGCTGGATCGCCAGGCCAGCATCAATCTCTCTCTTGTCGGCGTCCTGCATCAGGCTATCAAGGAAACGGCTGACCTGGCGGACGTTGCGGGCTACCTCGGACATGCCCTTCTTGCCTCGGTCCAGTTCCTCCAGAACCACCATGGGCAGGTAGATGTCGTGCTCTTGGAAACGATAGAGGGCTGTGGGGTCGTGCATCAGCACGTTGGTGTCCAGGACGAAGAGACGGGGCTTGTCGGGGTCGCGCTTGATCATGGTGGCTTTAAGGGAGTTGGGATTGGACCGAGAGCCCCGTTGCTGGGATCAGGAGCCAGCCGATAAGGCACGGGTGGCATCTAGAACCTCCTGAACATGCCCCTTGACCTTCAGGTTTCGCCACTCTCGGCGTAGGACGCCCTCGCTATCGATTAGAAAGGTACTGCGTTCGATCCCCAGGGATTCGCGACCATACAGCTTTTTCAGCCGGATGACATCGAAGAGGCGGCACAGGGCTTCGTCGGTGTCGGCAACCAGGTCGAAGGGGAAACCCTGCTTGGCCTTGAAATTCTCCTGAGCCTTGAGGCTGTCGCGCGAGATACCGAGGATGGCGGTGTCCAGACTGGTGAAGTTGGCGAAGGCGTCGCGGAAGTCCTGCCCTTCCTGAGTGCAACCAGGAGTACTGGCCCTGGGGTAGAAATAAAGCACCAGATTGCGGCCGCGGTAATCCGAGAGGCAGGCCCGCCGGTTACCGGTCAGGTTGAATTCGCATTCGTCAATGGGGTGGCCGAGGGATGGGGTCATGGGTTGAAACCTCCGGATAGGCTATCAGCCTTTCAGCGGTTCCAGAACCGCGTCCAGGTTGAGGTCGTCGCAATAATCCATGAACTCCTCGCGCAGCCCGGCGATATGAACATCGGCTGGGACACCCACTGTCATGCGCACCGAGAACATGGGGGTCCCCGTGTGGGCCGCGGCATAGGAGGAGGTGGACATATCCTCTATATTGATGTTTCGCTCGGCAAAGAATTCCGCCAGGTTGTTAACGATGCCAGGGTGGTCCATGGCGACCACGTCCACGCCATAGGGCAGCAAATTCTTGCCTGTCACGCGCTCGCTCGTGCGCTTGAAGATGATGGTCATGCCCAACTGGCGCTCCAGTTCCGGCAGGACGATTTCCAATTTGGCCAGGGTATTCCATTTGCCTTCCACCAGGAGCATGACGGCGAATTCTCCTCCGAGAACCGTCATGCGGCTATCTTCGATGTTGCAACCCTGGTCTAGTAGGACCTTAGACAAGCGGTTGACGATGCCTGGCCTGTCCTCGCCTAGAGCGGAAATTACCAGATAGGTCTTTTTGGTTGGAGCGGTCATGGTGTTCAATCGGGAAGGCTTGAGTTTGAGGAGGGCCAACTGGCGTCTGGAACCAGAACCGAGTGTGGGGTTGCGTCCAGCTCCAAGGGCCTATTGCCGAAAAGTTTAACACGCCCTCGTGTCGGTCTCGAATCAAGCGGCTTGTTTTCACCGGGACAGCCAGGATAATATCCCTAATTTTCCGCAGCGGTCGGGAGTAGTGGCCATGTTTAGCGGTAGTATCGTCGCCCTGATTACCCCCATGCACGGGGATGGCCGCCTCGATGAATTGGCCTTGCGGCGCTTGGTGGATTTTCACATCTCGGAAGGCACGGATGCCATCGTCGCCGTAGGCACCACGGGCGAGTCCGCTACCCTGGATGAGGAGGAACACTGCCGTGTAATCCGTCAGGTGGTGGAATTCGCCGACGGGCGTGTCCCCGTCATCGGCGGTACTGGCGCCAACTCCACCACTGAGGCCATCCGCCTGACCCGCTGCGCCCAGGATGCGGGTGCCGACGCCGCTCTGCTGGTGACGCCCTATTACAATAAACCGACTCAGGAAGGCCTTTATCTGCATCATAAGGCCGTAGCCGAGGCCGTGGCCCTGCCTCAGATCCTCTATAACGTGCCTGGCCGTACCGCCTGCGACATGCAACCGGTTACGGCGGCGCGTTTGTCCCTGGTGCCAAACATCATAGGTATCAAAGAGGCGACGGGCGATTTGAGTCGGGTGGAACAATTGAGGGCCCAGTGCCGCCCTGGTTTCGCCTTGTTCAGCGGTGACGATGCCACGGCATGCGACTTCATGCTCCAGGGGGGCAATGGCGTCATCTCGGTAACCGCCAACGTGGCTCCGCGCCTGATGCATGCCATGTGCGCGGCGGCCCTGGCCGGTGACGCGGACGAGGCGCGCGCCATTAACACCCGGCTGGATGGCCTTCACCGCAAGCTGTTTCTGGAGTCTAATCCGATCCCGGTCAAATGGGCCATGGCGGAAATGGGGTTGAGCCCTACCGGGATTCGCCTGCCCTTGACTTGGTTGTCAGAAGTGGCGCGGCCTGAGGTGCGCGCTGCCATGCGCCAGGCCGGCATCGATTGATTCCTCCTTTGGCTCAGCGTCCCTTATTCAAAAAACCCAAGCAGCTCCCCATGCCCATGCCTAAATGCCAAGCCATCGCCGCCTTCCTACCGATCCTGCCGTTCCTGTCGGCTTGTAGTAGTTTTAGCATGGATGAGTATCTACCCGATCACAGCCTGGCTTATAAGCATCAACGCGAGGCGGGGGAGAACCTGGAATTACCACCTGACCTGGTCTCCGGCAAGTTCGATGACACCATGGATGTGCCAGACGCAGGGGGTTCCGCCACCTATTCCGAATATGTGGGGGAACGCAAACAGAAGATCCAAATCGCCAAAACCGGGGATGTGTTGCCAGATGTCAAGGACGTGACCTATCACCGCGAGGGTGAACGGCGCTGGATCGAGATCAACGCCCAGCCCCGGGCCCTATGGCCTCGTTTGGAGAGTTTCTGGCGGGAGCGGGGCATAATGTTGGCCGAAAAGAACCCGACTACGGGCGTCATGGTTACCGACTGGATCGAAAATCGCGCTGAGATCAAGAGCAATCCCATCTCCGATATGTTGCGCAAGGTGATGGATAGCGTCCACTCGACGGGCACCCGTGACCAGTACCGCTTGCGTCTTGAGCCTGGTCCCAAGCCCGGTACTACGGATCTCTTCCTGACCCATCGGGGCATGGAGGAAAGGTTGATGCGTAATACGGTCGCCGAGGACTCCAATACCATGTGGGAGGCGACCCCCTCGGATCCGGATAAAGAGGCCGCCATGTTGCGCTCCATCATGATGTACCTTGGAATCACGAGCGAGCGTGCCAAGCGGATTGTGGGCGAGGGGGGGAGCCCTGGCACCGGTGCCCCCTCTGGCACCGCTTCCATAGCAGCGACCCGCCTGGAGGAGGGTGGAAGTGTCCTGGTCGTCGATACGGAATTGCGGAACGCCTGGCGCCTGGTGGGTGTCGCCCTTGATCGCAGCGGCTTTGCTGTCGAGGATCGTGACATGAGCCAGGGCGTCTATTATGTCCGCTACGACGACACATCCAAGGAAGGACACAAAAAGGGCTTCTTCTCCAAGATGGCCTTCTGGCGGGATGATAAGGTTGATTCCGTCACCCAATATCAAGTCCGGCTCACTGCTAATGGCAAGGAGACCCGGGTCCAGGTGCTCGATAAGGCGGGCAAGCACGATAGTTCGCCTACGGCTCTGAATATCTTGGCCCTCGTCAAGGATCAGATGCGCTGACCTGGACTTGTCTGGACCTCCGGCAAGGCGGATATGCGCTTCGCCAGTTTGGGCAGTGGCAGCCAGGGTAATGCCCTCCTGGTGGAGGGAGGGGGCACCCGGTTGCTGGTGGACTGTGGCTTCGCCACTCGGGAGACCGAACGAAGGCTGGCCATGGTGGGCGTGGTACCCGGGGATCTGGACGCCATCCTGGTGACCCATGAGCATAGTGATCATATCAGGGGGGTCGCCGCCTTGGCGCGTCGGCATGGAATCCAGGTCTGGGCGACGCCTGGCACCTGGGGCCGGCAACCGGCATCCGCGGTAGAGCGACTCCACCTCATTTCCGGGCATGGTCCCGGCTTTTTGGTCGGGGACATCCGGGTAGAACCCTTCCCCATCCCCCATGATGCCCGCGAGCCGTGCCACTTCATCCTAGAAAGCGGTGGGCGGCGTTTGGGTCTCTTGACAGACAGTGGCTGCGTGACCCCGCATATTCGCGATCGCCTCCGCGAGTCCGACGCCCTCATGCTCGAATGCAATCATGACAGCGAGATGCTCAGACGCGGTCCCTATCCACCCTCCCTGCGGGCGCGCGTGGCGGGTGACTTTGGGCACCTGGGTAACCACCAGGCGGCGGAACTAGTAGCCTCGATGCCCCGTCACGGTTTGACAAGCCTGCTTCTGGCTCACCTGAGCGAAAAAAACAACCGCCCCGAACTGGCCCGCCAGGCCCTGCTAGCCGTGGACGCCAGACTCGAGGCTTGCCTCACCCTGGCCAATCAGGAAAGCCCTAGCCCCTGGCTGTCTGTTTAGAAAGTGCCCATGATTCGACTTTCCGTATCGATGCCGCCATATAGCGGCGGGATCCAGCCATGAATCACCCCACTATCGAGGATTTTGTCGGCAATACCCCCCTGACATGTCTGCAACGCCTGCCAGGGGTCACTGACAATCGCATCCTGGTCAAGCTGGAGGGCAACAACCCCGCAGGCTCGGTCAAGGATCGCCCGGCCCTCTCTATGATCCGGCGCGCCGAGGAACGCGGGGACATCCGCCCCGGAGATACCCTGATCGAGGCCACCAGCGGCAACACGGGCATTGCCCTGGCAATGGTGGCCGCGATCAAGGGTTACCACATGATCCTGATCATGCCGGAAAACATGAGCCAGGAGCGCCGTGCCCTGATGCGCAGTTATGGTGCTGAGATCCGCCTGACCCCCGCCGATGGGAGCATGGAGGCGGCAATCGACTTGGCCCGTGACCTGGAGGAGCGTGGCGAGGGCATTATCCTTGATCAATTCGCCAACCCCGATAACCCACGCGCCCACTATGAAAGCACAGGACCCGAGATCTGGCGCGACACCGAAGGAGCCGTCACCCATTTCGTAAGTGCGATGGGAACCACAGGCACCATCATGGGGACCAGTCGTTACCTGAAGGAGCAAAATCCGGCCATCCAGATTATCGGCGTCCAGCCGGCTGATGGCGCCAAGATCCCCGGGATTCGCCGCTGGCCCGAGGCCTATTTGCCCAAGATCTACGAGCCGGGTCGGGTCGATCGCATCCTGGACGTTTCCCAAGGTGAGGCGGAAGATACGACCCGCGCCCTAGCCGAACGGGAGGGGATCTTTTGCGGTATTTCTTCGGGTGGCTCCGTGGCCGCCGCCTTGACCCTCTCGCGGGAGGTCACCGGGGCAGTCATTGTCGCCATCATCTGTGACCGGGGGGACCGGTATCTGTCTACAGGGGTCTTTCCATCGTGAGAAGGCACGCCTGTCTCTGTCACGCAACATCAATTCTGGGCATGGTCTAGCTTACCCTGGCGTTTGCCTTGATTGCCCTTGGCATAGCGACCAGGCTGTGGCAATTCCTTAGGAATTACATCGGTAAGATTTGAATGCCACCAGGTTAATCTGCTTAAGGGTCTTGAGTGTTGTATTTTTGCAATGTCTTATTTTTGCTGTCAATCGCCCCCTGCGGCGTATAAAATGGACCTTAGCCGAACGAGAATCATTGACTTCACGAGGGCCTGTCTTGCTGGAGATGACAATAAATGCGGCACTGGAATCATTCTGAATTAGCGTCGAGAACGGTCCTTGGCTACACCAGGTGGCTGCAAATCCTGGTTGCGGTGCTCTTTCTATCGCCGATCTCCGTCTGGGCCAGCGATCTGCTGCGGCAGCGGCTGGCGGAACTCCAGGATCAACCCAAGCCCGCACTGGCTGGGGTCCCCCTAGCTTCACCCAAGTTGCTCAACGAGGTCTACGCTGCCCATGGTTATGCCTTTGCCTGGAACAATCCTGGCCAGGTAGCCGACTTCAAGGTCCTTGCGGAGCGCAGTAGCGACTATGGTCTGCGCCCCGCTGACTTCCATGTACCGGAATTGAACAAACTGCTTCCAGGTGGCGACCCCGCGGCCCTCAAGGGCCAGGAACGTGTCGATGTCGAGATCCTGTTGAGCGATGGTCTACTTCGCCTCATCCACCATTCCCGCTATGGCAAGGTCGATCCCCGCCTGATCGACAAAAATTGGAATCACGACGATGGACCCAAGGGCGAGGCCCTGGTCGCCGATCTCGGGCGCATCTTGGCCGCGCCCAGCATCAAGGCCTCCGTTAACGCTCTCCGCCAGGAGCCCGCGTTTTATACTCGTCTCAAGGAAGGTTTAGCTCATTATCGGGCACTTGCTGCTGCCGGCGGCTGGCCCACCGTCCCACCTGGCCCCAAGCTGGAGCCGGGGATGCACGATGCGCGTGTTCCCACCATCCGTGAACGCTTGCGGATCACGGGTGACTATCAGGGTTCCGCTGCCAACAGTGGTAATTTTTACGGGCCTGAGTTGGAGAAGGCAGTTCGGCACTTTCAGGAACGCCATAGCCTCGAGGTCGATGGACGCCTCGGCAGGGCCACCCTCGCCGCCATGAATGTCAGCGCCGGCGAGCGCGTGGACCAGATACGGGTCAACCTGGAACGGATGCGCTGGGTTGGCGACAAGCTGCCCAAGGACTATCTCTTGGTGGATATCGCCGCCCAGCGGGTAGAACTCCATCGCGAGGGTCAGGATGTCTGGAGTTCCAAGGCTATCGTAGGGCGTCCCGAACGACCCACACCCATCTTCCGCGATCGCATTGAGTATCTCGAATTCAACCCCACCTGGACGGTCCCCCCCACCATCCTCAAGGAGGACGTGGTCCCCAAGGCCCGTCAGAATCCCAATGCAGTCCGCAAAAAGGGGCTGGAGATCATAGATCGGCGCGGTAACAAGGTGGAGCCGGAGGCGGTCGATTGGAGCGTCTCCCCCAATAATCTGCCTTATACCTTCCGCCAGCCCCCGGGCCCCAAGAACGCCCTAGGCCAGGTCAAGTTTATGTTCCCCAACCGGCACTCCGTCTATCTCCACGACACTTCCGATCGCCAGTTGTTTCAGCGGACGAGCCGCACCCTGAGTTCGGGATGTGTGCGGGTGGATAAGCCGATTGAACTGGCGGAGTTAGTGCTCAACGACCCCAAGTGGAATAAGGAGAAGTTCGATTCCGTGTTTGAGTCCAAGCGTCCCTCCTCTGTGCGCCTGAAGCAGCCCCTGCCCGTCATCCTCTCCTACTGGACGGCGGAGGCCGATGAAAAGGGCCAGGTTCATTTCCGCTCGGATTTCTACGGTCAGGACCAGCCAGTGCTGGCGGGCCTTGATGGACCCGGGGCTGGGCTGCGCCTTTATCGTCCCGCTCCGGTGGATGCCCCCGCGAAGGATCAGAACGCCATCCCAGAGGCGGAGGCCAGGGATTTGATGGCGGGTCCACCACCGGCGGAGGATACCGAAAAGGCGGGGCCGGTGAGTAACCAGGAGGCTAAGCCCGGTGCTCCGGTTGGCCCCAAGCCGTTGGCCAGCCCCCCCAAGCTTAAGTCCGCTGCGCCCGGAATCATGAAACCGGATGCCAAGACCCGTGAGTCCCTGGTAGGTGCCTCGGCCAAGGCCTCCTAGTTCTCATCTGGTTCCTGAAACGGGTAGAGGTCGCCAACGATTCCGACCTGGAGCCATTGGCAAGGTGTGTAGGGCCAATTTATGGCGTGAATCAAGAGGGTGAGGCATCTTCGCCAAAGGATTCCGTCCGGTACCGGCTTACCCTAAGCCGATTCGACCAGTAATCCTCCGGCAACCCCGCCTTGCGCTTCAGGTGCCGCATAAAATCCACTGGATCGGGTAAGGAACTCCAGACGGATGGCAGGAAGGTTCCGCGAGCGAAATCCTCCTCAAGAATCAGGCCATCAAGGCCCGGCTCGATCTGGGCGAGCAGTTCCTGCTCAGAAGCGAAGGTCAGGGGGATTGCTGGCGTCAATACCGAGATCTCAATATGGAGCCGATCTAGTTCCCTTGACGTTACGGGCGGGAAGCGGGGATCACGATAGGCAGCGGCGAAGGCGTTTTCGGCCACATCCTTGACCAAGGGTTGCATGGCCTCCAAGTGGCCGATGCAACCCCGTAATTGACCAAATTCCAGCAGGGTGACAAAGGCCGCTCTCGGTTCGCGTAGTTCGGGGGCGTAATCCGCCGGATCGACCCCTAGGGGGTAGCCTTCATTTAAGCCGAGGGCGATGGACTGCCGCGCAACTCCCAGCAAGGCCAGGCGATGCGCCTCCTGCAGGTGGGATTCAAGGGGCTGGGTGTTCATGACGGCACTCAGGGGTGAAGGCAAAGGCGCCATAGCCGACCACCCGATCAGGGGTACCGGCGGTGTCACCCGAATTACGCAGGTCCAGGATGTGCCCCTGGAGGCCATGATGCCTGGCTGCCCGTAGCAACCCCTTGACGGGATTACGGCCGCAGGCCTGATCGTCCCCAATGGCGTTAGGGTCCAGGTTGGCGATGGCAAGACTGGTAGCCTTGTCCAGGCGTTTAGCGCTGGCGTAGTCCAAGTAATGGCTCAGGTCAGAGCTGACGACAATCAGGGTCTCGTTGCCGCCCCAGAGACGTTCCAGAACCTCGGCGACCTCGGTCGGTGTGGCCTCGCCTACCAGAAAGGGCACCAGAAGGAAATCATCCAGGATCGATTGCAGAAAAGGCAGTTGCACCTCCAGGCAGTGTTCGCCCTTGAATGGGGCTTCGAAGGGTCTGACCTGTGGCAGGTCCGTCAGGGTCTGGTATGCCTCTCGGTCCACCGCAACCGGCCCCAAGGGGGTGAGAAAGGCCTCGACCTCACTGTAGACCAGGCCCTGAAAGGCCAGGCGATGGGAGGGGCCGAGCAACAGCACGCGGCGAATGGCCCCAGCCCCCGCCAAGAGTTGGGCATAGGCGCTGCCGGCCACGGGACCCGAATAGACGTAACCCGCATGGGGTGCGATCAGGGCCTTGGGCATTGGGGCACCGGCCAGCTCGGCCGGGACCCGACCCCCCCTCAGAAAGGTGCGCACCTCGGCCGCTAATGTATGGGCATCCGCTGGGTAGAAGAGCCCGGCCACGTTGGGATGACGTAAGGCAGTCACCGTTTTGAACCTCGAACTAATGGGAGTAACTCGGAATCCGTCTATTCTTAATATTAGGTCGAAAACCACCTCCCTGCCGGCAAGGCCTCCGGCAGGATAGCGAGCGAGGCGAATGACGTGACCCTCCCCCTCTCCAACCACCCCACCCGTTATTGGCATCGTCTGGAGGACGGCCGCGTCCAATGCGATGTCTGTCCCCGCAACTGTCACATCAAGGAGGGCCAGGCCGGTCTCTGTTTCGTGCGCGCCTGCCAGGGTGGTGAGGTAGTACTCACCAGTTACGGGCGCTCCAGCGGCTTTTGCGTCGACCCTATCGAGAAAAAGCCCCTCAATCACTTCCTGCCCGGAACCCCGGTGTTATCCTTTGGCACCGCCGGTTGTAACCTGACCTGCAAATTCTGTCAGAATTGGGATATGAGCAAGTCGCGCGAGGTCGATACCCTGGCTGTGAGCGCCTCTCCGGAGGCCATCTCCCGCCGTGCCGCCGAGCTTGGCTGCCGCAGTGTCGCCTATACCTACAACGACCCCGTCATCTTCCTCGAATACGCCCGCGATACGGCCCTGGCCTGTCAGGCTCGGGGAATCCGCAATGTCGCTGTCACTGCCGGTTACATCAATCCGGGCGCCCGCGAGGATTTCTTCTCCGCCATGGACGCCGCCAATGTCGATCTCAAGGCCTTCACCGATGATTTCTATCACCACCTCTGTGGAGGCCATCTGCAACCCGTGCTAGAGACCCTGGAGTATCTGTGTCACGAGACCTCGATCTGGGTGGAACTGACCACCTTGCTCATCCCAGGACATAACGACTCCCAGGCCGAGATCGAGGCCATGACGACCTGGGTCGTCGAACATCTGGGCCCAGGCGTTCCCATGCACTTCACCGCCTTCCACCCCGACTGGCGGATGTTGGAGGTACCGCCTACCCCGGCGGCGACCCTAAGCCGCGCCCGAGACATCGCCAGACGCAACGGGGTGCACCACGTCTACACCGGCAACGTCCACGACCGCCAGGGGGGGAGTACCTGGTGCCATGGCTGCGGGGCCTTGCTCATCGAAAGGGATTGGTACCAGTTGGGTACTTGGGGTCTGGATGACCAGGGTCGCTGTGCCGCCTGCGGCACTCCCTGTGCCGGTGTCTTCGAGAACCGCCCTGGCAGTTGGGGGAGTCGTCGCCTGCCGGTGTCCATGGCCGCATGAAGCTGCCGGCATCGCAAGGGCAACAACCCGGGGAGAAACGGGCTTCGAACTCCACCGAGGGTGGCGGGACCGAGGCATTCGCGTCTGTCTGCGAGCCCCTAGTCTTTGCTCTGCGGGTCTTGCAGGGCTTCAGACGCAACCAGGGCCTGCTACTGTCTGGTGCCGTCGCCTACTACATGCTGCTATCCCTGATCCCGCTCTTTCTCTTGCTTCTGGTGGGGCTTTCGAAC
>CAZFZB010000013.1:9541-39639 GCA_964523415.1 uncultured Chromatiaceae bacterium | reverse complement strand
ATAATACGCGGATACCCAGATGGCGTCAATCTTCTGGCGTTGTCTTCTGGCGTTGCCTGATGGGGATGGCGCCGGTAACAGCGTCCGACCAGGTGTCCATGAACCAGCCTCCTTAATCAGACTAGCCCCAACCAGGAATATAACCATGAGTGCCCGGATTCTCGATGGCAAGGCCATTGCGGCGGAAATACGCGCCGGCATTAAGCAGCAGATCATTGAACTGCTCGCAGAGGGGAGGCGCCAGCCAGGCCTGGCGGTCGTCCTAGTGGGAGATAATCCCGCTTCCCGGGTCTATGTGCGCAATAAGAGCGCGGCTTGCGCCGAAGTTGGTTTCCATTCCGAGTTGCACCTCCTGGCCGCTGACACCCCTGAGGCGGAATTGCTAGAGCTGATCGACACGCTGAACGCCCGCGAGAATATCGACGGCATCCTGGTCCAACTGCCCTTGCCGGACCACATCGATGAGGAGCAGGTCATAGAACGCATCCTGCCGACCAAGGACGTGGACGGCTTTCATCCCTACAATGTTGGCCGCTTGGCCCTACGCATGCCTCTGCTGCGCCCCTGTACTCCCAAGGGTGTCATGACACTGTTGGAGCGGACCGGCCGTTCCTTGGAGGGCCTGGATGCCATCATCATCGGCCAGTCGAATATCGTGGGTCGGCCCATGGCGCTTGAGTTACTGGCGGCCCGCTGCACCATCAACGTCTGCCACAGCCGGACCCGGGATCTCCCAGGTAAGATCAGTGCCGCTGATCTGGTGGTTGCCGCTGTTGGCCGCCCCCACTTCGTCCAGGGAGAATGGGTCAAGGAGGGCGCTATTGTCATCGACGTAGGCATCAATCGCACGCCGGCAGGGACCCTGGTAGGTGACGTGGATTTTGCCGCCGTGTCTGAGCATGCCTCCTGGATTACGCCGGTACCCGGTGGGGTCGGACCCATGACGATTGCCAGCCTGCTGGAGAACACGCTGCAGGCGGCCAGTCTCCACGCAATTGGAAATGGTTAGAGCAGGACAAGCACGGTCAGACTCCGATGCGCCCTAGCCTGGGGCCGATCGCCAGCGGCGAGGAAAGCAGCAGGGGCGGTACCGCTCCCACGACAAGGCCAGGGTTGCATCTCGGTGCAGGGATCTTGCGCTAAACCCCGGCTATCAGCCCCGTCGCCAGCGGGTCCCATCCGCCTCATCCTCCAGCAGGATGCCCGCTGCCTGGAGTTCATCGCGCAGCCGGTCTGCCTCGGCCCAGGTACGGGCCCGGCGGGCATCGGCTCGGCGGCGGATAAGTTCCTCGATTTCGGAATCGCTCAGGCCGCCCGCCTCGGTACCGCCCCGCAGATAGGCCTCGGGATCGTCCTGTAGGATACCCAGAACGGCGCCCAAGTCCCTGAGTTGGCCGGCCAGGCCATGAGCCAAGCCAAGGTCCTCGCTCCGGGCGCGGTTGAGTTCCCGCGCCAGATCGAAGAGCACGGCGAAGGCCTCGGGGGTATTAAAGTCATCGTCCATGGCCATCTCAAAGCGGGCCTTGAAGGCCTCTCCTTGGGAGGGGGCCGACCTTGGCAGGCCGCGCAAGGCGGTATAGAAGCGCGTCAAGGCACCTCTGGCCTGCTCGAGATGTTCCTCGTCATAATTGAGAGGACTGCGATAATGGCTGGTGAGGATGAAATAACGCACCTCCTCGGGCTGATAGCGCTCGAGTATCTCACGGACGGTGAAGAAGTTGCCCAGGGACTTGGACATCTTCTCCTCATTGACCCGTACAAAGCCGTTGTGCATCCAGACATTGACGAATGGCTCGCCGGTCGCGCCCTCGGACTGGGCGATTTCGTTTTCATGGTGGGGAAACTGGAGGTCAGCCCCGCCGCCATGGATGTCGAAGTGATTACCCAGGCAGCAGGTGGACATGGCGGAGCATTCGATATGCCAACCAGGCCGGCCCGGTCCCCAAGGTGATGGCCAGGCTGGCTCACCGGGTTTAGCGGCCTTCCAAAGGGCGAAGTCCAGGGGATCGCGTTTGGCCTCGTCAGGCTCCACCCGGCTGCCGGCGCGCAGTTCCGCCGGGTCCTTGCCGGAAAGGCGGCCGTATTCCGGGAAACTGGCGACGGCGTAATAGACGTCGCCATTGTCGGCCGGATAGGCATGGCCCTTGGTGATCAGGACCTTGATCATGGCCAGGATCTCACCAATATGGGCGGTGGCGCGGGGCTCGGCGGTGGGCGGCAGGACGCCCAGGGCCTCGGCGTCCTGGTGCATGGCCTGGATGAAACGTGCCGTCAAGTCGAAATAGGCCTCGCCGCGCTCGTTGGCACGGTTGATGATCTTGTCGTCGATGTCCGTGATGTTGCGCACATAGGTCACCTCGTAACCCAAGTGCCGCAAATAACGATAAACGACATCGAAGACCACCATGACCCGTGCGTGTCCCAGGTGACAAAGGTCGTAGACCGTCATACCGCACACATAGAGACGAACCCTGCCGGGCTCCAGGGGGACGAAATCGGCCTTGCGGCGGGTCAGACTGTTATGGATCTGAAGCATGGGAGCTGTGACCGGGATCTAGAAATTCGGGGGATGGTAGCAAAGCGGGCCCCTGTGCGGAAACCTTGCCCTTCCCCTAGAGGGACTGACAGGCGCTTGCAGAAGACGCGGGGGGTTTTCTGATCCGGACCGAACCCGTAAGATGCCAACCTTTATATCCGTCCCCTTCACTTCCAAGGAACTCACAATGTCGAGATTCAGGTTCATCGCCCTCTGCCTGCTATCCTTTGCCCTCGGGGGCGAGGCGCTGGCGGCCAACCCCAAGGTCAGTCTCCAAACCAACAAGGGTGTCATCCTTCTGGAACTCTACCCGGATCAGGCCCCGAAGACGGTCGAAAACTTCCTCGCCTATGTGGACGGCGGCTTTTACGACGGTACCCTATTTCATCGAGTAATCAAGGATTTTATGATCCAAGGTGGAGGATTTTCCGAGGATTTGAAGCAAAAGGGCACTCGGCCCGCGGTGATGATCGAGGCGGACAACGGCCTCAAGAACCAGCGCGGTACCCTCGCTATGGCCCGCACCAGTGACCCCAACTCGGCCACCGCTCAGTTTTTCATCAATCTCAAGGACAACGCCTTCCTAGATCATACCGCTAAAACACCCAGGGGCTGGGGCTATACCGTCTTTGGGCGGGTAACGGATGGTATGGCCGTTGTCGAGGCCATCGGCGCCATGCCAACCGGGACAAAAGGCCCGTTTCCGACAGATGTGCCCCAGGAGACCGTCATCATCGAAAAGGCCAGCCGCGTAGGTGACTGAAGCCTCTCTGCGTGCCCTAACCTTCCCATACCATTGGCCGGAGGGATATCCCTCCGGTTTTGATGACCCTTTCCCGCGCCCTTGGCCCGGGTTTTTCAGGTAGCTTTCTACGAGACCTCCAGCATGATCAAACTCACCACCAATCATGGCGACATCGCCATCGAACTCGACTTCGAAAAGGCGCCTGGCACCGCCGCCAACTTTGAGCAGTACGTCCGTGATGGTCATTACGACGGCACCCTATTCCATCGCGTCATCAATGGGTTCATGATTCAGGGCGGTGGCATGGATAGCCGCTTTGCCGAGAAGCGCACCCGTCCCTCGATTCCTAACGAGGCCAAGAATGGCCTCAAGAACCGGGCGGGTACCATTGCGATGGCGCGTACATCGGAGCCTCACTCCGCCAGTTCCCAGTTCTTCATCAATGTCGCCGACAATGGCTTTCTTGACTATCCGGGTCAGGATGGCTGGGGATATTGCGTCTTTGGCAAGGTGATCGAGGGCATGGATGTCGTCAATAAGATCAAAGGCGTCAAGACCGGCCGCCGCCAGGGTCACCAGGATGTTCCCATCGAGGACGTCGTGATTGAAAAGGCCGAGGTCGTGGAATAACGGCCTTTGGAGGCCCGACGGCAGCGGCCTTTCGTTAGGGTTCCCGGGACATGTCCGCCTTTCCTCCAGAGTATCTCTTCATCTCTGACCTCCACCTGACACCGGAGCAGCCAGCCATTGTCGAGCTTTTCCTTGCCTTCCTGCGGCGGCGGGCGCGGAAGGCCGAGGCCCTCTTTATCCTTGGCGATCTCTTCGATGCCTGGATTGGGGATGACGATGATGAGGCGCCCTACCCGGCTATTCGCCAAGCCCTGCGCGCTCTGACCACCAAGGGTACCCGCTGCGCCATAATTTCCGGAAACCGGGATTTTCTGTTAGGCAAGCAATTCTGTCGGGAGACCGGTTGTACCCTTTTAAGGGAACCCGCCCGGGTGGATCTCCTGGGTACCCCGATCCTGCTGATGCATGGTGACCTCCTCTGTACCGACGACCTGGCCTATCAGAAATTCCGTCGCGTCATCCGCAATCCGGTCATGAAATGGCTCTTCTTGAGAAAAAGGCTGGTTAAGCGGCGTGCCCTGGCGACGGGTTATCGCCGCAAGAGTAGTCTGGCCATTGCCCGCAAGCCCCTCGCCATCATGGACGTGAACGAGGAGGCGGTTACAATCACCATGCGCCGGCATCAGACTTGGCACCTCGTGCATGGCCATACCCACAGACCTGGGGAACACACCTTTAGCCTGGACGGCCGCATGGCCCTGCGTCAGGTCCTGGCGGACTGGCAACCCGGGCGTGGTGAGGTATTGAGTTTTTCGGCGGCGGGGTGGCGACGAGAGGCCCTTGTCCCAGAGTAGGGTTGGCATGGTAGGTCGCTGACCCGCGAGGAGATCCCTTTGATAGGAAGCCGAGTGTGGCAGGGTTGGCTCGGGGAGGCTGGAGTTAGGTTATCGCAGGTGGTGATTTAGACAGAGGGCCTGCAGCCGTTCTAATTCGGACTCGGCGAAGCCGGCACGGCGGCGAGCCGCCAGGTTGAGGGGGCCGGAGATCCTGTCGCCCAGAAAGCGGACAAGTAAGGCAAAAAACTGTCCTTCGGCCTCGAGCCCGCGTTCCGCGCAGATAAATTGGAACCAGCGTGTTCCGGCTGCTACATGGCCTACCTCATCCTGCAATATGATCTCCAGGCAATCCGCGGTCTCGCCATCCCCGGAGTCGCGTAAACGCGCGATCATACCCGGGGTCACGTCCAGGCCCCGCGCCTCCATCACACGCGGGATCAGGGCCATACGCTCCAGGGGATCGCCTGCGGTACGCAGGGCCATGGACCAAAGGCCATCATGGGCCGGGAAATCCCCATAGTCATATCCCAAAGACCGCAGCCGGTCGCGCATGAGGCCAAAATGCTGGGCTTCCTCATCTGCCACCCGCACCCAATCGTCATAATAGGCACGAGGCAGGCCCCGGAATCGGTAAAGGGCGTCCCAGGCCAGATTGATGGCGTTGAATTCGATATGGGCCACGGCATGGATCAGGGCTGCGCGAGCCTTGCCGCTACCACGTGTGTCCTTGGCGGAACGCCTTGCCAGGGCTCGGGGCGGCACTAACTCGGGTCGCTCGGGGCGGCCTGGTACTCGGATTTCCTCAAGGCTACTGGGGTCGCCGAGCGGAAGGGAACCCTTGCGCCAGTCCGACAGGGCAGCCCCTGTCAGTTCAACCTTGCGGTCCGGGTCTCTCTCTCGCAGACAAGCCAGGGCCGCCGCAAACAAATTGGAGTGAGGTTTCCCTGCTGCCAAATTCTCGGTGGTCATCTACTCAGAGGCATGGGCCATCAGGGCCAAGTATTTGTCAAAGTAAGAGTCGCGGGTTGGCTTGGTCTTGAAGAGGTATTCGCAATCCCCACTCGCACAATAATGCCCCTGGGTCAGGTAGTTCAGGACCAGCTTGGGCAGATCGAAATGACGCATGGGATCGTAATTCACCGGCTTGCCGTTCTCAAGAATGACCAGGCGATTATAGAAATAGCTGCCTTCCTGATTACCCATGTAATTCATGGCCTTGTAGGTAATTGGCCCATATTGGAGAGGGGGGACATGATCGGAAACGATGACGATCAGGCTATTGGGATCGAGCGCGATCAATTCCCTGAGATAATGGGCGATGGCCTCGGTACGATAGTAGAACTGGTTGACGGCGCGATCCAGCTGGTCGTCGAGGTATTTCGTTTCCAATTCTATGAAGTTGGGTCGCTTTTCCGGATTCAGATGATTCGGCGTGTGGCCGTAAATCGTCAGCAAATAGTTGAAAAGAGGCTGTCCAGGATGCTCTTCTAGATGGCGGCGCACAAAATCGAGGTTCTGGGGGAAAAGATCGCCATCAAAAAGATACTCCTCGTCCCCGGGATCTCCGAATTTGAGATAGGTAGGTTCTAGGGTAAAGAACTCCACGGGGAATTGCTGCTCGGCAAACCCCATGCCCCTATAGGCTGCCTGCGTATTGAAGAAATTGGGTTTATAGGCATTGCTGGCGATGGAGCGATAGCCCAGCTCGGCAAGCAATCCGGGTAGGCAATGGGCTTGGGCTCCGGTGAAGGTATTGAATTCCACGCTGGAGAGTCTTTCGAAGGCCGGCACCCCGCACAGCACCTCAAACTCGGCTTGGGAGGTCGCGCCGCCGAAAACGGGTGAGACTGACAAGCCGACCTTGTCGCCAAAGAGGGCGGCAAAATCCGGATGGACTGGATCTCGGGAGAGTTTGAGGTCGCTGAAGAGGCGCGGATCGAGAAGGCTCTCCATGATGATCAGATGCACATTACGCGGTTGTAGGTAGGGCCTTATACCCTCCACCTCGCGCACGAAGGCCTTATCGAAACCTGGGCGGTTCATGTAGGGCTCGATCATCTCCAAGGTCCCTTCCCGCTCCGCCTCCCGATATAGCAGCATGGCCAGCCGGCCATTACTCTCCACGCTCTTGCCGTCGGAATACTTGACGATCTCGTGGACCACCGATTTAAATCCCATGGCGAAGGCAATCGGCGTGGCCTTGATGAGGGTCACCACCAACACCAAAGGCAAGAGACCCAGCAGGATACGCAGGGGTCTGTGGTAGTCGATACGAGCCAGAATGAAGGCAAAAGGGGCGAGGAAGACTACCACCAGCAGTACGGCATAAGTGGGCGGCAGTATCTGTAGGAGTTCGGGCAATTCCGCTACATTGATGAAACGGAAAACCTTGCCGTACACTAAAAAGAAGATGTCATGTACCAGATAGACCAGGAAAATAGGTACTGCCGCCAGCCAGGGGCGCCAACCGGAGGGCTTGAGGAGCCCATAGATGAGGCCGTAGAAGTAAAGGACGAGGATAAGCTCCGGCCACTGCAGGTACAAGGAGTGGGTACTAAAGCCTCCCCAAAACTCCATCAGTAAGGCATATAGGTACAGGCTACCCAAAAAAAGGGCAATATGAAGCAATGGCTTGCGCCAATGGGCTGGAATGGGGTTTGCCATGGTGGGCCGGAATGAATGAGGGGTTGACAGACCTTGCAATTTTGCGTTAAACGCCTCTAAAGAGCAATAGACGACTAAATTGCTGCGGGATTTTCAGGCGACATCCCCTGCCCCACCCGCCGCCCTATTCCCAGCATCCAAGGGGCATGGCTATCATCCATGACACAATTAGGAGGAGGCTGATCCAACCCTTGTTTTCCTTGATGGCTTACAAGGGTCGCTCATCTTGGACGGTGGGCAGATCAAGTGTCAGGATGGCATTTGCTCGGCATCGACATAGTCGATCTTCTCGGCATATTCACCCATCAATTTTCCGTTGGACCCTGCGTCATGAAAAAGATTCGCCGCCTGCTTGTCGCTAACCGCAGTGAGATCGCCATTCGGATCCTGCGTGCGGCCAGCGAGATGGGTATTCGCACCATCGCCATCTATTCCAACGAAGATCGCTTTGCCCTGCATCGCTTTAAGGCCGATGAGGCCTACCGGGTAGGCGTGGGTCAAAAACCCATCGCGGCCTACCTTGATATCGCCGACATTATCCGCATCGCCCGGGAAAACCAGGTGGATGCTATCCACCCCGGTTATGGTTTTCTCTCGGAGAATCCCGATCTTGCCGAGGCCTGCGTCACCGCCGATATCGCCTTCATAGGTCCCAGGCCCGAGGTCATGCGGCTGCTGGGCAACAAGGTCTCGGCACGGAAGCTGGCGGAACAGGCCGGGGTTCCTGTTGTCCCGGCAACGGGCGCCCTCCCCCGGGATCTGAAGGGGGCCAAGGACCTGGCAGCGGCGGTTGGATATCCCCTGATGCTCAAAGCCAGTTGGGGTGGCGGTGGGCGTGGCATGCGGGTGATACCGAGCGAGGCCGACCTGGGCCCAGCTATGGAGGTCGCACGGCGCGAGGCCCTGGCAGCTTTTGGCAACGATGAGGTTTATCTGGAAAAGTTGGTGCAACGCGCGAGGCATGTAGAGGTTCAGATCCTGGGGGACACCCATGGCCAACTCGTCCATCTTTTCGAACGCGATTGCTCGGTGCAACGACGTAACCAAAAGGTCGTGGAACGTGCCCCTGCGCCCTATCTGGACGATGTCCGGCGCGGAGAACTCTGCGATGCGGCCCTGCGGCTAGCGCGTGCGGCACACTATAGCCATGCCGGCACCGTTGAATTCCTGGTGGATGCGGACAACGACCGCATCTACTTCATCGAGGTCAATCCACGGATCCAAGTCGAACACACGGTCACTGAACTGGTAACCGGCGTGGATATCGTAAAGGCCCAGATCGCCATAACCGCTGGGGCGCGCCTCGGTGACGAGAATTCTTACGTACCCAGGCAGGAAGGTGTGCGCCTCAATGGCCACGCCCTGCAATGCCGGATCACCACCGAAGATCCGGAGAACGGTTTTACCCCGGATTATGGCCGCATCAATGCCTACCGGAGCCCGGCTGGATTTGGCATCCGCCTCGACGGTGGTACCGCCTATTCCGGAGCCGTCATCACTCCTTATTACGATTCCCTCCTGGTCAAGGTCACCGCCTGGGGCCATAGTGCCGACGAGTCAGCGCGGCGTATGGACCGAGCCCTGCGCGAGTTTCGGGTGCGGGGGCTGGCTTCAAACCTGGCCTTCCTGGAAAACGTCATCAACCACCCTCTCTTCGCGTCGGGGGAATGCACTACCCGCTTCATCGACGAGGCACCGGAACTCTTTACCTTCCGCAAGCGCCGCGACCGCGCCAACCGGCTGCTGCGGTTTTTGGGTGAAATCCGGGTCAATGGCAACCCGGAGATGAAGGACCGTGCCCTGCCCGCTCTGCCAATCGCTCCTCCAATAAAGCCCCCCTGCGATCTCACCCGGGACCCAACTCCCGGCTCCCGGGACCGACTCCAATCCCTGGGTGCGTCCGGATTCGCCGCCTGGATGCGTGATGAGCCGCGCATCCTACTCACCGATACCTCTATGCGCGACGCCCATCAGTCGCTGTTCGCCACCCGCATGCGCACCCATGATTTGACGGAAATCGCCCCACACTATGCCCGCCTGGTGCCGGGACTCTTTTCCCTGGAATGCTGGGGTGGCGCTACCTTCGACGTCGCCCTGCGCTTCCTGAAGGAGGATCCCTGGGAACGTCTCGCCCGTCTGCGCACTGCCGTGCCCAATATCCTTCTCCAGATGCTGCTGCGCGCCTCCAATGCCGTCGGCTACACCAATTACGCCGACAATGTGGTGCGCTACTTTGTACAGCAGGCCGCCAGGGAGGGCATTGATCTCTTCCGCATCTTCGACTCTTTGAATTGGGTAGAAAATATGCGGGTGGCCATGGATGCCGTGATCGAGTCGGGCGCTCTCTGTGAGGCGGCAATTTGCTATACGGGTGATCTGCTCGATCCGGCGCGGCCAAAATACAATCTCAATTACTATGTGGGTCTCGCCAAGCAACTGGAGCGGGCCGGCGCTCACATCCTGGGTATCAAGGACATGGCTGGCGTCTGTAAACCCCGTGCAGCCAGGGCATTGGTACGGGCCCTCAAGGAGGAGGTCGGGCTACCGATTCACTTTCATACCCATGACACTAGCGGTATCGCTGCCGCCTCGGTCCTGGCCGCGGTTGAGGCCGGCTGCGATGCCGTCGATGGCGCCTTGGACGCCCTGAGCGGGCTCACCTCCCAGCCTAACCTAGGCTCCATAGCCGCCGCCTTGGCCGGTAGCGACCGGGACCCGGGCCTGGACCTTGGCGCTCTCCAGGGACTCTCCCATTACTGGGAAGGGGTGCGTCGCTGCTATGCCCCCTTCGAGGCCGATATCCGCTCTGGCACCGCCGATGTCTATCGCCACGAGATGCCTGGTGGTCAATATACCAACCTGCGCGAGCAGGCCCGCGCCATGGGCCTGGATCACCGCTGGGGGGAGGTTGCCCAGGCCTATGTCGACGTCAACCAACTCTTCGGCGATATCGTCAAGGTGACTCCTACCTCGAAAGTGGTCGGTGACATGGCGCTTTTCATGGTCGCCAATGGCTTGACGCCCAAGGAGGTATTGGACCCGGTGCGTGAGATTGCCTTCCCAGACTCGGTGATCTCCCTCATGCGGGGCGAACTGGGCTACCCGCCGGATGGCTTCCCCCCTGCCCTGCAACGGAAGGTTCTCAAGGGTGCGCCACCCCTTGCCGGCCGGGCTGGGGACTGGCTACCCGCGGTGGATTTGGAGGCTGCCCGCACCGAGGCCCAGTCCGCTATCGGCCACCAGATCCAGGATACCGATCTGGCTTCCTATCTCATGTATCCCAAGGTATTCAAGGAGTACGCAGCTCATCGCAGTCATTACGGTGACGTATCCGTACTGCCTACCCCCGCCTTCCTCTATGGTCTGCAAGGTGGCGAGGAGATCAGCGTTGAACTCGAACGAGGCAAGAATCTCATCATCTCCGAACAAGGCATGGCGAGTCCGGATGGTGAAGGCATAGCCAAGGTCTTCTTCGAACTGAACGGTCAGTCCCGGGTTGTGCGGGTTCCCAAGACGGGCCTCGCTGCCATCAAGAGCAAACCCAAGGCCGAGGAGGGCAACCCCAAGCATGTTGGTGCACCCATGCCCGGCACCATCGTCACCCTGGCGATCCATGTCGGCCAGAAGGTTACCAAGGGCGACCCTCTCATTTCCATCGAGGCCATGAAGATGGAGACCATGCTCACCGCCGAGCAGGATGGCGTAATCCACGCTATCCATGCTCGGCATGGTGAGAGCATCAACGCCAAGGATCTGTTGGTGGAATTCGTCTAGGGAGGAGCTAATCCGATCCGTGTCCCCTGACGGGGCAGGACGCCCCGCTATCAGAACAGTTTGCCCAGCATCAGATACATGGACGCATGACTGTCTTTAGAGAAACCAGCCCCCAGGTAGAAGGGTCCCAGAGGGGTATCGGCACCCAGGAACAAGCTGCCCGCGGGGATGAGCGAATTGGCCTCGATACGATCGAAGGATTCCCAGACGCCACCCAACTCCAGCGAACCACCGGCATATAGCGGTATGGTAAAGGCCGAGGAGGCGCTATCGAGCCGATACATGTATACCAGTTCCCCAAAGGCGACATTCTGTCCGGCGATGTCCCCCAGTTGATAACCCGATAGATTGAGGAAGCCGCCCAGCAGGAATAAGTCCTCGGGGCCGGGATCGCCGGACAGGGTGGTACCCACATAGATTCGGGGAATAAGGGTTGATTTTCCCCAGGTCCAGGGTTTATGTCCTTCGACGAGTAGGGTTTGATAATCGCTATCGGCTCCAAGGGCGGCCAAGGCGCTTTGATAGCGAATATGGGCCATATAGCCTTTGGTCGGGAAATCGATGTTATCCAGCGTATCCGCTTCGAGACGCACCGCAATGCCGCTGTTGTTGAAGTCACCTTCATAGGGGGATACGAGGCCAAGACGCCGGGCATTGCTCCCCCCACTGTAATAAAGTCCCAACATCGCCCTTCCCCAATGGCCCAAATTGCGGCCGGCATCCACTCCAATCTGGAGTTCGCGTACCCGAAAGCCCGAGATCAGATCCTGGGAATCACCCTCCAGGGTAAGGTTGTACTGGGTGTAGCTCAGGTAGGGATCGATGAAATATTCCTGAGCCGAGTCAAGAGGTTGGTAGAAGTCGGTCAGAAAGACACTGTCATTACCCAGTTGCAGAAAGGTTCGCCATTCCGCACCCAGTGGGTTGATCTGTGCCATGGTGTAGGCGGCGCTGATGTTGAAGGCCGAGTCGCCTTTCATGTTAGCGCCAAGAAATAATCCAAAATTCAGGTTATTGTCTCCGATATATTTCTTCTTGGCCTCAACCACCAACCCGGTCTTACCCCCCTCCTTGACGAGGGAATAGTCGACCACCTGAAAGTCGCCCATGCCGTAGATAATATTGAGATCTCGGTTGAGTTTCTCCGGGTCGAGGTGGTCTCCCGGCTTGAGACCGAGCTGCTGTTCAATGACCTGGTCAGACAGGCGGGTCTCGTTCTTGATGCGAATGAAATCGATGACGGGATGATTCTTTTTGGGTAGTTCCGGACGGGCGGCAAGAAAGGTATCGAAGGCCTCAGGTGCCATGGAGAGCCGGCTCAAAGGTTGCAACTGGGTCCTGGCAGCGGCATAACCCACCTTGACCGCATCCGCGAATTTCTCGAAATCGATACTGGAAATATCCTTAAGATCCGGTTTGATCAAAATATCCCGGGATCCCAAGGTGGCGAGCTGAACCTCGGTATTGCGGACGGTCAGAAAGCCAGTGAGCTGCTCAGTGATAGACAGCACCGAGGTCAGATCCTGGGTGGGTACCAAGGGCGCGCCTACGTCCACCGCGATGATGACATCGGGTTTGCATAGCTTGCGTGCTACGTCCACGGGGACGTTATCTGCCATGCCGCCATCGGCCAACAGTTTGCCATCCATTTCAACGGGCACCAGGGCACTGGGGATGGACATGCTGGCACGCATGGCCCGGGATAACTGCCCTGACTTCAGCACCACGGCCTTGCCGGAGGCCAGATCCGTGGCAACGGCCCGATAGGGCACCTTGAGATCATCGAAATCCCTGACCTCAGCGGCGGGCAGGGTGAGTTCTTCCAGCAGCAGCGAAAGGTTCTGCCCCTGCAATAAACCCAGGGGCAACTGCAACCTGCCATCTTTGATTCCGACCCCCTTATCCGTCAGCAGGACCCGTTGTTCTTCCTTGGTTCGAAAGGGCAGATCGGCGCGGGGGGGGCCATCGGTAAAGACCTGAGGCCAATCGATCTTACCCAGAGTCTCGTCCATCTTCTCAGGGGTCATGCCGGAGGCGTAGAGTCCGCCAATGATGGAGCCCATGCTGGTTCCGGCGATACAGTCGATCGGGACCCGCAGTTCCTCTAATACCTTTAGCACCCCGACATGAGCCAGGCCACGGGCACCACCTCCCCCCAGCACCAAGGCGACACGGGGTCTGGTCTGCGCGGCCTCCAGGGTGGGGCCAGTGCCTGGAAAGGGGAACATGCCGATCAGCACTAACAGGGCCAGGACCCAGGGGGGCAATGAAGGTAAGGGTCTACTCATGTTCATCAGTTGATTGTCAAAATCCGCGCATGGGTTCGGGGCAATCCATGTCCCACCGTGGAACTACTGCACCGTGACGCTAATGTTATCGAGGTAAGCGGCTCCAATTGACCCAGATAGGGTCCCGCGGAATCTTAGACGTAAATTGTCCCTGGCCACCAGGTCCGTCAGTTCGAATTGGGCCTTATGCCAATAATTATTGGTGAGATTGATTCGGGGGCTTCCTGTCATCTTCGCCATTTCGGTCCAGGTAGTACCCCCATTGATGGAAAGGTCAAAGGCCAGATTTTCATCCGGGCTCAGGTGGCTGTCCAGGTACCAATCGAATTTGATTGAGGCCTTGGTGGCACCCTGAGGGTTGATTGCAACGGAAATGAGTTGAGCATCCAGAGCAGGGCCATGAATTTGGGCGGAGTGGGTTCCATCAGTGGCTAGCCGCTTGGAAAGTACCCAGTTATGTTGATTATCCTGACCCCACAGTTCCGCGAACTGGGTACCCTCAAAACTCTCGGAGAAGACCACAAGCGGTTTTGGTGGGGGGGTGCTGCTGAAAATCGCGGTGCAGGATACATCCTTGGTCAGGGCAAAGGCTGCACCACAAATTACAGGCTCCCAACCCACCAGGATGGAACCATCGGCGGGGATGGCGATGGGGTTAACAATGGTGTTAAAGGCATAATCACCCTCGCCGCCTATGCTACCCGCTCCATTGCCGCTGGTTAGCACCGTCAAGGTAAATGTCTCCAAATTGAACAAGGCATTGACAGTTTTGACCTGGTCCATGGTGAGCTTACAGTCTCCGGAACCAACGCAAGCGCCTGTCCACCCGGAGAAGATACTTCCTGGTTCTGGGTGGGGGGTAAGGGTGATCTGAGCGTCAACTGGGTAAATGGCGCCACATTCCACCCCACAACCCAAGTCATCCCCATTGACCGTCACGGTTCCGCTACCAGCCCCTGTTGTACTGATGATCAGGGGGTATTGGGGTGAGGTGAAGGTGGCGCTGACGCCCAGAACGGACCTCGGAGTCACCTCGCAGATGGGATTATTACCCGTGCAGGCGCCGGACCAGCCACCGAATATAGAGGGATCCGTCGGGTTTGCGGTAAGGGTAACACTCGTACCCGTGGCATAATCCTCCCGGCAATCGTTTCCGCATTGGATGAGGCCATCTTGGGATGTGACGGTGCCGGTACCCATACCAGCCTTCATGACCAGCAGGGGATAAAGGATGGGTTCGAAGGTCGCGATACAGGTCCTGTCCGAGTCAAGCAAGGGATTTGGACAGGAGGCATCACCTGTCCAGCCGGTCAGGCGGGAACCCTCGGCAGCCCTAGCCGTCAGTTTTACCGATTGGCCTTGAGGAAAGGGATGGCGACAAGATTCTGAGCAACTTAGGCCGACAGGTTCCGACGTGACGGTGCCTGTGCCCCTGCCATCAATGGTTACCCTCAATTGCTGGACCGCGGTGAAGGTAGCGGTACAGCCAAGACCCCACGTCATCGTGACTCGCCCGTCGGTACAGTCGGTATCCCCACCCCAACCGGTGAATTCCGAGGTGGCATCCGTCGGGGCGGCGCTGAGACTCACCACAGTATCCCTTGCAAAGGCCCAGGAACAATCGCCAGCGCCACTGACGCAGTTAAGCCCTCTAGGCTCACTGGTCACATGACCGCTGCCGGTACCCGCGTGGACCAGGGTTAGCGTCAGGCCCGGGTCACTGGCGTCGGACTCGTAGGCGCCGATATCGACCCCATCTCCTCTCACCCGGGGCCTCCCACTGAGGTCAAAGTCGGGTAGATCTGGGGTCAGAAGATAGCCGACATCGATCATGGGTGAACCCGCAAGCAAACGTAGATCACCATGGTCAACGTCGACAAACTGGGGATCCAGGGCGTTCAGATTCGTAGCATCAACATATACCGGCGTCTTGACCCAATAGCCCGCTGGAGATGACCAATTGAAGTTGTTGGCGTAGAGGGCTACTTGCGAAGTCGTGGCATTGGCGATCCAGAAATCCTCCCCTTGCTTGCCGACCGCCTGGTTATATCGAAACAGGTTGTTAAACAAATTTACCCTGGAATCGGTCATGGGTCCGTCGAGGTACAGACTAAGTCCGCCTCCAGAATAGGAAGCGTTATCGATCAAGGTATTGTTAGTAAAGTTTGTATCGCCATAAGAACCTTGGCCGAAATAGCCTCCTCCCTCACGAGCCGTATTCCCCACCAGGCTGTTATTGATGAGGGTGGCGTCGATGTAGTCAGAGCCCACGAAAATTCCGCCCCCTCGGGTGGCGGCAAGATTGTCCTGGAATTTATTGGCTTCCAGAAGAATCGCGCCCCCCTTGGAGCCGTACAGGGCCAAGCCACCGCCCTCGTTGGCAAGATTGTTATTGGTAAGGTTGGAACTCAACCAGGCGGTGGAATGATGGGTGAGGAGACAAATGCCACCACCCAACTGGCCAGAATTGTTCTGGATCAGGTTGTCCGTCAGGATGGCATGGCTGGAGGCCAGCAGAATACCCCCACCGCAGCGGGTGGAGGTATTGCCCTGAATCCGGTTGTTGGTGACATCGACACTGCCAAGAACCATGGCACCGCCGCCGCCCCAATGGCCACCGCTGGATTCGTTATCCTGAATACTGTTGAAATTGAGTGAGATGGTGCCGGCAAGTAGATATGCCCCCCCCCCATCAACACCCGAATTATTCATAACCTGATTATGCCTGACAGTAACCGAGCCCTTCGTACCGCCATTCACGGATAAGCCACCGCCCTTACCCACGGAGTCCGCAGTGGCTTTTCCATGTTGCAATGTCATGCCCTCGATGGTGAACTCCGCCCCTTCCTCCGGTCCGGATATGGCCAGGACAGGGCCGATTTGCTGACCATCGAGGAGGGTATTGGACGGATCAAGGGCACGACTGGCGCAATCCTGGCTATAGCCACCCCGGATCGATAATGCCTTGGACTCGATACTGGAATATTCGAAATTGCCGAAATAGATGCCCTGAACGAGGTTAATCTCGTCGTCCTGACCGTTACTGGCTGCCCTGAGTAGAGCATTTTGTAAGGTTACGGCGCTATCTACGCAGAAATCTGAGGCCTTGGCCGGGGTATCTAGTATCAGGAGCCCAACCCAACCTAACAGCCAGGGAATAAGCAGCAGAGTCGTTCGATTCACGGTGGCCACTCCAAATGTAAGGACCCAGGTTTCCTAACGCGGGATTTTCGCTGCGGATAGGAGTCAATCGAAGGATAGGACTTTGGCTAACATCGAATTAGGGTGATGCCGGACGACTGTTATCTGGTTGACGGGCTGACTCTGAAACCATCCCCCATTATGCCGAAACCAATCGATTTCGGCGCGGAGGCAATGGGGAAGAGTTGCTCCGGGTTGCCCCTTTCCCCATTGGCATGTCGAGATCCGAACCAAGCCCCCGTACCGTCTGGAGGTTGGGGAGTGGTCCGATGGTGATGGTTGGACCACAGAGATAAAAAAGCCCCAGTTAAGGGGCTGATTTTTCATAAAATTTGGTGGCTACGACTAGATTCGAACTAGTGACATCAGCATTATGAGTGCTGCGCTCTAACCAGCTGAGCTACGTAGCCATTAAAGGGGGGCATGTTAGTCAGCACGCCTCCGGGCGTCAAGCGAAAAGTCGCTGCAACGGACAGGGCCGCAAGGTCTCATGGCCTCTCCTTGACCCCGGGCGTCACGCGTCTGGTCAGGGCGAAGATCATTGCGAGTACGAGCAAGGTAAAAATGACCAGACCATAAGATTTTAACGGCTCCAGGAATCTGATCAGGGCATAAAAATCCCCCTCGAGGAGATAGACCCCTAGCCCAAAGGTACCCACCCAGAGACTGGTTCCCACCAAGGTGCCAACCAGAAAGCGCCACCATGGCATCTCTAGGAGTCCAGCGGCCAGGTTGCTGGTTTGGCGGATGCCATCCAGGAAGCGACCGACCATGAGGAGACCTAAGCCCCAGCGTTGGAAAAGGGCCTCCACCCTGCGCAACCGCTCCATCTGATCAGCCTTGGGCCGGAGGAAGTGTTTGAGGCCCCACCGCCCCATTAGGAAGCCTAGGATATCGCCTAGCTGGGTCGCTACCCAGGCCACCAGGAGGACACTGGAGATATCCAACTTGCCGGCCCCGGCCATGAGGGCACAGGCAACCAACAGAGTCTCGCCGGGAAGGGGAATGCCGAAGCCCTCCACCAGGCAACTGACGAACAGGGCCCAGAGCCCATAACGGTCCAGGAACGGCTGGACACTGGCAATCTTTGCCGTCAGGGAGGTAACAATCTCGGATTCGATGCCCATGCTAAGACCCCATGAGTGAGGAGACGTCGTCAGGATTCGTGGAACCTCAGCCCATGAGGGAGAGGGAGGCCCCTTGTGATCCCATTCCAAGGTCACATAAAGGTAGGTGGCATGGCTCGCGGGGCCTTCGCCGTCCAGGGAAATGCCATGGGCCAGACCGCCGAGACGGCTGAGCTTATGCTATTGTCGACAACTATTAGGGCTTACCGCAAACGCCCAAGAGGGGACTTTATGCCCAACCGCCAGACGATCCAGAGCCTCCCTGATTAGCCATGGATAGCCTACTGATCCTCCTGATCCTATTCCTCATCGGTTGGTACTGGCTCGATAGCCTGCGGGCACGGGAGCTAGCCTTGGGTATCTGTCGTGCGGCCTGCGAGAAGCGCGAGCTGCAATTTCTTGACCAGACAGTAGCGCTACGCCGGTTGCGGTTACGCTGGACAAAGGATGGTCTGCGATTGGGGCGCACTTACCGTTTCGAATTCAGCGAGGAGGGGTCCGGACGTCAGGATGGCTATCTTACCCTAGTGGGCCTTTACCTGGAGGAGATCAGCCTTGGATTGCCGGAGAAGACTTGGGAGGCATAAAGCCAGTATTACTTGACGACCCGGAGGTTGGGTTTGCCACGCTTAGGCTTGGTGGCGGAGACCGAGTCCACCCCAGGCGCGGGTGGGGGGGGGACATCCCCCTCTTCTTCAGGGAAGAGCATGCCATGTCCATTTTCCCGGGCATAGATCCCCATCACGGCCTCGACTGGGACCAGGACATCCACGGAACGTCCAGAGAATCGGGCGTTGAAGACGATCTCATCGTTCCCTATCGCCAACTCCCGCACAGCACTAGGACTGATGTTGAGGACGATCTTGCCATCCTGGACGAATTGGTGGGGCACCACGGTGGGTGATCGCGTGGTATCGACCAGGAGGTGTGGTGTCATGTCGTTGTCCAGTATCCACTCGTAAAGGGCCCGGATCAGATAGGGACGGTTGGGAGTCATGACAGGAAGGGATCAGTGGCGAGGGGGCTCGTGGGGCATCTCCCGCTCTATCTCCGTAAGGCTGTAACGAAATGACGGCAAGTCGAAAATACGCTTGATGTACTGGTGGATGGCCGTCGCGTTGGGTGGTATCTCCACCCCCAGAATCGGCAACCGCCAGAGCAAGGGCGCGATACAGCAATCGACCAGGGAAAACTCGTCGCTCATGAAGTAGGGCTTGGCCCCAAAGACGGGTGAGGTAACGATCAGGCTCTCCCGCAGCTCCTTGCGGGCCTGAAGGATGTCGGTACTCTGGGTGCCCTTGAGAATGCGACCCATGAGTTGATACCAGTCCTGATCGACCCGGTACATGAAGAGGCGGGCGTTAGCACGGGCGATGGGGTCGACCGGCATCAGCGGTGGGTGAGGAAAGCGCTCATCCAGGTATTCCATGATGATGCGAGATTCCCACAACCGCAGGTCACGATCGACCAGGGTGGGCACCGTACCATAGGGGTTGAAGTCCATCACCTCCTCAGGGAGATCCTGGGCGTCTACGTCGACGACATCAACCGCTATGCCCTTTTCGGCAAGAACAATACGGACGCGATGGCAGAATGGGCAAGCGGGGTCTGAGAAGAGAGTCATCACGGATCTTCGATTCGTACCCACGGATATTTGTCCTTAGCTCCAACGAAGGAAAGCCCCTCGCACGGAGCCCCGATTTATTGCTGGGGCCGATTATAGCTGAGAATCCGGCTTGGTGATCGTGGATTGCAGTTGGGGCCCATAGGCAAAAGCCCCGCGAGAGCGGGGCGGCAAACTATCACCAGGATTCGGGACAGGCGCCTGATCGACCCGCCCGCCCGAAATCCTTGGTCAATGGACGTCCTTCCAGTATTCCTTCTTGAGGGCATAGGCAAGAACGAAGAAGAAGGCCAGGAAAATCAGGACATAAATACCCAACCGCTGACGCTCCAACTTCACAGGCTCCCCGGCATAGGTCAGGAAGGCAGTAATATCGCGAACAAATGTGTCAAATTCTTCTGGCGACTTAGTGCCACCTGTCGCCGGTTCGAGACCCACCACCTTCTGGGTCACCTGACCTTCCGGAGTCTTGTGATCCTCCATCTTGGGATGTTGGATTCCCTGAAGACTAGCCAGAATGTTTGGCATACCCACCTGTGGGAAGACCAGGTTGTTGACACCATAGGGTCGGCTTGGGTCTACATAGAAGCTCTTGAGATAGGTGTAGACCCAGTCCGGGGACCGCCAGCGCGTAACCAAGGTCAAGTCGGGAACCGCTATGCCCAACCATTTCGCGGCATTCTCCGTGCTCATGGAGGAGATCATGAGGTCACCTGGCTTGGCACCGGTCAGGATATAGTCTTGGCGCAGGGCGGAGTCGTCGATGCCCAGATCCTCGGCCATGCGGTTGTAACGCATGTACTGTAGGGAATGGCAGCCCATACAGTAATTGACGAAGTAGCCGGCACCGCGTTGCAGGGAGGCCTTATCCTTGAGGTCGATTTTGGCATCCTGCAAAGCCACCCCTTCGGTGGAGGCTGTCGCCAAGACGGGGGCCAGGATTAGCAGGGAGGCAAGGATCAGCTTTCTCATCAGTTCACCCTCTCCGGAACCGGCTTGGTTGTTTCCAGCTTGGTGTAGATCGGCATCAAGAGGAAGAACAGGAAATAAACGCAAGTGCATAACTGTGCCATCAGGGTCGCGATCGGCGTGGCCGGCTGCATGCCGAGATAGGCCAGGACCACAAAGCTCACGGCAAACAGACCCAGGGCGATTTTGGACGGCATGCCTTTGTAGCGGATCGATTTGACCGGGCTGCGATCAAGCCAGGGCAGGAAGAACATGATGATGATGGCACCGAACATGACTACCACGCCCGGGAATTGGGAGCCAAACATGGGTGGCACCGCGCGCAGAATGGCGTAGAAGGGGGTGAAATACCAGACTGGGGCAATATGCGGTGGCGTCAGCAAGGGGTTGGCCGGTTGGAAGTTAGGGCCTTCCAAGAAGAGGCCGAAAAAGTCAGGGGCAAAGAAGACGATTACCGAAAAGATAGCCAGGAAAAAGACGACACCGGCAATGTCCTTAACGCTGTAGTAGGGATGGAAGGGGATTCCATCCAAGGGAATTCCGTTCGCATCCTTTTTCTCCTTGATCTCGATACCGTCCGGGTTGTTGGAGCCTACCTTATGCAGGGCCACGATATGGATGAAGACCAGGGCCGCAAGCAGGAAAGGCACCAGGAAATGGAAGGCAAAGAAGCGGTTAAGCGTAGCGTCGGAGATGACGTAGTCACCGCGTACCCAAACCGAAAGATCCTCGCCGATACCAGGGACGGCCGCGAAGAGGTTGACGATGACCTGGGCACCCCAATAGGACATCTGGCCCCAGGGCAACAGGTAGCCAAAGAAGGCCGTGGCCATCATGGCGAGGTAAATGATGATACCAATGATCCACAACAACTCGCGGGGCTTGCGGTAGGAGCCATACATCAGGGCCCTGAACATGTGGAGATAGACCACGATGAAGAAGGCCGAGGCACCCGTGGAGTGAATGTAGCGGATCAGCCAGCCCCAATTGACATCCCTCATGATGTATTCGACCGAGGCGAAGGCATCGGTTGCGGAGGGCTTGTAGTTCATGGCCAGCCAGATGCCGGTCAGGATCTGGATGACCAGAACCAGCATGGCCAGCGAGCCAAAGAAATACCAGAAATTGAAGTTCTTGGGGGCATAGTACTGGGCGAGATGCTCATTCCACACCTTGGTCAGGGGGAAGCGCTTGTCTATCCAGCCGAGGAAGCCCGGCGATGTAATTTCATTGCTCATCAGGCTTTTCCTCCGTCTTCACCCACCAAAATCACGGAATCAGACAGGTATTTATGCTTGGGGACAACCAGGTTGGTGGGAGCGGGCGAACCCTTGAACACCCGGCCCGCCAGGTCAAAACGCGAACCGTGGCAGGGGCAGAAGAAACCTCCTAACCATTTAGGGCCCAGATCGCCCGGGGCCACGTCGGGGCGATAGGCGGGGGAACAACCCAAATGGGTGCAGATGCCTATGGCGACGAAATATTGGGGCTTAATGGACCTGTACTCGTTCTGGCAGTAGCTGGGCTGCTGGGGTACGGCTGAGGCCGGGTCGGTCAAATCCGGGTTGAGTTTGGGGAGGTCCGCCAACATTTCCGGGGTACGGGAAACGATCCAAACCGGTTTGCCACGCCACTTGACCCGTAGCAGGGCACCTGGCTCCAGCTTGCCGATATCTGCCTCGACGGGGGCGCCGGCCGCTCGGGCCTTGGCGCTGGGACTCCAGTAGCTTAGGAATGGGACGGCCACAAAGCCGGCACCCACGGCCCCCACTACACTCGTAGCGGCGATCAAGACACGCCGCTTGTTTTTATCAACGCCTTGTGAGCTCATCTTTAGTTTACAACCCCCGGTTGGCTCGGCGGGAAAGCCTCCATAAGGGAGGTCGCACCCGTCCGAGAAGGCAAATTTCCCACTCCGTCGAAGCAACGAGAACCGACATGAAATTTTCGCCCATTGCCCCCAATGGGTCAAGGTATCCCTTGGGATGGTAACAGGACATTTTGGGGTGGGGTCGAGGAAGGATCAGACGGGGTTGTCGATGTCCAGGAATCGATGCTCGAGGCCGAGGTCATTCGCTAGCTGGGCGCCCAAGGCCTGCACCCCCCAGCGCTCCGTAGCGTGATGTCCAGCGGCGAAATAGTCGATTCCCAGCTCCCTTGCGAGGTGGGTGGTTTGTTCCGAGATCTCCCCACTCAGGTAGGCGTCTACGCCCAGAGCGGCCGCCTCCTCGATGAAGCCCTGGGCGGCGCCACTGCACCAGGCAATTGCTGCCAAGGGGCGGCCCCGGGCAGGGATGCGCAGAGGCGATCGACCCAAGGCTATTGCCAACCGCTCGGCAAGGGCCTCCCCTGACAAGGATGGTCTGAACAAGCCACGCCATACCAGACCGCGGCCAGCCTGCGTCGCTTCCGGCGTCTCGATGCCCAACAGCCGCGCTAACTGACGGTTATTACCCAGTTCCCCATGGGCGTCGAGAGGCAGGTGATATGCCAGGAGACTGGCACCAGACTCCATCAGGGCCCGTACCCGGCGACCCTTGAGGCCGGTGAGGCATGCGGCCTCACCCTTCCAGAACCAGCCATGGTGGACCAGGATGGCGTCCGCCTCCAACACTGTGGCCGCCTCGATCAAGGCCAGGCTGGCCGTTACCCCTGAAACCAGCCGGCGAATCGCCCGCGTACCCTGGACCTGCAGCCCATTGGGGCAGTAGTCTTCAAAGTTCCCCGTACTCAGCAGTGCGTCGCAATAGGCCTGGATTTCGATAGCCGTGACCATAGGCACCCCCTACCCTGGGCTCTCCGAGAAGGGGTTTGATGCTAAGCCATCCCCCAGTCCGAAAGCAAAGGGAAGACGGCTTCCGCCAGGACAGGGAAAACCCCGGGTCAGGGACGCCGGGGTTCCGGATGGGGGGTGGGGCTGGCAAGGGACGCCAGCCGGTTGGATCGAGGGATCAGTTGTTTTGGATCACGATGCGCGGGAACTTGGCGGCGTAGTCCTTGGCCTGGAGTGACAGCTTAGCCGCTGTTTTACGGGCAATTTCGCGGTAGATGGCGGTGATACGGGATTCGGGTTGGGCGACCACGGTGGGCCTGCCGCTGTCCGTCTCCTCGCGAATGTGGATGTCCAGCGGGAGGGAGCCGAGGAGATCGATACCATACTGAGCGGCCATGGACTGGCCACCACCGGAGCCAAATATATGTTCCTCATGGCCACACTGGGAGCAGATGTGGATGCTCATGTTTTCAACGATGCCCAGCACCGGCACCTCCACCTTCTGGAACATCTTGAGGCCCTTGCGGGCGTCGAGCAGGGCGATGTCCTGGGGCGTGGTGACGATGACGGCACCTGAAACCGGGACCTTCTGAGCCAGGGTGAGCTGGGTATCGCCGGTACCCGGGGGCAGGTCGATGACCAGATAGTCCAGATCGGACCAGTTGGTATCGTTGAGGAGTTGCTCCAGGGCCTGGGTGACCATGGGGCCTCGCCAGATCATGGGGGTCTCCTCGTCAATGAGGAAACCAATCGACATGGCCTGGAGATGATAGCTGTTCATGGGCTCCAGGCTGTTACCATCAATGGATTCGGGCCGGCCCGTGATACCGAGCATACGCGGCTGGGAAGGTCCATAGATGTCAGCATCGAGGATGCCAACCCGGGCACCCTCGGCGGACAGGGCGAGTGCCAAATTGACGGCGGTGGTAGATTTGCCCACCCCACCCTTCCCAGATGCGACGGCGATAATATTCTTAACATTATCAATAGGCTTTAGGGATTTCTGCACGGAATGTGCTACCACCTTCCAGCTTACATCGACCTCGGTGGAGGACACTCCAGGCACCGCGACGATTCTTTCCCGCAAGGCCGTGGCAATGAGGTCCACCACGCCTTTGGCCGGAAAGCCGAGGAGGACGGTGACCTTGACCTTGCCGCCCTCGATCTCCACCCCCTTGACGCAGGCAGCCCCAATCAGATCACGGCCTAAGCTAGGCTCGATATAGGTCCGGATCGCGGCTTCGATGGATTCTTTTGTGACTTCTGACATGGATCACTCCGTAATGGGGTCCCGCTCCTGCCGCCCCAGGGGGCTGGACCTGGATTCCAGGCCGGTTCTCGGGATCGGTGCAATGGTTAAGGGAAAAATCATAGCAGATTGGCTTGAGGCGCCTGTGCGTTGGGGCCGAATTTGGACTTAGCTGGCCAAATTTCAAGCCCGGTGCCGCCCGGTTTGCCCTTCATGCCCCATAATAGGCCCTTAAACGTGTGTCGCTACCCGCGGCGAGGCAGCCCCAATCCCATCACAACCTATTTCCGAAGTTTACCGCGCCATGAATGACGAAAGAGACATCCTGGTCACCAGTGCCCTCCCCTACGCCAATGGCCCCATCCATATTGGTCACCTGGTGGAATACATCCAGACGGACATCTGGGCGCGGTTTCAGAAGATGCGCGGTCACCGCTGCTATTACGTCTGTGCCGACGACGCCCATGGTACCCCCATCATGTTGCGCGCCCGCCAGGATGGCATAGCCCCTGAGGAGCTCATCGCCCGGGTTGCCCTGGAGCATCAGGCGGACTTTGCCGCCTTCCGCATCGGTTTCGACAATTATCACTCTACCCACTCCCCGGAAAATCGCTACTTCGCCAACCTGATCTACGAGCGTAACCGGGATCAGGGTCATATCGCCAAACGGACCATCACCCAGGCCTATGACCCGGTGGAACGGATGTTTCTGCCGGACCGCTTCATCAAGGGGGAATGCCCCAAGTGTGGGGCGGCGGATCAATACGGTGACAACTGCGAGGCCTGCGGCGCCAGTTACTCGCCCGCGGAGCTCAAGAACCCCACCTCCGCCATCTCAGGCGCCAAGCCTGAGCAGCGCGAGTCGGATCACTATTTTTTCCGCCTTGGCGATTTCGAGGCCATGCTCAGGGACTGGACCCGGGGCGGGGCCCTCCAGGGTGAAATCGCCAACAAGCTGGATGAATGGTTCGATGCCGGCCTTCAGGAGTGGGACATTTCCCGTGATGCTCCCTATTTCGGCTTTGAGATTCCGGACCATCCTGGAAAGTTCTTCTATGTCTGGCTGGATGCCCCCATTGGCTATATGGCCAGTTTCAAGCACTTGTGTGACCGGACTCCGGGTCTGGATTTCGACCACTTCTGGCGGGCGGGCTCGACAGCCGAGTTATATAACTTCATTGGCAAGGATATCATCTATTTCCACGCCCTCTTCTGGCCAGCCATGTTGCAGGGTGCCGGCTTCCGAGCCCCCACGGCGGTATTGGCCCATGGCTTTCTCACCGTCGACGGCCAGAAAATGTCCAAGTCCCGCGGCACCTTTATCCGCGCCCGCACCTACCTCGACCACCTCAACCCCGAGTATCTGCGCTATTACTTCGCCGCCAAGCTTGGCCCCAATGTCGAGGACATCGACCTCAACCTGGAGGACTTCACCCTCAGGGTCAACGCGGATCTGGTGGGAAAGGTGATCAACATCGGCAGCCGTTGCGCCGGCTTCATAACCAAGCGCTTCGCGGGCCAGTTGAGCGCCAACCTTCTTGAGCCTGGGCTTTTCGCAGACTTCGCCGCGGCCGGGTCCGGAATCGCCGAGGCCTACGAAAAACGCGAATTCAGCCGCGCCACACGCCAGATCATGGCCCTCGCCGACCGCGCCAACCAATGGATCGATGAAAAGGCCCCCTGGACGGTGGCCAAGGCCCCGAATCGTGAAGGCGAGCTCCAGGCCATCTGTTCCCAGGGGCTCAACCTCTTCCGGATCCTGATTGGCTACCTTCGCCCCATCCTCCCTGGCACCGCGGAGGGTGCCGAGGCCTTCCTGCGCATCCCAACCCTGACCTGGGCGGACTTGGAGCAGCCCCTATGCGGTCATGTCATCGGGGAATTCACGCCCCTCATGACCCGCATCGACCCGAAGCAGATCCAGGCCATGCTGGAGGCCAGCAAGGAGGACCTGAACAGTCGCGATACCAAGAAGACCAAGCCCCACGAAATCCACTCCGAGGGCCATCTGACCCGCGATCCCCTGGCGGCTCCCGTGGAATTCGCCGACTTCGCTAAACTCGATTTGCGGGTCGCCCTCATCCGATCGGCGGAGACCGTAACCGGCTCGGATAAGTTGATCCGCCTGCAACTCGATTTGGGTGGCGAGGACCGCACCGTATTTGCCGGCATCCGCTCCGCCTACGACCCCAAGACCCTCGAGGGGCGCATGACGGTCATGGTCGCCAACCTGGCGCCGCGCAAGATGCGCTTCGGTGTCTCGGAGGGCATGGTCCTTGCCGCTGGTCCCGGCGGGGCGGACATCTTCCTGCTTACCCCGGATTCCGGGGCCGAGCCTGGGATGAAGGTGAAATAGAGGGCGTCACCGCCCGTAGATCTCCACCATGCGCCGCACCTTGGCGCTCAAATCCGCGGGTACCCTGTCCCAGAGGAATCTCCAGGCCCAGTTACCCTCGGCGGTGCCGGGGACATTCATGCGGTGATCGCCGTCCAGGGCCAGGAGATCCTGCATGGGGATGATGGCCAGATAGGCCCGAGAGGCTAGTGCGGCACGAATCAGGGGCCAAGGCATCGGCTCGGTGGGATGCCCCAGATATTCATCCACCCGGGCGCGATCCTCGGGGGCTAGCTCCTGGTACCAGCCAAGGCTGGTGTCGTTATCGTGGGTACCGGTATAAACCACGCAGTCGCGATCATGGCGGAAGGGGAGATAGGGATTGTCGGCCCCCCCGGAAAAGGCGAACTGAAGGATCTTCATACCTGGATAGCGGTATTTGCGTCGCAGATTTTCAACCTCCGGGGTGATGTAACCCAAGTCCTCGGCTATGAAGGGGAGCTTGCCGAAGCGCTGGTGCATGCGTTCGAAGAGTTCATCGCCCAGTGCCTTTACCCATCGTCCCTTAATGGCATGCTCCTCCCTCGCCGGGATCTCCCAATAGGCCTCGAAGCCGCGAAAGTGATCGATCCGGATCATGTCAAAGAGACGCAACTGGGTGCGTACCCGGTCGAGCCAGAAGCGAAAACCCTCGGCCTCCATCCGCTGCCAGCGATAGAGGGGGTTGCCCCAGCGTTGGCCCGTGGCGGAGAAATAATCGGGGGGGACTCCGGCGACGACCCGTGGGCTACCATCGAGATTGAGGTCGAAGTCCTGGGGATGCGCCCAGACCTCCGCACTGTCCTGAGCGACAAAGATGGGCATGTCGCCAAACAGCCTGATTCCCAGCGCCGCCGCGTAAGTACGCAGCCCCTGCCATTGGCTGAAAAACACAAATTGCTCGAAGATGATGACCTGAACCTGCGGCGCCAGGCGGGAGTGGGCCTGGGTCAGGGCCTGGGGGTTACGTTCCCTGAGGGTGACCGGCCATAGCCACCACCCCGTCTGGAGCTCATCGCGGAGGGCACGAAACAGGGCATAATCCGGTAACCAATATGCATTTTCCTGGGAGAAAGCCGCCAAGGCCCGGCGCTCTGCATCCGTGGCAAGCTCTTGGAATCCCCTCCAGGCACGTGCCAAGGCTGCCCTCTTGGCCAGGATGCCGTCATCATCGGGCATCCTGGGCAGCCAACCGGCAGCCACCAGGGGTTCCAGGTCGATGAGAAGGGGATCGCCGGCGTGGGTCGAGCTATTTTGGTAGGGCGAACGGTCACGCAGGGTGGGCCCTACCGGTAACATTTGCCAGACACCCATGCCTGAAGCGGACAGGAAATCGATGAAGGTGCGGGCCTGGGCCCCGAGGGTACCGCAGGGTCCAGAACCGGGCAGGGATGTAATGTGGAGGAGAACCCCGGCACGGCGGACCTCGAAGTTCATTGCCGGGGATCTGGATTCGGTCGTCATGACACGTCTTGCCTCGGGCTTGCACCCATGAGTTGCTCCCACGCCAGCCCCGGCCCCCAGCTCCAGGCCCAGCCCCTTGGGGTGGTTATGGGGTACGTCAGCCAGGCTCGTCACAAGTCAACGAGATTAATGATGGGCCTAAGCCCGGATCAAAGTTCGAGCTGAGACCGGCCCGTTTCAGTTCGCAACTCCCGCACCACGGCCTCCAGGCGTTCAAGCGACCCGGTGACGGCCTCCCGCACCGCCTCCCGTACCAGGAGTTCAAGGTCCTCACGATGAGCCAGGTCGATCTGGTTACCCACCTCGGCGGGCAGCAAGGCAACAAAGCTATCTACCACTTCCCGCGCCAGCAACTGGGGATCGATCGTCATGGTTTCTTCTCCTGGGATGAGGGGCAAGGCCTGCTCAGTTCAGGCCACGGGCCATGGGCAATTCTACGCCAATAGAGGCAAGCTGGAATCGTCATCCTTTCTGGGAGCGGGTCCCTCCCAGCGCCGTACCCGGCCACTGTCGAGATCGAAGAGGTCGAGGAGGCGCCCCACCGTATGATCGATGATATCGTCCAGGGTCTTGGGTGCATTGTAAAAGGCCGGCATGGGTGGGCAGATGAGGACACCCAGGGTCGCCGCCGCGTGTAATAACCGGGTGTGGCCCACATGTAGCGGCGACTCCCGAGGCACCAGCACCAGGCGCCGACCCTCCTTCAGGGTCACATCCGCTGCCCGCACCACCAAATTATCGGCATAGGAATTCACAACCCCCGACAGGGTCTTGATGGAACAGGGCGCTACGATCATACCCCCGGTGCGGAAGGAGCCGCTGCTGATGGGCGCGGCCAGATCCGCCTCGTGATAGACATGATCCGCCAGGGCCTCCACCTCCGTGGGCTTCCAACTCGTTTCCAGGGCTATGTTCAGTTTGGCGCCCTGACTGATGATCAAGTGCGTCTCGACCCCCGGCATGCCCTGCAGGGTTTCCAGGAGACGGATACCGTAGATGACACCAGAGGAGCCCGTAATGCCAACGACCAGGCGCAGGGAGGATTTCATAAGGGGGACCGATCCGTCTTTAGGTAAGTTAAGGCGTCCGGGGTGCGTCGGTCAGCAGGTTATAAAGGGTCTCGAATTCCAAGCTGAGCTTGTGACGGGGATCGAGGTGAATCATCGGCAGGGCCTGAGAATGAGATTCCCGAATCCTGATGGAGGACGATAGAAAGGCGTCCAGGACCGGCAGACCCTCCGCGCGCAATTCCTCCACCAAGCGCATCGGCAAATTGGCGCGCGCCTGATATTGATTGACCACGATGCCCTCGATGCGCAGCTTAGGATTATGGTCCTCTTGGACCTCCCGAACGCTATCCATCAGCGCATAGAGGGCTCGGCGGGAAAAGGCATCACAATCAAAGGGAATCAAGCAGGTATGAGCAGAAATCAGCGCTGAACGGGTGAAAAAATTCAAGGCGGGTGGGGTATCGATGAAGACTTCGTCATAGTCCTTCAGGGTATCAAGTGCCTCACGCAGTTTATACATCTTGTAGCGAGATTCTAATTTGATCTGCAATTCCTCGAGGCGAGGGTCGGAGGGCATGACACCCAGGTTGGGAAAGGGCGTCGGCACGACATATTCGCTGGGTTTGGCGCCAAAAACCCGGCAGGCCAGAATATCATCGAAGAAGTTGGCCAGGGTGCGTTCCCGGTCATCCAGGGCCTGACCCAGCAGGTAGCGGGAGGCGTTGGCCTGAGGATCCAGGTCGACCAACAGGGTCCGCCGCCCTCGGGCGGCGCTAATGGCGGCCAGGTTGCAGGCGATGGTCGACTTGCCCACTCCCCCTTTCTGATTGAAGACGACGCGGCGCATGGGAATTTCCCGGAGGTTCACAGATTGAGCGGCAGTGTAATCAAGCC
>CAZFZB010000013.1:0-9441 GCA_964523415.1 uncultured Chromatiaceae bacterium | reverse complement strand
ATGCCTGGCTCGGTCTATGAGGAACTCTGCAAGATCAAAGACCTGTCCGAGGTTGGAGCGGAATTCGAGTCCGTGGTGCGCCTGCGCTCACCGCGCAAGCATGAAGTAACTATCCCAGGCGCCCTGTTATACGAACTTATCGAGGAGGTGCGCTATCGCATCGACCGCGGCCTGCGGATCGCCGAGGAGGCGGCCAAGGAGGCCGCTCAGTCCGTCGCTGACCCTGGCAGGCTCATCAACCGACTGCGAGGGCGCTATCGCGAGGCCTTGCGCCAGGGTATTCTCGATAGCAAGGAGGACGTGGATGTCCTGCTGCTCTCCTTCGAGATCGACGCCACCCTCGTATGCGCCGACGAGGGGCTGCGCAAATGGGCGGACAAGGTTGGCATCGAGGTCATTCACCCCCTGAATTTCCGAACCATTCTGGAAAAGCTGATCGAGGAACCCCGGGGGTCCCTTCCGAGCTCAGTCCAGGAGCGAAATCCCACGGAAGAGTTGATGCAGTAACCCGGTCAGCCTGGGTACCTCCTTCTCGAATTCCAGCACCCAGTAGCCAGCCTCCTCCGCCAACCGCCGTTGGGAAACATGGGTGTGGCCGAGGATGGTGCGTAAATGGGTCATAAAGGCCAGGGCATTGTCCCGGCTATGGAAGAGGCAGCGGAAATCGTGCAAGACCCGGCCATCGCGTTTGAATCGCTCCACCGAACGTCCCAATCCCGCCAGTAAGGCCCGACCCAGTTCCCGCTCGAGCCGGTCAGCGGGTGCCCGCCCGGTTTCATCCAGGTAAAGCGCCAGACGCAGGATGCGGCCTGTAAAGAAATCCCCCGGCAATTCCACCATATCTTCCGCCCGTACCGCGATGTCATAGATGCCAGAACAGGCGGACACGAATTTGGTGCGATGTCCCCCAGGTTCATCTGCCTTGAAGACCGCGCCCTCCCGCCCCTCCGCGTCCAATTGCTCGACGATGTCGAGAATCGCGCGCCAGTCAGCGGCCGTGAAGCGGCCGAATACGCGGCTGGTTGGCAAGGCGAACGCCTCGCAGATGGCCGATTTCTCGGCCTGAGGGAGGAAGCCGGGCTGACCCAGGCGCATCATGTCGAAAACGAAGAGTTGGACATCCCGTGAAATGAAGGAGGGTCCCCCCTGGGTATAGGGATTGTCAGGCCCTGCGAGCTCGGCGCACAACACTAGGTCGGGATGGCACTCGAACAGGGCCATAGGGACAAAGTCAGGCACGCGATCGGTAGCGAAGGGGCAGACAAAGCCGCCCCGCGACAAGGCAAAAAGGCAGCCACCGGAGCAAAAGATGCGGACGTTGAAACCGTCAATCTTCTCCTCCATCCAGAAGGGGCCGGCAAACTGCTGGGCCAGCCCCTGTTCCAGCCGGAAGATGCGACCAATGCGGGGGTATCCAGGGATGGTGTGGCCGTACCAGGCCAAGGTCCCCTTGGTGTGTCCGCGAAAGTCGTCCGTCAGACGCAGGTAGCGGCGGTCACCATAGGTTTCCCAACGGGCCTTGTGACGATCCAGGGCTTCGGAGAAGGGAATAGGGGAACTCGGCATCTTACGTTCGCCAACCCGGGGCCATCGTTAGAAGGGAATCGGCATAAAATGGCATGATGAATCCCTCCACCTACCCATAGCAACCTCCAAGCCATGACTCAAACCCATCAGATCCCACTACCCCGCCTGACTCTGGTCGCGGCCGTCCTGATTGGCGGTTCGGCCTTTCTGTACATGGTCAAGCTCATGCACGACATGACCCTCCATATCGCCCTCATGACCACCGAGGTCAGCGCCATGTCCGCCAATATGGGCAAGATGCAAACCGACATGGCCTCCCTGGCGCGGGACGTGAGCGATATGCGCCAGCAGGTCGCTTCACTGCCCGGCATGGCCTCGGACATGCAGCAGATGCGCCAGGCCATGGGCCGCATGTCGGGTCTGTTCGGCGGCGGCGAAACCCTACGCCAGGGCAACCCCGTGGAAATGATGCAGCAAATGATCCAGGGCGGGGAACGGCGCTAGGCCTCAAGGACAAACACCTAAGCCCCGGGTAACGAATGTGGTCGGGGCGGCCAGAGCCGGCCGGGCTGCCGCCCTCTCCAACAACTCCTCAGCCTGTCGCCTTTCCCGCGCCCTGGTTCAGCCGCACGGACTTGATGGTTTCGACCCTGGCCCCTTCCTCTAACCCGCTCATGGCGGGCATGACCCCGATCAGGCTGGCCGGCAGCCACTGCATGGCACTGACGAGGGAGACCAGGACGGAGGCGAGGTAGGGAATCGACTGGACCAGAAGGACCGCCACCCAGATATGGAGGTCGAGTTGATAGGCATCGTAGCGCTGGGTCACCAGGGCTGCTCCGAACCAGAAGGCGATGACAAAAAGGCCTTCCTCCCGGGCATCAGCCAGTGCCAGGATCAGGGCGGGCGCCTGGGCCAACTTGGGGGTGCGGTAAAAACCCAGTTTGTCCGAGAACATACCCGCCAGCATGGCCCGCGAGATGGTATGGGACAGGGCCAGACCCGCCAGGGCGGCGGCCAGACTCTGGCGCAGGGTAGCGTCCACCCGGCGCCGATACAAGAATAAGCTCTTGGTCACCTTGAAGGCGAAGAGCACCAGCGGGATCATGGCCACTGTTATGTAGGGCGGGGTGACGTAGAGTTCCAACACCACCATGGCCACGGTCCAGTAGAGGGCAGCCAGGTTGAAAAGCATGTTGAAGCCATCGGCGAACCAGGGCAGCCAGCCCGCGGCAAAGTGGTAGCGCTGGCCGGCATCGAGTTTGGTCTTGACCGTACCCAGAAATTCCCGGTGATGGTGGGCGAGGATGCGGACCGCTCCATAGGCCCAGCGATAGCGTTGCTTCTTGAAGTCACTGAAGCTGTCCGGCATCAGGCCGCGACCATAGGTAAAGGGGATGTAGAGTGCCTTATAGCCAGCCTCGAAGAGCCGCAGCCCCAACTCCGCGTCCTCGGTGATGCACCACTCGGCCCAACCGTCCATTTCCACCAGGGCCGAGCGACGGATCATGGTCATGGTGCCATGCTGGATGATGGCGTTGCGCTCGTTACGGGTCACCATGCCGAGCAGAAAGAAGCCCCGGTATTCGGCCATGCACATGGCCTTGAAGGCATTCTGGTCGGCATCCCGATAGTCCTGGGGTGCCTGGGCAATGGCCACCTCGGGATCCTGGAAGGCGGGCACCAAATCCCGCAGCCAGAGGGGATGCACCACATAATCGGCATCGATCACCGCCACCACCTCGGCGGCCGGGTCCGTCTGGCGCAGGGCATAGTTGAGGGCCCCGGCCTTGAAGCCGGACAGGGGGTCGACGTGGAAGAAGCGGAAACGCGGCCCCAACTGGGCGCAATAGGCCTCCACGGGCTCCCAAACCGCCGGATCCTTGGTGTTGTTGTCGATGACCAGCACCTCGAAGTTGGGATAATTGAGGGCGGCCAGGGCGTCGAGGGTCTCCTTCAGCAGTTCAGGGGGTTCGTTGTAGGCCGGAACATGGATAGACACCAGGGGCAAATCGCCCTGACCTCCCCGGTACTTGGGAAAAGGCCGCCGCCACTTGCGCAACCAGATCGACTCGGCCCACTCGTGGGCCTCGGCCATGATGAAGAGGATGACTCCCAATCCGCCCACCAGCAGCAGGAAGCCGGTGATGGCGGTCCCGATCGTCATATACTGACGCGTGTAGTCATATACGATCCAGACCACGGCCGTGGATAGGCCATACACGACCAGGGCCAGAAAGCCCTTGCCATGATGAGACAGGCTCGAGCTGTCTCGATAGAGGAAAACCAGTAACAGGACGGCCATGACCACCGACAGACCTGCCAGTTCCCGCCAATGGGGGATACGGACCACCGGCTGGGTGAACTCGAACTTGGGTTCGCGATTGGCGTCATAAACCCCCCAATAGGCGCCGGTTGCGCCCTCGATATCGATCTTCCAGGTCTGATCGAAGGCCTCCATAACATAGTAGGTAACACCTAACTGTTCGGCGCGGGCCAGGAAGCGGCGCAAAAAGCGGATCTGATTGGCGGGAGTGGCCTCGGCCCCGCCGCTGGTGCGGCCATTGCTGGGCCAGCCCACCTCTCCAATGATGACCGGCTTGCCTGGAAACTGCCTTTTGACGTCCTCTAGGCGGGCAAAGACATGATCGACTGCCTCCTCGATCGGCACCTCCTCCCAGTAGGGTAGCAGGTGGATCGTGATGAAATCGACGTGATCGGCCAGTTCCGGGTGACGGATCCAGATGTAGGGGGGCTCGGCCGTGCTCACCGGCAGGGCGGTCCCGCGGCGGACGCGGTCGAGGTACTGGGAGAGTTCCGGAACCGTGACGTCTCCACGCAATAGCGATTCGTTGCCGACTATGACGCGGACCACATTGCGATTCCCCTGGGCCAGCACCTCGCTCAATCGGTCAAGTTCCTTGTCATTCTCCTCCTTGTCTGTGCCAATCCAGGCCCCCAGGGTAACATTCAGTCGGTGCTTGAGGGCCAGGCGGGGCACCTCCGCCAGGGTATCCTTCACGGTGTAGGTGCGCACCGCATGCACCGTGTCCTTGAGCAGGGCCAGGTCCGCGTCGATATCCTCGACCTTGGGGTAGATGTCCTTGGAGGGATTGCTATCCGCCCTCATGGGCGAGAAGGAAAACCCCTGCAGCTTGGCGGGCCAGGTTGGCTCCTGTGCCGGCTGATTGAGGAGGGCCCAGGCCGCCACGGCCAGGAGGGCGATCAGTATCGGGAACAGTAAATTGCTTGACGGCCTCATCGGGCACCTGAATCTTAGTGAAATTATAGGGGCGCCCGGATGGCGCCAATCGGTGGCAAACCTAACCTTGATAAGGCAGTGGCGACTCTGACCTCCCAACCGCCGCCGGGACCAGGCGGCGCATGGGTCCTCGAGGGCTGAATCTTGATAGCCAATCCTCAAGCATCCAGCTAGACCCGGAATCAAACTATTAACGGAATAATATCCACGACCGGCGGAAAAAATGCCAATCCAGTTTAGGTGCCGCCCCCTTGCCTCCCAGGGCGACAACCTGACTACCCCCACCTGGCTACTTGTCTCTCTCCCTTTCCCGGCAAGGTCCCACCCACAAGCCAGACTCAAGCGGCTTTCGAGATGCCAATAGTCGCTGAACCGGTTAGAATCTCCTCTGCGCGCAGGTGGCGGAATAGGTAGACGCCCTGGATTTAGGTTCCAGTGGGGCAACCCGTGCGGGTTCGAGTCCCGCTCTGCGCACCAATCCCCTGGATTCTCGGAAGGGGCACCAGACTTCGGCCCGGGGTCAGGGGCCGCCCACGCGCCGGGTCTCGGGATCTTGTTCGGCGGCTTGGGTTCCCGAGCCTTACCGAACTAGGCTTGTCGACAGGACAAGACGGCATGATCAAGGTCAGACACCTCTCCAAGCGTTACGGTGACTTGACCGTCCTCCATGACATCAACGTCGAGATAGTACCGGGCGAGGTCATTGCCGTCATTGGCCCTTCAGGCGCCGGTAAGAGCACCTTCCTGCGCTGTCTCAACCTTCTCGACCAACCCTCGGGTGGCTATATCGAGATCAAGGGCCAGGATATCCTGGCGCCCAAGGCGGATATCCCCGCCCTGCGCCGTCGCATGGGCATGGTCTTCCAGTCCTTCAACCTCTTTACCCACCTGAGGGTTCTCGAAAACCTCACCATCGGCCCTATCCGTCTCCTCGGCAAGGCGCGGGGCGATGCCGCGGCGAAGGGGATGGAACTGCTGCGCCTGGTCGGCCTGGCGGAGAAGGCCCAAAGCTTTCCCGACGAGCTCTCTGGCGGCCAGAAGCAGCGTGTTGCCATTGCCCGCTGCCTCTCCATGGAACCGGAGATCATCCTCTTCGATGAACCTACCTCGGCCCTAGACCCTACCATGGTCAGTGAGGTCCTGGCGGTGATCCGCCGACTCGCCAGGCAGGGCATGACCCTGGCCATCGTCACCCATGAAATGGATTTTGCCCGCGATGTCTCCAGCCGCGTCCTCTATCTGGATCAAGGCGTGATCTACGAGGAGGGTCCCCCGGGACGGATCTTCGACAACCCCCGCCGGGAGCGCACCCGCGACTTCATCGGCAAGGTGCGGAGCCTAAACTGGCGGGTCGAAACGGCCGATTACGACCTCTACAGCCTGGTCGGCAAGATCGAGGGATTCTGCGAAAGGCACCTGCTACCGAACCGGTCCTCCCACGCCCTGCAACTCCTGGCGGAGGAGATCCTCGGGCTGCTCCTCGCCGGTCCAGGCCCCCATTCGATAGACCTGACCCTGGCCTATTCCGAAAGAAACCATAACCTGGAGTTACGCCTCGATAGCAGGGGACCACCCGGAAATCCCCTCGAAACCAACGAATCGCCCGATGAGTTGGCGCTCACCCTCATCCGCAGTTACGCCGATGCTATCCACTACGAGCGCCTGAAGGATCAGAACCGCTTACGGATACAGGTCAAGCAGGACAACCCCCTCAAGATCGGGCCCTGAGGCCTGGCATGGGTTAGGAATCGGCGCTGGGTTCCCAGGAAGACTCGGGGCCGGGACGATGGCCTCTTCAGGCCTCCTGAACCCCCACAGGGACTGCTTGCAGGAGATCTCCCTCTCAGGGAATCCCCAGCCCCTTGTGCGTCTGGAGACTCAGCCGCCAGTGGGGGTGCGCCAGGCAGTAGTCCAGGGTCAGCCCGATATGCGCGGCCAGGTCCGGTCCGTCCAGGGGCTGTAGGAAGAAATGGTCGAAGGCCAGATGCTCGAAGTCCTGCGGGGGCGCCCCCGCCTGGGGATAGATCAGTTTCAATTCATTGCCGGCGCGCAGGACCAGATTGGTACCGGCCTTGGGACTGACACAGATCCAGTCCAGCCCCGGCGGTGCGGGGCGGGTGCCGTTGGTCTCGACGGCCACCGCGCAGTCCCGGGCCTGCAGGGCCCGGATCAGGGGGACATCCAGTTGCAGCAGGGGCTCCCCGCCGGTGCAGACGACATAGGGCCGGACGCCGGATCCGGGCCCGCCACCCCAGGTGGCCCGGATGCGGTCCGCCAAGGCCGCGGCCGTGCCAAAGCGGCCGCCCCCGCTCCCGTCGGTCCCGCGAAATTGCGTATCGCAGAATTGGCAGACGGCCTTGTGCCGGTCCTGCTCGCGCCCGGACCAGAGGTTGCAACCGGCGAAGCGGCAGAAGACCGCCGGCCGGCCGGTGTGGGCGCCCTCGCCCTGCAGACTGTAGAAGATCTCCTTGACGTGATAGCTCATGCCGGCAGGGCCGGGCCCAGCTCACCCCAGCACAGGCTGACCCCGGTGCCCGGGGTCTCGTAGAGGTCGATGCGGTCCAGGGCTGGCAGGGCGCTGGCGACCGCCCCGCGTATCCAGCGGGTCAAACTGGCGGGGTCACTGTTCACCAGGCCGGTGATGGCATCGAGCCGTTGGTGATCGAGGCGGTTATAGACCGGCTTGAAGAGGGCCTTGACATCCCCATAGTCCACCGTCCAGCCCAGCACCTGGTCCAGGGGCGCGGTCAGGTGCAGGCGCAGCAGGTAACTGTGACCATGCAGACGCCGGCGCGGGTCGCCGGCCGGGGCCTGGGCCAGCCGCAGGGCGCCCTCGAAGCGCAACTCCTTCCAGATGCGGTAGTGAGTCCCGTCGAAATGACAGCCGGCGGTGGCGGTCTCGTAGACGGTGAGCCAGGACAGGGCGGGGAGTTCCGGCTTGAGTCGCGCCCACAGCCAGTTCGCCAGCAACTCGCTGGTGGGGTTCTCCAGGCCAGGGAGGTCATTGAGGCAGGCGTAGTGGAGCTGGGCCTGGCGGGGGGCCCAGACCGCCTCCAGCAGGTCGAAGTCGGGACCCATATCCTGACCGGCCAGGTCCTGGTCGGCATGGAGGATGACCTCGAAGCCGTGACCGTGCATGCGCCCGCAGGGATGACCGAGGGCCACCTTGGGCAAGCGGTGGGCGGCCTCGAAGCGGAAGCGCCGCCAGACGTGGACGTGCTCCTCCGCGTCGAGATCGGCCCCCTGGTCGGGGGTGCTCTGGACGCCGACGGAGGTCAGGCCGGGCACCGGGAGGCCGCGGCGAATCCAGCGGGCGAGGTTCTCGTCGGTGGGCACCGGGAGCAGATCGTTGAGGTGGCGATAGTCGAGGGGGGCGACGCAGGCGGTGAGGGCGTCCGCCAGAGCACCGGACTCGCCCCCGGGAAAGGGGGCCCAGCCCAGGGGAAGTTCTGCGCGCACCCGGGCTCGGAAGCTGTGCCCGTGCAGGCGGCGGGCGCGGTGGCCCTCGGGCAGGATCGCGACCTGGCGCGCGGCCTCGAAGGGGGCGGCGGCGAGGTGGAAGAGCTGTTCGGTCATGGTCAGACCAGCCCGTAGCGGACCAGCAGGGGGTCCGCGATCCCCACCTCGGCGAAGCCCTTGGCGCGCAGAAGGCAGGCGTCGCACTGACCGCAGGGGCGGCCCTCGTCCCCGGGGTCGTAGCAACTGCTGGTGAGCCCGTAATCGACACCGAGGGCCAGGCCGCGTTCGATGATCTGGCCCTTGGTCAGGGCGATCAGGGGGGTGTGGATCTGGAGGTGCTGGCGGCCCTCGACGCCGGCGGCGGTGGCGAGGTTGGCCAGGCGTTCATAGGCGGCGATGTATTCGGGCCGGCAGTCAGGGTAGCCGGAGTAGTCGAGGGCATTGACGCCAAGATAGATGTCGCTGGCCCCCAGCACCTCGGCCCAGGCCAGGGCGAAGGACAGGAAGAGGGTATTGCGGGCGGGGACATAGGTGATGGGGATGCCCTTCCCCATCTCGTCCAGGCTGCGAGCCTTGGGCACGGGGATGTCGCTGGTCAGGGCGGACCCGCCAATGCGGCGCAGGTCGATGTCGGCGATGAGGTGGTCAGACACCCCCATGACCTCGGCAATGCGCTTGGCCGACGCCAGTTCGGCCTGATGCCGCTGCCCATAACGGAAGGACAGGGCATGGGGGCTGAAGCCCTCGGCCAGGGCGATGGCCAGGGTGGTGGTGGAATCCAGTCCACCACTCAGGAGGATGACGGCTGGGGGCATGGGATGGGTTTTCCTCCTGGTGATGTCGGCCCTGGTTGTGAGGGGGCCTGAAGTTCTCAAGTGACGCGACCCTGGCTGAATACTGCCCCCGAGGGCTGGGAGGTGTGGCAGGCACCGAGGGTGTCAAAGGCCTGTCCGGTCCGGAATTGGACAATTATTGCCGGACATGAAGGATTGCAAGTCATGGCAGAGTCGCTATCCCATTCCCCTGAGAGGCAGCAGTGAGGCCGTTACCAGCCACCGCCCCAGCAAGGGCAACAACAGCGCCCACCCCAACCCCAGCATCATGGCATATCTGGCCCCCTTACCCAGGGCCGTGAGCAGCAGAAAGAGGGGAAGGCGCACCCCCATCAGGCCGGCGATAAAGGTCAGGGCATC
>CAZFZB010000012.1:40324-41549 GCA_964523415.1 uncultured Chromatiaceae bacterium | reverse complement strand
GGCTGTCCTCCATGTCCGCCAGGTCCGTGGTGGCGACCGTCAGCTCCACCTGGTCGAATTGGGCGAGGGTCAGGACCGCCGTGTTGTCGGCGATTCCGTTACGGGTGATCTCGCCCGCCGTGCTGCAGCCTACCAGGAGCGCATTGGGGCAGGTGGACTTGATGTGCTGAAAAAGCTCGGGCTCCCCGAGCAGTTCCCGCGAGCCGAACAGCAACGCGAGTTGGGCGTTGGCGGGGAAGTCCAGTGTGGCGAGGGCGGGGGCGAGTTCCGAAGGTTCGCTGATCTGAATCTGCTGGGTTTTCATGGCTATGTCGGGTTGGATTCCGCGGACTGGGCTTGGTGTTGTAATTGTAGTGCGCAACTGCGGGAACTGGCGCCCCACGCGCTTGTCATTAGTGGCCAGTGACCGGACTGGCCCCCTCAACGACCCTGGCCAGCACCGGATTTTGCCCATGGAGACCGAGGAATGACAACACCCCAGACCCCAACGCCTGCCCCAGCCGATACCCAACTCCTGCGCGCGGAATTCACCCGGTTGCGGGAGCGGGTGGAACGTCACATCCTTGGTCAGTCGGGCCTGGTGGAACGCCTTCTGATTGCGCTGCTGGCGGATGGTCACCTCTTGGTGGAGGGAGCCCCGGGTCTGGCCAAGACCAAGGCCGTCAAGGCGCTGGCCTCTGGCCTCGAGGGCGATTTCCACCGCATCCAGTTTACCCCGGATCTATTGCCAGCGGACCTCACGGGAACCGAAATCTATCGTCCTCAGGATGGTAGCTTCCATTTCGATAAGGGTCCCGTCTTTCATAATCTGCTCCTTGCCGACGAGGTCAATCGCGCCCCGGCCAAGGTGCAGTCCGCCTTGCTGGAGGCCATGGGCGAGCGGCAGGTTACGGTGGGTCGGGAGACTTATCGGCTGCCGGACCTCTTTTTGGTCATGGCGACCCAGAATCCCATCGAGCAGGAGGGAACCTATCCCCTGCCGGAGGCCCAACTCGACCGCTTCCTGATGCATGTGCGGGTCGATTATCCCGACCTGGCCTCGGAGAAGGCCATCCTGCACCTCAATCGTGAGGAGGCCCGGCTTCCGGTGATGGCGGAGGAAGGACCGCGTCTGAGCCAGCGGGCCATCTTCGCCGCCCGCCAGGCCATCATCGACCTCTACATGTCCCCGGACGTGGAGGACTATCTGATCCATCTGGTCCTCGCGACCCGTGACCCCAAATCT
>CAZFZB010000012.1:36387-40224 GCA_964523415.1 uncultured Chromatiaceae bacterium | reverse complement strand
ATGGAGTTTGACGAGTCCCGGGTTTATCAGCCCGGGGACGACGCCCGCAATATGGACTGGCGGGTCACGGCCCGTGCCGGTACCCCCCACGTCAAACTCTTCCGCGAGGAGCGGGAACGGCCCCTGTTGCTGCTGGTCGACCAAGGGCCCTCCATGCGCTTTGGCACCCGCGTCGCCTTCAAGTCGGTGGTGGCGGCCCAGGCGGCGGCCCTCCTGGCCTGGGCGGCGGCGGATCGCGGGGATCGGGTGGGTGGCCTGGTCTTTGACGAGCGGAGCCACTTCGAGCACAGGCCCGCCGCCCGCACCCAGGGGCTGCTGCCCCTGCTCCAGGCCTTGGCGGTAGGCGGTCGCGCCGGCGGGGCGGCAGGGTTGGGTGATGTCCTGGTGGCGGCGGACCAGTTGGTCCATCTGGCGCGCCCCGGCAGTCTGATATTTATCCTCAGTGACTTCCATCATCTGACCAGGGAGCGCTCGCTCTGGCTTGCCCGATTGGGGCGAGCCAGCGAGGTGGTGCTGGTGCATATCCGTGACCCCCTGGAGGAACTGGCCCCCCCGCCCGGCCTCTACCCGGTTACGGATGGTCTGCGACGTGGTTTGCTGGACACGGGTGTCGAGGCTCGACGCTCGGCCTGGCAACAGCGGTTCCGCGACCACCTGGAAATGCTGGAGGGCATGGCCCGCCGCCACCGGGCCCATCTGCTGTGGTTGAACACGGCGGAGCCAGTAGGGCCGGCCCTGGCACGAGGCCTGAATCCGCGTCGTGCGGGGGGTGGGCGATGACGGCCCCCGCAACGCCAGCCGCCCCCCTGCCTCTGGCGGCCGCTCCCGCCGGCCCGGGAAGCAGCCCTCTGGCCGGCGGCATGAGTCCCGGTGCCATGAGTCCCGGTGCCATGAGTCCCGGCGCCATGGCGGCCCCAGACCCCCTGGCCGATCTGCGAGGCTATCATTTTCCGGACCCAGTCTCCTGGTGGCCACCGGCTCCTGGCTGGTGGCTGCTGGCCTTGCTGTGTCTGGTTATCCTGCTCCTGTTGGTTTGGTGGCAGGTGAGACGCTATCGGCGGGGGGCCGCGGCGCGCGTGGCCCAGGCGGAGTTGACGGCCCTGCGTGCCGCCCTGAGCCGGGATGGCGACGCCGCCGCCTGCGTCCGGGGCCTGTCGCGGCTGCTGCGGCGCTTTGCCCTGGTTCGCTTTCCCCGCCGCAGGGTGGCGGGCCTTAGTGGTGACGAGTGGCTGGCCTTTCTCGATGCCCAAGGGGGCGCCGGGCGCTTCCAGTCGGGGCCGGGGCGCCTGCTATTGGATGCCCCCTACCGGCCTGTCCAGGACTTGCCGATCGAGGAACTCGCCAACCTGGTAGAGGACTGGATTCGGCGTAACCGGCGCCCGGGGAGGCGGTCATGATCACCCTCGCCTGGCCCTGGGCCCTGGCGGCCCTCCCTCTGCCTCTGTTGGTTCGCCTTCTGCCTGCCATAGGGTCCGGGCCGGGAGCGGCCTTGCGATTGCCTTCCCTCCAGGCGGCCGGTGCCCTGGATCTGGCCGGTTCACCCCGCCACCGGCGCCTCGGGCTGATCCTGGCCTGGATTGCCTGGGTCTTGCTGGTGCTGGCTACGGCACGCCCCGAATGGCTGGGCGATCCGGTCAGCCTGCCCTTGTCCGGGCGCGACCTCATGCTGGCGGTGGATGTCTCCGGCTCCATGGAGAACGAGGATTATCTGCTTGGGGGCCGCCCGGCTAACCGGCTGGATGTGGTCAAATCCGTGGCGGGGCGTTTCATCGAGAGGCGTCAAGGGGATCGCCTGGGTCTCATTCTGTTTGGGAGCCGCCCTTATCTCCAGACCCCTCTGACCCATGATCGCGAGACGGTCGAAAAAATGTTGGGGGAGGCCGTCATCGGCCTGGCGGGGAAGGAGACGGCCATTGGCGATGCCATCGGGCTGGCGGTGAAACGTCTGCGGGATCGGGAGGACGACAATCGGGTGCTGATCCTGCTCACGGATGGGACCCAGACCGCCGGGGCCCTCGCCCCTTTGGAGGCGGCCAAACTCGCTGCCGAGGCGGGGGTACGCATCTACACCATAGGGATAGGGGGAGGCGCCCTGGGCGTGCAAAGCCCCTTCGGCATGTTGCGCCGCCAGGCCAGCGATCTGGACCCCGCGACCCTGGAGGCCATTGCCAAGGCCACGGGTGGGCGCTATTTCCAAGCCACCGACACGGCTCAACTGGAGGCCATCTATAAGGAACTGGATCGTCTGGAACCGAGTGAGCGGGATGCCCGCACCTTCCGTCCGCTGCAGTCTCTCTACTACTGGCCCGCTGGCGCGGCCTTGATGCTGGCCTTCCTGATCGCCCTTCTGGGCGCCGGGCCTAGCCCAAGGGGTTCCTGAGATGTCGTTCGATCTCCATTTTTTGCGTCCCCTCTGGTTTCTGGCCCTGCTGCCCCTGCCCTGGTTGCTCTGGCGGCTGGCTCGGGTCAACCCCGGGGCCGAGGCCTGGCGAGGTCTGGTGGATGCCCACCTCCTGACGCATCTGCTGGTGAAAGAGGGTTCCCGGGGTCGTCGCCTGCCTCGGGTCCTGCTGGCCCTGGGCTGGCTCCTGGGGGTGACCGCCCTGGCGGGTCCGGTATGGGAGCGGTTGCCGCAACCCCTTTTCCAGGCCCAGGCCCAGCGTGTCATTGTCCTCGACCTTACCCCAGACATGGATGCCCAGGATCTGACGCCCTCGCGTCTGGCGCGCGCGCGTTACGAGATCCTCGATCTTCTCGCCGCTTCCGCCGAGGGCGAGACCGCCCTGTTGGCCTATGGCGCCGAGCCCTTCGTCGTCTCCCCCTTGACCCGGGACGCCGCAACCATCGCCGCCCAGGTTCCGGACCTGGAAACGGCCCTCCTGCCGGTGCGGGGCCCCAAGCGCACCGATCTGGCCCTGGAGGCGGCTGGCGAGATGTTGAAGCGTGCCGGCAGCTCCAAGGGGGACATCATCCTGGTGACGGCCGATCCCGAACCCCTGGAGGCGGTCCGGTCGCAAGTGGCCAGGCTGCTTGGTCTGGGCTATCGCACCTCGATCCTGGGCCTGGGGACCGAAAAGGGAGCCCCTGTACCCCGAGCGGAGGGAGGATTCCAGGCCGACGATCAGGGCGGCATCCGCCTGACGCGGCTCAAGACAGATCTCCTGCAGGATTTTGCCAGGGCGGGTGGTGGGCATTACGTGGCCCTCGCCGCTGACGAGAGCGATACCCGGGCCTTGTTGAGTCCGGATCGACTCGAGCTGGCCGCGCGGGAACTGGAGGCGGCGGCCGGTCTCGATGTCAAGGCGGATCAGTGGCGCGAGGAGGGCCCCTGGCTCCTCCTGGCCCTACTACCCTTGGCGGCCCTGGCCTTTCGCCGTGGCTGGTTGAGCCCCCTGTTGATTTTGGTTTTCCTCCAGGTGCCGTCGCCCCAGGCGGAGGCCCTGGGTTGGCAGGATCTCTGGTGGCGGTCTGACCAGCAGGGCGCCCAGACCTTGGCGGCCGGGGACCCCCGCCAAGCCGCCGAACAATTCGAAAGTCCGGACTGGCGTGCCGCGGCTCAGTATGAGGCCGGGGCCTACGATCAGACCCTGGAGACCCTGCAAGGCCAGCCGGGTGCCGAGGCCGCCTACAACCGTGGTAACGCCCTGGCTCATGCCGGAAAATTATCCGAGGCCGTCGCGGAGTATGACCGGGCCCTGGCCGAGGTCCCGGCTCATGCCGATGCCAAATACAATCGCGACCTGGTGCAGCGCTTGCTGGACCAGCAGCAATCGCAACCTCAATCCTCCTCCTCCGAGTCCCAGAAGGGCGATTCATCCCAGGAGGGAAAGGAGGGTG
>CAZFZB010000012.1:33941-36287 GCA_964523415.1 uncultured Chromatiaceae bacterium | reverse complement strand
CAACAGGGCCAACAGAAGCAGGGCGGCCAGCAGGGCCAGAGTACAGGCGATCAAAGTCAACAGGGTGAGGGTGCCCAAAACCCGCAATCAGGCCAGGGTCAGCAAGACGCCTCCGAGGGACAGGCAGCGGGGCAAGAGCAGGGTGCTGAGGGGCAGGATGCCCAGGGGGGGCAGTCCGAGCCTCAGAGCTCGGCTGAACAGGAGGGGCAGAAGGGAGCAGACCAGGGACGAGCCGGCCCCCAAGCCAAACCTTCCCAGCCAGGTGCCCAGCAGTCGGGTGATGCCGGCCAAGAGCCACCGCAGTCGGCTCGGGCTGCCCAGTCCGAGCCCCAGGACGGAGGGAAACGCCAGGAGGGTTCAGCGGCAACCTCAGCACCGCAGGACGATAAGGTATCGCCGGAAAGCCAGGGGGAGGGAACGGCATCCGCCGCGCCGAGCGGACAAGATGGCCAGCAAACCCCGCAGCCCGCCAAGGCCCATCAGGCCGGGGCTGAGCCCGGCAAGCAGGATCTGCTCGGCGGCATGGAGCCTGGCACAGCCCCGGGCAAGGCACAGCCGGAGGCCCCGGCACCCCTGAGCGAGGGCGAACAGGCCATGGAACATCAATTGCGCCGGGTCCCGGATGATCCCGGAGGTCTGCTGCGGCAGCGCTTCATGCTCCAGTATCTGCGTCGCCATGGCCAATTGCCTTGAGCCTCCACCTCGCCGAGGCATCCCGACCCAGGCCCCAGAATTTTCTGACTGCGCATTTACGCCCAAGGAGGTCGCGAACGTGAATCCGATCCCATTCCGCCATCTCTCCCGCTCGCTATTGGTAGCCGACCTCGGATTGCAAGCATCCGGGGGCCGCGCCGGGTCCAATCGTGCCCTTCTTCGCATCCGAGGGCTAATGGGGTTGGGTTTACTACTGCTCTTCTGGATCTCCGCCGGCCAGGCATTGGCTGCGGGTCTCGAGGCCAGCGTGGATCGAACCCGCCTGGTCGAGGGGGAGTCCCTGCTTCTGACCCTCTCGGGTCCTGGCGATGTCTGGGGTACCCCGGATACCGGGCCCCTCACCCGGGATTTCGGAGTTCAGAACCAGGGTCAGGGAACCAGTACGGTCATGACCAACGGTAGGGTCACCACTACCCGGGAATGGCGTCTGCTGCTCTCCCCCAAGTCCGCCGGCCGGCTGACGATCCCTGTTCTCAAAATGGGTGATCTGGAGACCTTGCCCATCACCATCGAGGTTCTGCCCGCCTCACAGGCCGCCCAGGTGGGAGAGGTGCAGGCCGCACGGCTGGAGGCCGAACTGGATCGTGATACCGTCTATGTGCAGGGCCAGGCGATCTATACCCTGCGCGTTCTCCTCAGGCCCCAGGTCCAGAATGCCAGCCTGGAGGATCCTAAGGCCGAGGGGGTCCAGTTTGAACGGCTTGGCGAGGATCGGGTCTACGAAACGCAGCGCGACGGCCAGCGATTTCATGTCATCGAACGGCGTTATGCCCTCCTGCCTCAGCATAGTGGCATGATCGAGATTCAGGCCCCGGTGTTGTCCGCCGCCGTGCCTGATAACCGGCAGCGGGGAGGGCGGTCCCCTGGTGCCTCCCCGGGGTCACCCTTCGGTCCTGGTGAAAGCCCCTTTGAGCGCTTTTTCGGCAGGGACCCATTCTCGGACATGGATGGCCTGATCCAGCGCGCCCGGCCTATTCAGGTGCGTGGTCCGACCCTGGCCCTGGATGTCAAGCCCCAGCCGGACGGCGCCCCCTCGCCCTGGTTACCCGCCGAGGATCTGCACCTGGCGGAAACCTGGACCCCGGATCCCTCCCAGGCCAGGGTTGGTGAACCCATTACCCGTACCCTCGCCATTACCGCCCAGGGCCTGAGCGCCACCCAACTTCCCGATCTGATGGGTGCCGTCCCGGATGGGGTCAAGCTCTACCCCGATAAACCCAGGTCGGAGACCCGTGCCGAGGGAGATACCCTGGTGGCGGTTAAAGAGATCAAGCAGGCGCTGGTGCCGGCGGTGGCGGGTAAGCTGACCCTGCCCGAAGTCAGGCTGGCCTGGTGGGATACCAGGGAGAACAAGAAGAAGGTGGCTGTGCTGCCAACCAGGGTATTGGAGGTTCAGGCTGCAAGTGGCAATACCCCTGCCACGTCCACCTCAGACCGCCCCGCACCGGCGGCGCCGGCCACGGTGTCTGTCAAGGCCTCGGCATCCCCCTCGACTCCGCAGGATGTTCCAGGGGCGGGGATAAGTGCGGCAGCCCAGCCCCTAACCACTGCGGAGCAGATCAGGGGGGGCTGGCCCCTGCCGGCCGGCTATTGGCCTTGGCTCAGCCTTGGATTGGGTCTGGCCTGGCTGCT
>CAZFZB010000012.1:0-33841 GCA_964523415.1 uncultured Chromatiaceae bacterium | reverse complement strand
TGCCGGCCGGCTATTGGCCTTGGCTCAGCCTTGGATTGGGTCTGGCCTGGCTGCTCACCCTATGGCTCTGGTGGCTGTGGGGCCATCGGCGTCCCAGTTCCAGTCCTGCCACTCAGGAGGGGTTGGGAGAGCGTCCTAGCACCAGTCTTGCCCAGGCCCTGGCTTCCGTACGTCTGGCCTGCGAAACGGGAGACCCCCGCGCCGCCCGTGCCGCCCTGCTCGCATGGGGGCTGGCCCGCTGGCGGGATGATCCCCCGGCGCGTCTCGAAACCCTCGCCGAACGCCTGGCGGCTTACCGTGGGGTGGCTGGTGGGGGCGAGGCCGCCAGCAGCCTCCGGCTGCTGGACCAGAGTCTCTATGCCCCTGGCGTCATGACCTGGGACGGTCCAAACGCCTGGCGCTATCTGCAGCCGGTCTTGGGCGCATTGGGGTCGGAGGTGCGGTCGGGCAGGACAGGATCCGATCCCTTGCCAGACCTCTATCCCAAGGCTGGCTGATGCTGGTTGACCTGGGCCGAGGTTGGGACTCCGCCCGCTTCTTTCAGGTTTCTTACCGCGGGGCTCATGCCTTCCGTGCTATCCTGACCTCGGGAGTCGGCCGGACAGTCGCTGCTCGGCTGCCTTGGCGGCGCGAGGGGAGGAAAGTCCGGGCTCCACAGGGCAGGGTGCCAGGTAATACCTGGGGGGCGCGAGCCCACGGCAAGTGCCACAGAAAAGATACCGCCTAAATCCGCCTCGGTGGATCGGTAAGGGTGAAATGGTGCGGTAAGAGCGCACCGCGCCGACGGCAACGCCGGTGGCAGGGTAAACCCCACCCGGAGCAAGACCAAATAGGGGGACGAGCGGTTTAGGCCGCGCCACGCGGCCCGTGTGTGTCCCCGGGTAGGTCGCTTGAGACGTGTGGTGACGCACGTCCTAGATGAATGGCTGTCCCCGACAGAACCCGGCTTACAGGCCGACTCCCCCTCTTCTGACTCCTCGATGCCTCCTGCAAGGGTCCGGACCCAACTGGCTGCCTGGATCAGTTTTTCCGGCCTTTTCCCCTGGCCCGGCCCGGATCGTCCCTCCCCAGCCCGAGCCAATGCACGACTTTCCCATAGGAGCATGTCAGCCCTGCATCGCTCTTCCTTGTCATTTATGGTGAATTGAATCCTTTTATCAATAAGTAACCTCATAAACCTAAATTTTCACTTAGCTATTATTGGCCTGATTGCGGGGGAATTCTCCGGATGGCAATCGGCATCCCCTTGATAATTGACGAGTCTTGCCCTCATTGCGACCCATGGGTTAAAGAGTGCCCTAACCTGCTGACAAGCGTGAAAAAAACTTGAAATTGCGGCTTGACGCGAGCAGTGCTGTTGCCTAGTATGAGGATGAAAGTGGAGTAGAGTGGATTAAAAGGGAATAAATTCACCAAAAAGGGGGGCAGCGGTGTTTCGCGGGGTTTCAACCCTTAGTCTGGATCCCAAGGGCCGCTTGGTCATGCCTGCTCGTTATCGCGAGCAGATCCAGGATTGTTGTGCCTCGCATCTGGTCGTTACGATCGACAGCGATCGCTGCCTCCTCATCTACCCGGAACCCAACTGGAAGGAAATTGAGCGGAAGCTGGAGATGCTGCCTTCCTTTAATCCCACTGCCCGTAAGCTGCAGCGCCTCTACATAGGCCATGCCCATGACGTGGATATGGATGCTCAGGGACGGCTGCAACTGCCTCCCGAATTGCGTCAGTTCGCGAATTTGGACAAGCGGGTGGCCCTGATTGGCCAGAGCAATAAGTTTGAGCTGTGGGATGAGGATACCTGGGTGGCACGCCGGGATGAATGGTTGAATGCGGAGGACTTGGCACAACTCGAGTCCTCCCCCGAGTTCGCATCCCTGTCTATTTAATCAATACCGGTTCTCATGGCCATTCATGAGCATAGGCCCGTTTTGCTGGAGGAAAGCTTGGAGGCCTTGGCGATTCACCCTGAGGGGATTTATCTGGACGGCACCTTTGGCCGGGGTGGTCATGCGCGTGCCCTTCTGGCCAGGTTGGGGCCCGGGGGGCGTTTACTTGCCATGGATCGGGACCCGGAGGCGGTGGCTGTCGGTCGGGTCATGGCAGACCAGGACCCGCGCCTGAATGTCGAACAGGCCCCCTTCTCCAAGGCGGCGGCTGTGGCGGGTCGTCATGGTGTACTGGGGGCCATCGATGGCATCCTGCTGGACGTCGGCGTCTCCTCACCCCAGTTAGACGAGGCGGGGCGTGGCTTCAGTTTCACCGCCGCAGGCCCGCTGGATATGCGCATGGACAATAGCACCGGTGAGACGGCTGCCCAGTGGCTGGCGCGGGCCAAGGAGGCAGAGATTGCCCGGGTACTCCATGAATATGGCGAGGAGCGTTTCAGCCGCCGCATTGCTCATGCCCTGGTTACAGGTCGCGCCGAGGCGCCCATCCTGACTACCCAGCGTCTGGCGAGCCTGGTTGCCGCCTCCGTGCCGACTCGCGAGCCGGGTAAACACCCGGCTACCCGGACCTTCCAGGCCATCCGCATCCAGGTCAACCAGGAACTCGATGAGTTGCGTAGCTGCCTGGGCGGGGTGCGTGAACTTCTGGCTCTGGGTGGACGGCTGGTGGTCATCAGTTTTCATTCGCTGGAGGATCGCATCGTCAAACGCTTCCTGCGCGACGAGGCGAGGGGGGAGCAATTTCCGAAGGGAGTGCCAGTCAGGACCCGGGAGGTCCAGTCCTGGCTGCGCCCGGTGGGGAAGGCGGTGCATGCCTCGCCTGCCGAGGTTGCCGCCAATCCCAGGGCCCGGAGTGCCGTGATGCGGGTTGGGGAGCGTCTGGCATGACCATGCGGGATCTGAATGTCATCGCCCTGCTCGCCATGGCGGTCGTGGCCTCTGGGGTCGGGGTCGTGTACGCAAAATATCAGACTCGAATCGAGTTTATCGCATTGCAGGCCCTTACCAAGGAGGTCCAGGGGTTGGAGGAGGAGTGGGGCATCCTACGGTTGGAGGAGGCGGCGCTGGGAACCCACCCGCGGGTGGAGACGGCAGCGCGGACGCGGTTGGATATGTTTATGCCGCGAGGGGTGGATATCAAGACCATTGGGGGATCGGGTCATGTTCGGCACTGATTTGGTGAGGCGCAATCGCAACGGGAGCGGCAAGGTCCTTACCTTTAATTTCAACAAGCGCAGCCTGGTCTTGCTGGGGTTGCTGGGCGCCTTACTCTTCGCGGTGGTGGCGAGCGCCTTTCAGCGCCAGGTGTTGGAGCGGGAATTTTTGCGTGAGGAGGGAGAGGCCCGTTATCTCCGCGACTGGGAGATTCCGGCTCGGCGCGGCATGATTCTGGATCGCAACGGCGAACCCCTGGCAGTGAGTTCTCCCGTCGCCAGCGTTTGGACGGATCCCCGCAAACTCAAAGATTACCCCGAGGCCATGGGAGAACTCGCTGATGCCATGGGGATTCCCAAGAAGGACCTGAAACAGCGGGTCGCTGATCGTCAGACCAAGGGCTTCATATACCTCAAGCGGCGTCTTGACCCTGATCAGGCTCAGGAGGTGGAGCGGATCAAGGCCCAGTATCAGATTCACGAACTCGGAATGGAGACCGAGTACAAACGGTTCTACCCGGGGGGTGAAATATTTGGGCACATCGTTGGCTTCACCGATGTGGACGACAAGGGTATCGAGGGTATGGAACTGGCCTTCAACGGCTGGTTGGGGGCGGAGCCTGGGCTGAGACGGGTCATCAAGGATGGGCATCAGCAACTGGTCTCCGAGGTGGAACGTATTCGCCCACCCCATCATGGCAAGGATCTGTCGCTGAGCATCGACCGTCGCCTCCAATATCTCGCCTATCGAGAACTCATGCGTACCGTTCGGGAAAACAAGGCCAAATCGGCCTCTGCCGTGGTGCTCGATGTCCAGACCGGGGAGGTCCTGGCCATGGTCAATCAGCCGGCCTACAACCCAAATGGAAACAAGGATGGTGATCAGAGTATGCGCCGCAACCGGGCCGTCACGGATGTCATGGAGCCGGGCTCCACCGTCAAGCCCTTCGTCGTTGCCGCGGCTTTGGAGCAGGGCCTGGTAACCCCAACCTCCCCCATCGATACCAGCCCTGGGTCCCTTGCGGTAGGCAGTAATACGGTCAAGGATATCCACAACTATGGACGGTTAGATACGACCTCCGTCATCACCAAGTCCAGCAATGTCGGTGTGGTCAAGATGGCGTTACGCATGAAGCGTGAGACCCTCTGGACCCTCTATGACAAGGTGGGTTTCGGCAAGCGCACGGGTATTCAGTTCCCTGGCGAGGAAACTGGCCGTTTCCGCAATTACAAGCGTTGGTCCGATTTCGAGTATGCCACCCAGGCCTTCGGATATGGGCTTTCGGTCACGCCTCTCCAGTTGGCCCGGGCCTATTCGGTTCTGGCTGCCGATGGGGTGCTGAGGCCGGTGAGCCTGCTCAAGCTGGACCAGGCCCCTGAGGGTGAGAGGGTCTTGAGTGCCAAGACGGCGAAGGAGGTCCGCGCCATGATGGAGACGGTGGTCTCCCCGAAGGGTACCGCCAAGCAGGCCATGATCGAGGGCTATGGTGTCGCTGGTAAGACGGGCACGGCCAAGAAGTCGTCGGGACGTCATGGTTATGCCGCCGGGCGCTATCAGGCCGTCTTCGCCGGCATGGCACCAGCCAGGGATCCGCGCTTTGTCCTGGTGGTTATGGTCGATGAACCGGGTGCGGGGAAATATTATGGCGGCCTGGTCGCGGCCCCCGCCTTTGCCCGGATCATGCAGGGCGCCTTGCGTCTTTTCGATGTCCCCCCGGACCACCCGGAGGTGAAGATGCTGATGGCCAGCACGGACACGACTCGATGATGATGCGCCAGGGCGGAGTGCTTGCTCCGAGACCCATCTGGCGATTAAATGATCTGCTTTCGGGTTTTGCCTCCACCAACCTCGAAGCGGGAGAGGCTATAGCCATCTCGGGGTTGGCAATGGATAGTCGCCGTATTCAGCCTGGCTGGCTATTCCTCGCTTGTCAGGGGAGTCAGGGCCATGGGCTCAACTACGCGGTCCAGGCCCGGGCGAAGGGCGCGGTCGCTATCGCGGCCGAGCCACATGTTACCTGGGGCGAGGTGTCCATGGCCGCCCTCGGTGACTCCTTGGGTTTACCGGTCATACCCGTACCAAAGCTGCGCTATCAGGCGAGCCAAATGGCTGGGCGCTTCCTGGGGGAGCCCAGCGCCTATCTCCAGATCCTGGGGGTCACTGGCACCCATGGTAAGACCAGTGTCACGCACTACTTATCCCAGGCCTTGGCCGAAGAGATCCCCTGTGGTTTGATGAGCGCCCTGGGGGTCGGCTTTCCCGATGATCTGGAACCCGCCGCCCAGACGACCCCGGATCCGGTGACTCTTCAGGAGGCCCTGGCCTGGTTACGCGAGCGTGGCGCCCGGGCCGTGGCCATGGAGGTCACCCCTCATGCCCTGGATCAGGGTCGGGCGGCGGGAGTATCCTTCCAGCAGGCCATCTTCACTGATTTTAACCAGGGTCATTTCGATCAACAAGGCGACATGGTTAGCCGCGGCTTGGCCAAACGCGGCCTATTCCGCGTTCCAGGGCTCGAATGGGCCATTCTCAATCTCGACGACCCCCTGGCTATTGAGATTTTGGCCGATCTGGCAGCGGGGGTGAAGGTGGGCGGTTATTGCCTGAATGCCGCGACCGAGCTCCCGAAAAACTGCGAACTCTGGGCCCGCCTGCTTGATCTGGTTCCCACCCCGGGGGGCATGAGGCTTGAATTGGAGACCAGCTCCGGTGCGGCAAGCCTGGAGTTGGGGTTGATCGGTCGCTTCAATGCGGCCAATGTGCTGGCCGTGTTGATCGTATTGCTGTCACGGGGCCTGAATCTGGACCGGGCCTCGCGGGCCCTGGCTAAGATGCGCGGCGTGCCAGGTCGCCTGGAGCGCTTTGGGGGCGCGGGCACCCCCTTGGTAGTGGTTGACCATGCCCATACCCCCGACGCCCTGGAGCAAGCTTTGCTTCAGTTACGTGGCCATGTATCGGGCCGCTTGATTTGCGTTTTTGGCTGTGGTGGCGGCCGGGATACCGGTAAGCGGCCACTCATGGGGGCGGTGGCCGAACGTCTGGCCGACCAGGTGCTCCTCACCGATGATAACCCACGGCTGGAGGACGGGCATTCCATCATCGACCAGATTCTGGGGGGGATGAAGCAGCCCGCGCGAGCGGACGTCGAGCGCCGGCGCGGGCTTGCCATTCGTCGCGCCATTGCCACCGCCGGCCGGGATGACCTGGTACTGGTGGCGGGCAAGGGCCACGAGATCACCCAGGATTTAGGGGACCGCCAGGTCCATTTCAGCGACCGGGCCCAGGTGCAGCAGGCCCTGGTCGAGCGGATGGGATCTCCCTTCCTGGTGGCCGCGGCGTGACCTCATCCCCCCTCCCTTGGACCCTGAGCCAGGCCATGGCTCGGGTGGGTGGCCAACTCCTGGGTGCTGACGGAGACTTTGCTGGGGTAGGTATCGACAGCCGTCAGGATCTGACGGGTCGTCTTTTCGTGGCCCTGCCCGGCGAACATCACGATGGCCATGACTTTGCCGCCGGCGCCCGGGAACGAGGCGCCTCTGCCCTCATGGTGGAACGGGCCCTGGCCATCGATTTGCCCCAGTGGCAGGTCGAGGATACGCGACTGGCGCTTGGGCGGCTCGCTAAGGCTCATCGCGAGCGCTTTGCCGGTCACGTCCTTGCCCTGACGGGCAGCAATGGCAAGACCACCACCAAGGAGATGATTGCCGCCATTCTCGGCCAGGTGGGCCGGATTCGGGCGACAAGGGGCAATCTGAATAACGACATAGGCCTGCCCTTGACCCTGCTGGAGGCCGGCGATGAGGATTTTCTGGTATTGGAGATGGGTGCCAACCATCCGGGGGAGATCGCCTATCTGACCGACATCGCCCTTCCAGATGTCGCGGCCATCACTAATGCCGGCCGCGCTCATTTGGAGGGTTTCGGCACCCTGGAGGGCGTGGCCCGGGCCAAGGGCGAGATCGTCGCGGGCCTGGGTCCGCAAGGCACCTTTGTCTTCCCCGCCGATTCCCCTTGGGCCGGTCTGTGGCGGGAATTGGCCGGTACCCGGCACTGCCTGACCTGTGGTCCGACGGGAATGGCGGACTTCAGCGTCGATCTGATGGCGGTGTCGACCCGCTGGGACGCAGGTGGCTTCAGAACGGGCATTAAGGTTTCCGCACCCGGACGGGTGCTGGACCTGGATTTGGCTCTGGCGGGTGCCCACAATGTGCGCAATGCCCTGGTAGCCGTGACGATGGCCTGTGCCTTGGGCATAGAACCCGCGGCCATCGAGGTGGGATTGGGCGCCATGGGGCCAGTCCCAGGTCGCTTGTTTCCTCGCCGTATCCCGGGTGGGGCACGTCTCATCGATGATACCTACAATGCCAATCCGGACTCCGTGGAGGCTGCCATTGAGGTTCTCATGTCGCTCCCGGGCCACCATCTGCTGGTCCTAGGTGATCTGGGGGAACTGGGTCCCGAGGCACCTTCATTGCATCACCGCTTGGGTCAGAAGGCCCGTGAGGCCGGGGTCGAGGTCCTTTATACGGTCGGTAGTCTAAGTGCCGAGGCAACGGCTGGCTTTGGGTCGAGGGCCCGGCACTTCCCTGATCAGGAAACACTCATCGCCGCCCTGAGCCAGGAGTTAGGTGTATCCGATTTGGTTCTGGTCAAGGGTTCCCGGCGCGCGGCCATGGACAAGGTCGTGTCCGCCCTCTGCACTCAAGGGGAGGGCTGAGACATGCTGCTCTATCTGTCCGAATGGCTCAGCCAGTTTTATAGTGGTTTCGGTGTCTTCCGCTATCTGACTCTGCGTGCCATTCTGGGAGTACTGACTGCCCTGGCTATCTCCTTCGTCCTGGGTCCCCCTATGATCCGCCGCCTCCGCCAATATAAGATCGGCCAGACGGTGCGCGACGATGGTCCCCAGTCTCACCTGTCCAAGGCAGGAACCCCCACCATGGGTGGGGCCCTCATGTTGGTGGCGGTGGGGATCGCCACCCTGCTGTGGTCCAACCTGGCCAATGTCTATGTCTGGGTAGTGCTTCTGGTGACCCTGGCCTTCGGTGCCATCGGTTTCGTTGATGATTACAAAAAGCTGGTGATGCGTAATCCCCGCGGGCTGGCGGCCCGCTATAAGTATTTCTGGCAGTCGGTGGTAGGGCTGATCGCTGCCGTTCTATTGTTCTGGATCGCCAAGACCCCAGCGGAGACGGCCCTATTGATCCCCTATCTCAAGAGTGTCTCTCTGCCGCTGGGGCCCTGGTACATCCTGCTGACCTATCTGGTCATAGTCGGTTCCAGCAACGCGGTGAATCTGACGGATGGTCTGGATGGTCTGGCGGTCATGCCTACGGTACTGGTGATGGGTGCCTTGGGTGTTTTCGTCTATGCCTCGGGCAACGTGAAGTTCGCGGAATATCTGCTGATACCCGATGTTCCAGGTGTGGGCGAGGTGGTGGTCTTCTGCTCGGCCCTGGTCGGGGCTGGCCTGGGGTTCCTTTGGTTCAACACCTATCCTGCCCAGGTCTTCATGGGGGATGTCGGGGCCCTGGCCCTGGGGGCGGCCCTGGGGGTCGTGGCCGTGGTGGTTCGGCAGGAACTGGTACTTCTGATCATGGGGGGCATCTTCGTCGCCGAAACCCTGTCGGTGATGATGCAGGTCGCCTCCTTCAAGATGACGGGCAAACGAATCTTTCGCATGGCACCGCTGCATCATCACTTCGAACTCAAGGGCTGGCCAGAGCCACGTGTCATCGTGCGCTTTTGGATCCTTACTGTCATCCTGGTCCTCGTGGGGCTGGCGAGCCTCAAGATCCGCTGATGAATAGTTTTCTGGATGACCAAGACCCCTCCCGGGTGCGGCCGGCCCAGCCCAAGACGCTGGTCTTGGGGCTCGGTAAGACGGGCTTATCCTGTGCGCGCTATCTGCGCTCGCAGGGGGTGCCGGTGGCGGTGACCGATTCCCGTCCCCAGCCGCCGGGCCTCGAAAGGGCGCGTGCCGAGATGCCAGATCTTCCCCTTTTCCTGGGCGGCTTCGACGCGGCGGCCTTGGCGGCGGCTGATCGCCTAGTCATCAGCCCAGGCATCGCCCTGGGGGAGCCGGGCCTAGCGCTGGCGCTGGGTCGCGGTGTGGAGGTGGTAGGGGATATCGAATTGTTCGCCCGTGCCGCCCAAGCCCCGATTGTCGCCATTACCGGCTCCAACGGTAAGAGTACGGTGACCACCCTGGTGGGGGCCATGGCCCAGGCCAGCGGGTTACGGACGGCGGTAGGCGGCAATTTGGGGGAGCCCGCCCTGGATTTGCTGGATACGGCGGTTGAACTCTACGTGCTGGAACTTTCCAGCTTCCAGCTGGAGACAACCTGGTCGCTGCGGCCCTTGGTGGCAACGGTTCTTAATATCTCCGCTGACCATCTCGACCGCTACCCCAGCCTGGATGCCTATGCGGCCACCAAGGCCAGCCTCCTGAAGGGGGCCGAGGTGGCACTGCTCAATCGCGATGACCCGAGGGTCGCGGCCATGGCCGGGTTGTCGGGCCGGGATATCGAGTTTGGTTTGGGGGAACCCCGGACGGAGGAGGATTTTGGCCTACGAGAGGGCGAGGGAGCGGTCTGGCTGGCGCAGGGCCATCAGTTGTTGATGCGAACGGACGACTTGCCACTGGCGGGACGCCACAATCTGGCCAATGCCTTGGCGGCTCTGGCCCTGGGCGAGATTTGTGGCCTGCCTTTGGCGTCACGTTTGGCGGCGCTGAGGGCCTTCCATGGCCTTGCCCATCGCACCGTTCTGGTGGCAACGCGCGGTGGCGTGCGGTGGTTTGACGATTCCAAGGGCACTAATCCAGGAGCCACCATTGCGGCCCTGCGGGGGCTGGTCGATCCGGCCCAGGGGGGCCGGGCCGTTCTCATCGCGGGTGGCGATGGCAAGGGTGCCGATTTTGGCGAATTGGCGGAGACGGTCGGATGCACCGCGCGTGCCGTGATCCTGATGGGTCGCGACGGCCCCCGGATCGCCGAGGCCCTCTCCGGCCGGGTCCCGACCCAAAGCGCCAAGGATATGGAAGAGGCGGTTCACCTGGCGGCGGCGATCGCCTTGCCGGGGGACTGCGTGTTGCTGTCACCCGCCTGCGCCAGTTTCGATATGTTTGACAATTATGAACATCGCGGTCGCGTCTTCGTGGCGGCGGTGAGAGGGTTAGGGAATGAGTGAGGTCATCGAGAGCGTCAGGCCCCTGTCCCTCCGACACCAGGCTCCTGCTCTGCCGGAAATGGACTGGGTTCTGCTGACAGTCGCGGGGGCAATGATTGGGTTGGGTTTCATCATGGTGGCTTCAGCCTCCATGCCTATCGCCGATCGCAGCTTCGGTAATCCCTTTCACTTTGTCTATCGCCATGCTGCGGCCTTGGCGATGGCCCTGACGGCCGCCCTGGGGGTACTGCGGGTGCCCATTCGCTTCTGGGAGCGTTACGGGACCCTGCTCTTCTTTATCGGCCTTCTGCTCCTGGTGATGGTGCTCATCCCTGGCCTGGGGCGAAAGGTCAATGGCGCTACCCGCTGGATTCCTCTGGGGCCCCTTAACCTGCAGAGTTCTGAGTTCATGAAATTCTTCGCCGTCATCTTCATTGCCGGTTATCTGGTGAGACGGCGCGAGGAGGTGGAGAATCGATTTATTGGCTTTGTTAAACCCATGGTGCTGATCGTCATCGCCGCCACCCTCATCATGGCGGAGCCTGACTTCGGAACCACGGCGGTGCTGATGGCAACCGTCCTGGGGATGCTGTTTCTGGGCGGGGTACGCATCGCCTACTTTGGAGCCCTGGTCAGCGCCGTGGTCCTGGCGGGGGTGGCCCTGGTCATCTCCTCTCCCTACCGAATGCAACGGGTGATGTCTTATCTGGATCCCTGGGCGGATCCCTTTGATACCGGTTTCCAGTTAAGCCAGGCCCTAATTGCCTTCGGTCGCGGGGAATGGGCTGGGGTTGGCCTGGGTAATGGCATCCAGAAGCAGTTTTATCTCCCTGAGGCGCACACGGATTTCATCATTGCCGTGGTAGGCGAGGAGCTGGGGTTGGTCGGGGTACTGTTGGTTCTGATTGGATTTGCCTTTATCGTCTGGCGGGCCTTTCGCATTGGCTATCATGCCCGACGTGCCGGGCGGCATTTCGAGGCCTATTTGGCTCAGGGATTTGGTATGGGTCTGGGACTCCAAGGGCTCATCAACATTGGAGTCAATGTTGGCCTATTGCCCACCAAGGGCCTGACCCTGCCCTTTATGAGCTATGGCAGCAACAGCCTGATCGTCGCTTGCATGATCGTTGCCGTTTTATTGCGCATTGACCTTGAAGCGAGGCGAAATCCGGATACCGAAGGCGGCGGCAGGGTCTCATGGGTACGCGTCTAGCCGTTATGGCCGGCGGGACCGGCGGACATGTCTTCCCTGCCCTGGCGGTCGCTGAATTGTTGCGTGACCAAGGGCAGGAAATCTTCTGGATTGGGACCCGCGAGAAGATGGAGGCCCGGCTGGTGCCAGAGCGTGGCTTTGCCATGGAATGGATCGGAATAGAAGGTCTGCGTGGCAAAGGTATCCTTCAGCTCCTGATGGCGCCCTGGAAACTGGCTGTGGCGCTGTTTCAGGCAGCGGGGATACTGCGCCGACGGCGTCCGGATCTGGTACTGGGGATGGGTGGCTTTGCCTCGGGCCCCGGGGGGTTGGTGGCGCGGTGGCTGGGCATTCCCCTCATCATCCATGAACAGAACCAGGTGCCGGGGTTGACCAATCTGTGGTTGTCCAGGATCGCCCGCCGGGTTTTTCAGGCCTTTCCCAACAGCTTTCCCCCAGGCCGTGGGGCCGAAACCTGCGGCAATCCAGTGCGTCCCGAAATCTGTTCCCTGCCCCCGCCAGCGGTGCGCCTTGATCTGCGACAGGGCCGGACCCGCCTGTTGGTGGTGGGGGGTTCCCTGGGTGCCCAGGCCCTGAACGAGCAAGTTCCCTTCGCAGTGGCGCTCATGCCCGAGGAAGCCCGCCCCCTGATTCGCCACCAGGCCGGGGAACGAACCCTAGAGGTCGCCCGCCAGGCCTACGCCCGGGCGCGGGTCGAGGCCGAGGTCACGCCCTTCATTCTTGATATGGCGGAGGCCTATGGCTGGGCGGATCTGGTAATATGCCGCTCTGGCGCCTTGACGGTATCGGAACTGGCTGCCGCCGGACTTGGCGCGATTCTGGTCCCTTATCCCTATGCGGTGGACGATCATCAGACCGCCAATGCCCTCTATCTAGCGGCATCTGGTGGGGCCGAGGTTCTGCCTCAATCTGATCTGAATGCCGCACGTCTCGGCGACCTTCTGACCCGGTTACTCGGGGACCGCGCCCGTCTTCTGGCCATGGCGGAGGCGGCCCGAACCCGGGCTATGCCGGACGCCGCGAGATGTATCGCCGCCGCTTGCCTCGCTGAGATTAGCCATGAATAACTCATCCCTGCAATTGCCTGGACATCATGCCAGTCGTATGGGTCGCATCCGCCGCCTGCATTTTATCGGGATCGGGGGCGCGGGTATGAGCGGAATCGCCGAGATTATGCTGGAGCTGGGCTACGAGGTGTCAGGCTCCGATAAACGTGCTAACCAGGCCACCCAGCGGCTGGCGGATCTGGGGGCCCGGGTCTGCATCGGCCACGCCTCGGAACAGGTTAAGGGCGTCGATGCCGTCGTCGTTTCCAGTGCCATCGATGAGGCCAATCCCGAGATCATCGCCGCGCGCGCGGGACGCCTGCCCTTGGTGCGGCGCGCCGAGATGCTGGCCGAACTCATGCGCTTCTATTATGGCGTGGCGGTAGCCGGTACCCATGGCAAGACGACCACCACTAGCCTGGTGGCCAGCGTCCTGACGGAGGGTGGTCTGGACCCCACCTTCATCATAGGGGGCCTGTTGAACAGTGCCGGGGCCAATGCCCGCCTCGGTAGCCGTCACTACCTGGTGGCGGAGGCGGACGAGAGCGATGCCTCCTTCCTCTATCTGCAGCCGATGTTGTCGGTCATCACCAATATCGACGCCGACCACATGGTCACCTATGGGAATGACTTCAACCGGTTGCGGAATACCTTCATGGAGTTTCTGCACCACCTGCCCTTTTACGGCCTGGCGGTACTCTGCATCGACGATGACGAGGTGCGGGCGCTGGTCCCAGAGATTCCGCGTCCGGTGCTGACTTATGGTACCCGGCCGGAGGCGGACGTGCGAGCTGAGCGGGTCCGCCAGGAAGGTCTGCGGATGTATTTTGAGGTTCATCATGCAGGGGGTAGCTTTCCCGTGGAGCTCAATCTTCCTGGACGCCATAATGTGCTCAATGCCCTTGCGGCGATCGGCGTGGGCCTTGAACTAGGGGTGTCGGTGGAGGCCATTCGCCGGGCCCTGACGAGTTTCCAGGGCATAGGTCGGCGCTTCGTGGTCAGCCAGGTTCAGGATACCCGTGGTCGTGGCCTGGTACTGATCGACGACTATGGTCATCATCCTCGCGAGGTGGCGGCAACGCTGGAGGCAGCCCGCCAAGGCTGGCCAGGCCGGCGCCTGGTATTGGTCTTCCAACCCCACCGATATAGTCGTACCCAGGAGCAATTCGACGACTTCGTGCAAGTTCTTTCCGGTGTGGACCGCCTGGTGCTCTGCGAGGTCTATCCCGCGGGCGAGGCACCCATCCCCGGGGCCGACGGGCGTGCCCTAAGCCGCGCCATCCGTGCCCGCGCCCAGGTGGATCCCGTATTCTGCCGGGATCTCAACGAGGTTCCTCAGGTGTTGGATAAGTTTTTAGAGGAGGGCGACCTGGTGCTGCTCTCTGGTGCCGGTGATATTGGCGGTCTGGCGGCGCGCTTGCCAGGGATGATGCGGCAGGGGGATGCCGCCGATGTTTAGGAAGGGCGGGGTCACTATGTCCAAGGGGGGCGGCCTATGAGCCCCACCCCATCACCTCTGCGCGGAGATCTTCGCCTGAATGAGCCCTTGGCTCGCCATACCAGTTGGCGGGTGGGTGGTCCGGCCAGGCGCTTCTATCGCCCCGCTGATGCGGCGGACCTAGTGATGTTTCTGCGCACCCTGGACCCCAAGGAGCCCCTGCTGTGGCTGGGTTTGGGGAGCAATCTCCTGGTAAGTGATGAGGGGTTCCTTGGCACTGTCATCCAGACACAGGGCTGCTTGGGCGCCCTAGAACGGCTGGGTGAACTCGGATTGAGGGCCGAATCTGGTGTCCCCTGCGCCAAACTGGCGCGTTTCGCGGCCCGTGCGGGACTGGCCGGGATCGAATTTCTGGCTGGCATTCCGGGTACCCTGGGTGGGGCCCTGGCGCTGAACGCTGGTGCCCATGGCGGCGAGACCTGGGAACGTGTTCGCAAGGTGGTAACGGTGGACCGCACGGGTCAGTTGCGGGAACGGGTGCCCTCTGACTTTCGGGTCGAGTATCGTCAGGTCCAAGGGCCCAAGGGGGAGTGGTTCCTAGCGGCTGAGTTAGCCTTGGAGGCCGCAGATCCCGTGTTGTGTCAGGCCCGCATGCGCGAACTTCTTGAACGTCGCAACCGGTCCCAACCCATAGGCCAGCCCAGTTGCGGATCCGTCTTTCGCAACCCTCCCGGGGATTATGCGGCACGCTTGATCGAGGCCGCAGGACTCAAGGGCGAGCGCGTGGGTGGTGCCCAGGTGTCGACCCGCCATGCGAATTTCATCATCAACAGCGGCGATGCCAGCGCTCATGACATCCTGCGCCTGATCGACCGGATACGTGAGACGGTGGCCGGACGCAGCGGCGTGGTTCTGCAGCCCGAGGTCCATTTTATCGGGGGAAGGATGGCATGAAGCCGGATCCGGCTCGATTTGGCAAGGTGGCCCTGCTCATGGGGGGATCGTCGGCGGAGCGCGAGATCTCCCTCAAGAGCGGTCAAGCCGTGTTGGCGGCACTAAGGCGTCTGGGGGTGGATGTGGATCCCCTTGACCCCGATGCTGGCATTCTCGAACGGCTGAGGATGGGGGGCTATGACCGTGTCTTCATCATGCTCCATGGCCGGGGTGGTGAGGATGGTCGGATGCAGGGCGCCTTGGAAACCCTGGGCCTGCCATACACGGGTTCGGGTGTCCTGGGCTCGGCCCTGGGTATGGACAAATATCGTTGCAAGCTGGTTTGGCAAGGCGCCGGCCTACCCACAGCGAATTTCGTCCCCCTCCGTAAAGACGGGGATCTTCCTCTGGCGGCGGCGTTGGGCTTTCCCCTCATGATCAAACCGGCCCACGAGGGTTCGAGCATTGGTATGGCCCGGGTGGAGGACGAGGAGCAACTGGCCAGGGCATGGGGCGAGGCCTTGGGCTACGACCGCCTCGTAATCGCCGAACGTTGGATCTCCGGCCCTGAGTTTACCTGCGCCATTCTCGGGAACGAGGCCATGCCCTTGATTCGTCTGGAGACACCCCGGCTCTTTTATGACTATCAGGCCAAGTATTTTGCCAATGATACCCGTTACCTTTGTCCCTGTGGGCTGACCTCGCAGGAAGAGTTGGATTTGCAATCCCTATCCCTAGCTGCCTTCGAGACCGTCGGGGCCCGGGGCTGGGGCAGGGTGGACCTGATGTTGGATCATGAGGGTACCCCTTATCTGCTGGAGGTCAATACGGTGCCGGGCATGACCGACCATAGCCTGGTACCCATGGCGGCCAGGGCTCGGGGCCTTGGTTTTGATGAATTGGTCTGGCGCATTCTGGAGACGAGTCTTGAATAGGATCCCCTCCCCTGTCCCGCCCAGGTATACCCCCCCACCCCCGAGACCACCCAGAATCGATCCCAAGGTGGCTTGGCGTTTATTCAAGGGTTTCTCCGGCCTGTTCCTGATTGCCCTTCTGGTTGGTGGCGTCCATTGGCTGTTGCGCCTGGAGTCCCAGTATCTGCCGGTACGGGTAGTGAGTATCGAGGGTGAGGTGAGGCAGATGACCTTACAGCTTATCCAGGACCGGGTGGGTCAGACGTTGTATTCCGGTATTCTAACCCAGGATTTGGCGGTCATTCAGTCGGCTATCAAGGGGCTGCCTTGGGTGAGCAACGCCGGAGTGCGTCGTGCCTGGCCGGACCGACTGGTGATCTCGGTTCAGGAGCATAAACCCCTGGCTCGTTGGGGCGATGATGGTCTGGTGACCGCCGAGGGTCAGGTGTTCCGGCCAGATAGGCACGAGATACCCCATGGATTGCCTCGCCTAATGGGTCCCGATGACCAGGCACTGCAGGTGGTTAAGCGCTTCCAGGCCTGGCAACCCAAGCTTAAGTCTCAGGGATTATCGATCCTGGCCCTCGAGGATGATCCGCGGGGGGCCTGGACCCTGAACACAGACGCCGGCTTTCACCTGTTACTGGGGAAGTCGGATGTCGAGGCCCGTCTGGAGCGATTTTTGCGCGCCTATCCCGACATCCTGGCGGCTGGGCGGCCGGCACGAGTCGACATGCGATACAGTAATGGTTTAGCTGTAAGCTGGTCGGGTGCCAGGGTTGCCAGAGAGGCTGATTCGGGCACCGAGCTGTACTCCCAAACCGGGCTCGACACCAAGCCGAGAGCACCGGGCCCCACTCATATACCCATTAGCCATTTTGGACACCCGGTTGAACCCCGGCGGTCGTCTCGGAGTTAGTAAAGATGTCGCGACGCGGCGATAAGAATCTTCTTGTGGGGCTGGACATAGGTACCTCCAAAATCGCCTGTCTGGTTGGCGAGGAACGGGATGACGGCCTCATTGAGATCGTGGGGGTCGGTACCCACCCCTCTCGGGGCTTAAAGCGCGGAGTGGTAGTGGATATCGAATCCACGGTGCAGTCCATCCAGCGTGCCGTGGAGGAAGCGGAACTGATGGCCGGCTGTGAGATCCACTCGGTCCATGCCGGGATCGCCGGCAGCCATATCCGCAGCCTGAGTTCTCACGGGATTACCGCCATCAAGGACCAGGAGGTAAGTCAGGCCGATTTGGATCGGGTCATCGACGCAGCCCGGGCCGTTGCCATTCCGGCGGATCAGAGGATCCTGCACGTTCTGCCCCAGGAATTCGTCATCGATGGCCAGGAGGGTATTCGTGAACCCATCGGTATGTGCGGTGTCCGCCTGGAGGCGCGGGTCCATCTCGTCACAGGGGCCGTCAGCGCTGCGCAGAACATCGTCAAATGCATTCGCCGCTGTGGTCTTGAGGTAGACGATCTGGTCCTCGAGCAACTGGGATCAAGTTATGCGGTGCTGGGGGAAGACGAGAAGGAACTGGGTGTCTGTCTTATCGATATTGGCGGAGGCACCACGGATTTGGCCATCTTCACCGATGGCGCCATTCAGCACACGGCGGTGATTCCCATCGCCGGGGATCAGGTTACCAATGACATTGCCGTAGCCCTGCGCACCCCCACCCAGTATGCCGAGCGGATCAAGGTCCGTCATGCCTGTGCCCTGGCGCAGCTCGCGGGAGGAGGGGAAATGATCGAGGTTCCGAGTATTGGCGAACGTCCTCCCCGGCGTCTCTCGCGTCAGACCCTTGCCGAGGTGGTGGAACCCCGCTATGAAGAATTACTAAACCTGGCGCTGGCGGAGTTGCGCCGTACCGGGTTGGAGGCCAAGGTTGCCAGCGGCGTCGTCATGACTGGGGGCAGTTCCAAGATGGCGGGACTGATGGATTTGGCGGAGGAGATCTTCCATATGCCCGTGCGCCTGGGCCACCCCCAGAACGCCGTGGGGCTGGAGGAAGTGATGACCAACCCCATCCACGCCACTGGGGTTGGCCTGCTCCTCTATGCCCGACAAAATCGCTTTGCCCTTCGTTCCACGCCGAAAGGGGGTCAGGGCCTCAAGGCGATTCTCGGGCGGATGAAAAACTGGTTTCAGGGAAATTTTTAGCGTTTCCAATCTGTTTTTGGCATTACCGGCGTTACCTTCCTGCGGGGATGCCAAGCTGTGAATTGGGGTCATGCGGTAGGCAGCACCGGATGACCGTGAGTCAACCCTTTGGAGTTTTCATAACCATTAGAGGAGTCAATCCATGTTCGAATTGATGGATACCCATACCCAGACGGCCGTCATCAAGGTCATAGGTGTTGGCGGAGGCGGCGGCAATGCCGTGAATCATATGATGGAGTCGTCCATAGAGGGCGTGGAATTTATCTGTGCCAATACGGATGCCCAGGCCTTGAAGCATTCCAGTGTCAAGACCATCCTGCAGTTGGGCGCGGCCATCACCAAGGGCCTGGGAGCCGGTGCCAGCCCCATCGTGGGACGCCAGGCGGCGGAAGAGGATCGTGATCGCATTCGCGATGCCCTGGAAGGGGCCGATATGGTCTTCATCACCGCCGGCATGGGGGGGGGCACGGGTACGGGTGCCACCCCAGTGGTCGCTGAGGTGGCCAAAGAGTTGGGAATTCTGACGGTCGCGGTGGTAACCAAGCCCTTCCCCTTCGAGGGCGGTAAACGCATGAAGATTGCCGAGGAGGGCATCGAGGCCCTGGCTACCCGTGTCGATTCCCTGATAACCATCCCCAACGAGAAATTGCTGGCGGTCCTTGGCAAGGAGATGAGTCTGCTCAACGCCTTCAAGGCCGCCAATGATGTCCTGCTCAACGCAACACGGGGTGTCGCCGAGCTCATTACACGCCACGGTCTTATCAACGTGGACTTCGCCGACGTCAAGACCGTCATGTCGGAGATGGGTGAGGCAATGATGGGCATGGGGGCTGCGACGGGTGTTAACCGGGCCCGCGAGGCGGCGGAGGCTGCCATCAACAGTCCCCTACTGGGCGATATTGATCTCTCAGGTGCCAAGGGTATTCTGGTGAATATCACTGCCGGCATGGATCTTACCATCGGCGAGTTCGATGAGGTGGGTAACACGGTTCGAGATTTCGCCGACGAGGATGCCACTGTGGTGGTGGGTACCGTCATTGATCCGGATTTGCAGGACGAGATGCGGGTAACGGTGGTCGCTACCGGTCTTGGCGGCAACCGTGGGCGCGGCAGTGCGTCGGTTCGCTCCGAAAGCCCGCGGCTGCAAGTGGTGGCCAATGATCGCACTACCCCCAAGGCCTCCAACTATGCGGATTCCTTTGCTCGTAAAGGTAAGCCTGCCTCCCCCAGCTCGGAACCGGACCTCGACTATCTGGACATACCCGCCTTTCTGCGTCGCCAGGCGGACTGAAAACCCCTTCGAGAGTGCGTCCGCCGGGATCTGGCGGGCGCATTTCTGGGGTGACCGGAGAGGAGCCGCTGGTGGTCAGAGGCCACCGGAGGGATCTTGACTGTCTCCGCCACTCTCGTCCACCTTCTCCCTATCAGTGCCCTTCAAGAAGAAAATCAATAAGATTTTCTTGCAAGAACACCCAGCTCAGTATAATAATACGGGAAAACCCTTAGGGATGGGAGCGCGGTTTTTCGCCATAACCACTAATAGCGCATCATCCCAATAGGTTATCAAGTGCAATCCCAAAACACAGGCTAGGCGGGGGTAAGCCCAGCCGCATCTGGCTAGAAACGGGCACCTAGAGGAGAAGGGCGATGATCAGGCAGCGTACGCTCAAAAATGTGATCCGCGCCACTGGCGTGGGCTTGCATACCGGTGACAAGGTTTATCTGACCCTGCGCCCAGCCGCCCCCGACACGGGCATCGTGTTCCGCCGCACCGACCTTACACCACCCGTGGATATCCCTGCCTGTCCGCTGAACGTCGGTGACACCCGCTTGTCCACGACCCTGGTTAAGGACGGCGTGCGCATCTCTACCGTTGAACATCTGCTTTCCGCCTTCGCTGGACTCGGTATCGACAACGCCTATGTCGACGTCAGTGCCGCGGAGGTGCCTATTATGGATGGGAGTGCGGGACCCTTCGTATTTCTCATCCAATCGGCTGGTATCGAGGAGCAACATCGGGCCAAGCGGTTTGTGCGCATAAAGCGTCGGGTACGGGTGGAAGAGGGAGATAAATATGCCCTGTTCGAGCCCTATGATGGCTTCAAGGTGGATTTCGCGATTGACTTCGACCATCCGGCCTTTCCATCCAGCACGCGTTCGGCGACTGTGGACTTATCAGCCACATCCTTCGTCAAGGAGGTCAGCCGGGCCCGTACCTTCGGCTTTTTGCGCGACATCGAGGCCCTTCGTCAGCAAAATCTGGCCTTGGGTGGGAGCATGGACAACGCAGTGGTGGTGGATGACTATCGGGTATTGAACGAGGAGGGGCTGCGTTACGAGGACGAATTTGTTCGCCATAAGATTCTCGATGCCATCGGCGACCTCTACCTCTTGGGGCACTCCCTGATTGGAGCCTTCCGGGGTTACAAATCCGGCCATGGACTGAACAATCAACTTCTGCGTGCCTTGCTCGCCGACAGGTCCGCCTGGGAGGAGGTCTCCTACCAGGATGATGGCTCTGCCTCCGCTCGGGTCCGTCGCCTGCAGATAGCCATCGCCTGATCCGTTTCTCTTCCGCTATTCGGGCCAGGCCGGATTGAAGATCCCGGCGCTGGCCTGTGCCAGTCGGGACAGGGCCCGTCCCAATTCGGTATCGCCTTGGGCCTCAGCCGCCTCCTTGAGCAATGACACCGTGGCGGGTGATACCAGTCCCCTCTCTCTCTCCATTTCCGGGGTTCTACGGCGCACCGTTCGTGGTTGGACGCGTACCCGGCATGTTGCGATCTCCCCCTGCAAGGATCCCAAGCTGGCCGTCAGTTCCGGAATCTGATAACGGAGCCGCGTGGCCCAGGCTGCGGAGTCCGTAATGAGGGTCAACTGACCCTCCTTCAGGGTGGCGTAAAGGCAATGAGCCGCAAGGGGGGGCGCCAGACTCGTGCGGATGGCCTGCAGAAGTTGACGCTGTTGGTCGAGGAGGGCGAGAAGCGTGCCATCCGTATTGGGGTCTCTCAAACACTGAAGGGGGTGGCGCAGAGGGTTAATGGTCAAGGCATGTAGGCCCAATTATTAATTTAACCTTTTGATTTGATAGGGATCTTTCTAGCATATAAATTAAATTTTAGTTTCTATCAATCTGTTTTAGCTTGGCGATTTGAACATCATCCGGTAAGGTTAGCAGGTCTTTCCAAATGGAACTACTGGATGAAAAACTGCTTTTCGCACCGATGCCATGTGGGCATTGGACCCCGGACGCAGCTTTGGCTCAGTGTCTTGGTTCTTGCCTTAGTCATAGCTGGAGCCAGTTCGGCCGGCTTTTGGTACGGTCAAATTCGCTCAGGGGGTGATGCCTTAGGGCAATTTGGAGCTGTAACTCAGCCTCCGCTAGTCCTCACCAAGGCCGATGATCTTTTGGCCATCAAGGTGGAAACCTCCAGCGAACTCGATGCCCTGAGCCTTAAGCTGGGCCAGATGCAGGCGGAAATCCTACGCCTCAACGCCCTAGGCGAGCGGCTCGTCGAAAAGGCCGGTCTCAGCCCCGAAGAATTCGACTTCCAGAATACTCCTCCCCAGGGGGGGCCCGAGCCCCATGAGAGCCTGTCGTCCTCGGCGGACGAATTTGCTCTGGAGATGGCCCGGCTGTCTGACCAACTTCTGGATCGTGGTCGCAAGCTCAGGCTTCTCGAACAGATAACTATGGAGCGGGAGTTGGACCTTGGAGGTCTGGCACCTGGGCTCCCCGTTCGTTCCGGCTACATTTCCTCTTACTTTGGCACCCGCAAGGACCCCATCAATGGCGGCACGGGCTTCCATAGTGGCATCGATTATGCCGGCAAGCTAGGTAGCGACATATTGGCTGTGGCGGATGGCCTAGTGGTCTTCAGCGACACCATCAATGGCTATGGTCGTACCGTGGAAATACGACACGCCAACGGGTTGGTGACTCGCTATGCCCATTGCAAGAAGCATTTGGTCGAGGTAGGTGACCTGGTGACCAAGGGCCAGATCATTGCCACCTTGGGGAATAGCGGTCGCTCAACCGGCCCCCATCTTCATTTCGAGGTGCTCAGGGATGGGGTAGCCATGAATCCATTATCGTTGGCAGGCTTGGATCTCCCCAAGTAAAATCCCAGTTCCTCGCCGCTAGCGGTCCCTATCTCAACTCCCCTCTTCCATCCCGAACCAGCCCCCTTGATCCTCAGGGGGCAATGGGGTGCGGTGTTGGGCTAGCGCTTGCGGTATCATTCTTCAAGTTTTTCCACTCCGGACAATTCCACGCATGGTGACTAATCTGCTCAAAAAGGTCTTCGGTAGCCGTAATGACCGGCTGGTGAAGAAGATGTCCAAGGCGGTCGCGGAGATCACCGCCTTGGAGCCTGCGGTAGAAAAACTCTCCGACGAGGCCCTGCGGGCCAAGACCAGCGAGTTCCGCGAGCGACTTGCGGCGGGTGACAATCTTGAGGGCCTGATGAAGGAGGCCTTCGCCGTCGTGCGGGAGGCTGGCCGGCGGGTGTTGGGCATGCGCCATTTCGATGTCCAGATGATTGGCGGGATGGTTCTCCATGACGGACGCATCGCCGAGATGCGTACCGGCGAGGGTAAGACCCTGGTGGCGACCCTGGCGGCCTATCTCAACGCCTTACCCGCCAAGGGTGTGCACGTGGTCACGGTGAATGACTACCTCGCACGACGTGACGCGGTCTGGATGGGACGGGTCTATCACTTTCTGGGGCTGACGGTAGGCGTCATCAACTCCTCCGGCGGTATGGGTCCGGATGCCGCTTCCTATGTGCTGGATCTCACTTACGAACCAGCCCCTGGCCAGGGCTATCGCTATTTGCGGGGCGTTACCCGGCGGGAGGCCTATGCCGCCGACATCACCTACGGTACCAACAACGAATTCGGCTTCGATTACCTGCGTGACAACATGGCCTTCACACCGGAGCAGAGGGTCCAGCGCGATCCCTTCTTCGCGATTGTCGATGAGGTTGACTCCATCCTCATCGATGAGGCCCGGACCCCACTCATCATCTCTGGCCCCTCCGAAGGGAATACCGACCTCTACAAAAAAATCGATGCGATCATACCGCGCCTGACCCGCCAGGACCCCATCACCAACGAGGAGGGCAAACCGGACTTCGGCCCAGGTGATTTCTCGGTGGATGAGAAGGCCCGCCAGGCCTTCCTGAGCGAGGAGGGCCACCAGCATGTCGAGGACATGTTGTCGGATTTAGGACTCTTGGGCGAGGGTGAGAGCCTCTACGATCCGGCCAATATCAGCCTCATGCACCATGTCTATGCCGCCCTGCGTGCCCATGTCCTTTTCCAGAAAAACGTGGAATACATCGTTCGCGACGATCAGATCATCATCGTCGATGAATTCACGGGTCGTACTATGCCCGGACGGCGCTGGTCCGAGGGCCTGCATCAGGCGGTGGAGGCCAAGGAGGGGGTACCTATCCAGCAGGAAAACCAGACCCTCGCCTCCATCACCTTCCAAAATCTTTTCCGCCTTTACCCCAAACTGGCGGGTATGACCGGTACCGCCGATACCGAGGCATACGAATTCCAGCAGATTTACGGACTCGAGGTGGTGGTCATCCCCACCAACCAGCCCATGATCCGAGATGATCGCGGCGACTTGGTTTATCTCACCGCCAATGAGAAATATCAGGCCATCATCGAGGACATCCGCGATTGCGTGAAGAGTGGACAACCGGCCTTGGTTGGTACCGCCTCCATCGAGACCTCGGAACTCATCTCCGGTCTCCTTAATAAGGAGAAAATCCCCCACGAGGTTCTGAACGCCAAGCAGCACGAACGCGAGGCTGGCATCATTGCCCAGGCGGGCCGACCGGGTGCCGTAACCATTGCTACCAACATGGCGGGCCGAGGCACGGATATAGTGCTGGGTGGCAGCCTAGATGCTGAATTGGATGAAATTCGGGATGAGGCTCAACGCCAGGAGGCCCGGGAGGCCTGGAAGGTACGCCATGCCCAGGTCCTGGCCGCGGGCGGCCTGCATGTCGTTGGCACCGAGCGCCACGAATCCCGACGCATCGACAACCAACTGCGGGGCCGCTCCGGCCGTCAGGGCGATCCGGGTTCCAGCCGCTTCTATCTCTCCTTGGAAGATAGCCTGATGCGCATCTTCGCCTCCGAAAAGGTCGGCGCCATGATGCAGAAACTCGGCATGCAGGAGGGTGAGGCCATTGAACATCCCTGGGTGACCAAGGCCATCGAGAACGCGCAACGTAAGGTCGAGGGCCGTAACTTCGATATCCGCAAGCAGTTGCTGGAATTCGATGACGTTGCCAATGACCAGCGTAAGGTCATCTACCAGCAACGGCGCGAGTTGATGGATGCCCAGGACGTCTCAGACACCATAGCCGTCTGGAGAGCCGATGTCCTGGGGGCCCTTCTGGATCGTCATATCCCTCCCCAGAGCCTGGAGGAGCAATGGGATTTGCCGGGCGCCGAACGGGCCCTAACGGATCTTGCCGGCGGCGACTGGCCCCTCCCCCAATGGCTGGAAAGCGACGATTCCCTGCACGAAGAGACGCTGCGACAGCGCATTTTGGATGAATTGGCGGCGCGCTACCTTGAAAAGGGAAGGGCCGTCGGACCCGAAATCATGCACCAGGTCGAGAAGGCCGTCATGATTCAGACCCTGGATATGCAGTGGAAGGACCATCTCGCATCCATGGACTATCTGCGCCAGGGTATTCACCTGCGCGGTTACGCCCAAAAAAATCCCAAACAGGAATACAAACGCGAGGCCTTCGAGATGTTCTCCGCCATGCTGGATAGCATCAAGTCGGAGGTGGTAGGGACTCTGGCGCGGCTGCAACTGGCCACGGAGGGCGGGCCATTCCCTGAGCCACCGCGTCAGGTTCCCGTCCGTCAGTTCGAGTTCAAGCACGAAGAATTCCATGGTCTCGATGCCCCGGAGGAGCCAGCTGAGCCCAACCCCTCCCGGCGGCGTGAGCATGAGCAACCTTATGTGCGGGAGGAGCGCAAGGTCGGCAGGAATGAGCCTTGCCCCTGCGGCTCCGGTAAGAAATTTAAACATTGCCATGGCAAAGTAAATTGAGCCAGTCCTGGCCGGTTTTCGCCAGCGTCACCCCGCTACGCAAGTGGCTACAGGGGCTGACTCCGGCAACGAGGAAGACGGTTCCTGATCCTGGCGGGCGGGAATGATGAGCGAAGAGCCTATTCCCTTTGCGACCGTCTCTGGGGTACGCCTGGCGGCCGTGGCCGCTGGCATTCGCTACCAGAATCGCAAGGATGTTTGCCTTCTGGAACTGGCAACTGGTTCCCAGTGCGCCGCCGTCTTTACCCGCAATGCCTTTTGTGCCGCTCCCGTGATACTGGCGCGCCAGCATCTGGCCGCCGCCGCTCCTCTCTATCTCCTGATCAATTCCGGCAATGCCAATGCAGGTACGGGTCACCAGGGAATGGCCGATGCCAAGGCCAGTTGCGTGGCCCTTGCCAGCCTGACCGGCTCGAGCGCGGAGGTGGTGCTGCCCTTTTCCACCGGTGTCATCGGCGAACCTCTGCCCGTCGATCGCCTCGCGGCGGCCTTGCCCTTGGCCCTGGCGACCCTGGATGCGGGGGCCTGGCCCCAAGCCGCGCGCGCCATCATGACCACGGATACCCGGCCGAAACTGGCATCCCGCACCTTTTTAGTTGCCGGGCGGATGGCCGTGGTGACTGGCATCGCCAAGGGCTCGGGTATGATCCGCCCCGATATGGCGACCCTGCTTGCCTTTCTGGCGACCGATGTGGCGGTGGAGCGGGGCCTACTGCAAGCCTGCTTGGCGGAGGCGGTGGAGACCTCCTTCAACGCGATCACCGTGGATGGCGACACCTCCACCAATGACGCCTGCATCCTTGCCGCTACGGGTAGCCTGGGAAATTCCCCAATTGCTGAAGCGGATTCGGCAGACTACAGGTCCCTGTGTCACGCGGTCGGTGATCTATGCCAGGAATTGGCGACCGCCATCGTGCGCGACGGGGAGGGTGCGACCAAGCTGGTAACCCTGGTGGTAATGGAAGCCAAGGATCAGGAAGAGGCCCGGCGCGTGGCCGACACCATCGCCCATTCGCCCCTGGTCAAGACTGCCCTCTTCGCCTCGGACCCCAACTGGGGCCGCATCCTCGCCGCCGTGGGCCGCTCTGGGCTAAAGGACCTTGATATCGATCGGGTGCGTATCTGGCTTGGGGATACCCTGATCGTCCAGGGAGGTGGCCGGGACCCTGGCTACACCGAAGATGCGGGTCGAGAGGCCATGGCGGGCAGCGATATCGGCATTCGCGTCGCGCTGGGACGGGGCCAGGCCAGCACCCGGGTTTTAACCTGCGATCTCACCTACGATTACGTTAAGATCAACGCCGAATATCGGACCTGAAGCACCCCGATGAGGTTCAGGTTCCCCGCTAGGACCTGGATGCCTTCTCCACTAGCCCCGACAAGCCGAAGCGCCGGTCGAGTTCGGCAAGAACCTGATCCGGCCCCAGTCCTTGCTGCGCCAACAACACCAGGCAGTGAAACCAGAGGTCGGCGACCTCGGCGGTGATGCGGGCAGGATCCCCGTCCTTGGCCGCCATGATCGTCTCGATGGCCTCCTCGCCGATCTTTTTGAGGATGGCGTCCAGGCCCTTATCGTAGAGGCGGGCGACGTAGGAACTGTCGGGTCCGGCCTGCTTGCGCTCCTCCAGGACCAGGGCCAGGCGTACGAGGATGTCACTCATGGGCTAAGGGGCCGTAGATGGCCTCGGGATCCTTGAGCACTGGGGCGACCTCCGTCCAGACGCCATCCCGCAACTCACGGAAAAAGCAGTTGTGGCGGCCGGTATGGCAGGCAATGCCGCCCTTCTGTTCCACCTCCAGCAGGATGACGTCAGCGTCGCAATCCAGGCGCAGGGCCTTGACGATCTGTTCGTGGCCGGAGGACTCCCCCTTGTGCCAGAGTTTTCCCCGGGAACGGGACCAGTAGACTGCATGGCCGTTGGTTTGGGTCGCCGCCAGTGCCTCGCGGTTCATCCAGGCCATCATGAGAATTTTGCCGGTGCCGGTCTCTTGGGCGATGGCTGGAACCAGGCCCTGGTCATTCCATTTTATGGCGTCAAGCCAGGCTGTTGTCATGGTAGGTATCCATGGGGATCGAATCAGGTTGACAGATAGGGGAGGGGCAGGGAGTTAGAGGCTTGTCAGGTCGTCGGCAAGGCGCTGGCCCTCCGCGAAATCCAGGGTGCCTTCGTAGATGGCCCGACCTGTGATGGCTGCGTCGATACCGCTGGCGGCCACGGCACAAAGTGCGCGGATGTCATCCAGATTGGTGATGCCTCCGGAGGCGATGACCGGTATCCGTATGGCCTCAGCCAGGGCGCGGGTGGCGCTAACGTTGGGACCAGTCATCATGCCGTCGCGGCCGATGTCGGTATAGACAATGGCCGTGACGCCATTGTCCTCGAAGCGCCGGGCCAAATCCTCAACCCTATGTTCGGTGATTTCGGCCCAGCCCCTGATGGCAACCTGCCCCTCCCGGGCGTCAAGGCCAACCAAGACATGGCCGGGAAAGGTCAGGCAGGCACGGGTGACGAACGCGGGTTCCTTGACCGCCTGAGTGCCTATGATGCAGTACCTGACCCCGGCCTCCAGGTAGGCGGCGATGGTGGCCTCGTCCCGGATGCCCCCCCCCACCTGGATGGGCAGATCCGGGTAGGCGGCGGCGATGGCGCGGATGGCCTGGCCATTGACCGGTTCGCCGGCAAAGGCACCGTTGAGGTCAACCAGATGCAGGCGCCGGGCGCCAGCGGTCACCCAACGGCTGGCCATCTGCACGGGGTCGTCGGAGAAGATGGTCTCGTCCTCCATGCGGCCCTGGCGCAGACGCACACAGCGGCCATCCTTGAGGTCAATGGCGGGGATCAGGAGCAAGGCGTGTTACCTCATGACAGGTGCCGGACGCGGGGAACTTACAGAACCCCCTTGGTGGAGGGTGTGATGTCACCCAGGCGCGGGTCCGGTTCCAGGGCCATGCGCAAGGCGCGCCCGAAGGCCTTGAAGACGGTCTCGGCCTGGTGGTGGGCATTGGTGCCCTGCAGATTGTCGATGTGCAGGGTCATGGCAGCATGGTTGACGAGCCCCTGGAAGAATTCCTGGAACAGGTCAACGTCAAAGGCGCCAATCATGGCCCGGGTGAAGGGGACGTGATAACTCAGGCCAGGACGACCGGAGAGGTCCACCACTACCCGGGAGAGGGCCTCGTCCAGGGGTACATAGGCATGGCCGTAGCGGCGGATACCCTTCTTTTCGCCCACCGAGCGAGCCAGGGCCTGACCGAGGGTGATGCCGATGTCCTCTACCGTATGGTGGTCGTCGATGTGCAGGTCGCCCTCGGCCTCGATCTCCAGGTCTATGAGTCCGTGGCGTGCTACCTGGTCGAGCATGTGCTCCAGGAAGGGCAAACCCGTTTTGAACCGCGACACACCGGTGCCGTCCAGATCGATATTGACCCGGATGCGGGTTTCCAGGGTATTTCGTTCCACGAGGGCGTGGCGGGCAGGCATGGATGGTGGCACGGGCATCTGTTGGTAAGGCGGTAGCAAGGGATGCCTATTAAACCACAGGCGGGCAGGATTCGGCTGCTCCATCGCTGGAGCTGGATTCCCGAGTGGCCCCAGGCCTCTTGTCCGGCCATCAGAGATCAGGTCTCCAGCCAGAAGGTCACCGGGCCATCGTTCACCAGGCTCACCTGCATATCGGCACCGAATCGCCCGCTTTCAACCGGGGAGTAGCGGGCACGAGCCTTCTCAAGCAGTAGATCGAAGAGGCGGCGGCCCTCCTCCGGGGGCGCGGCACGGGTGAAACTGGCGCGGGTACCCTTGCGGGTGTCCGCCGCCAGGGTGAATTGGGGTACCAGTAGGAGGCCCCCACCCACCTCCACCAGGTTCAGATTCATGCGCCCCATGGCGTCGGGAAAGACCCGATAACCCAGCAGGCGTTCGAGGAGGCGTTCTGCCCGGCGGTCGTCATCCCCCTGTTGCACCCCGATCAATACCAGCAATCCGCGGCCGATCGCCGCCACCCCTTCCTTGGCGACCTCGACGCGAGCCTCGGTCACGCGTTGTATGAGTCCGATCATGGTTGCCTCACGCCGGGTTCAGGGTGTTGGGATCCGTGTGCAAATTATGGCGGAGAAGAGGGTTCAGAGCCGGGCAAATCGGTCTGTAGCCGTGACGAGGGCGGCGCTGATGCCTGGCTCAAATGCCGAATGTCCAGCATCCGGTACAACGATCAGTTCCGAACCTGGCCAGGCCTGGTGCAGTTCCCAGGCCGAGCGCAGGGGGCAAATGAGGTCGTAACGCCCCTGGATGATGATGCCGGGGATAGAGTGCAGGAGGTGGGCATCCCGTAGCAGTTGCCTCGGTTCCAGGAAGGCCTGGTTGACGAAGTAATGGCACTCGATACGCGCCAGGGCGAGGGCGAAATGAGCGCCCGCAAAATGATGTTGCAGGTGGGGGTTCTCCAACAGGGTAGCCGTTCGTCCCTCCCAGAGGGACCAGGCCTTGGCGGCCGCGAGGCGGGCTATCTCGTTGTCGCCGGTAAGACGCCGGTGATAGGCTTGGAGGAGATCTTGGCGCTCCTCCGGTGGAATGGGGGCCAGAAAATCCTGCCACCATTCCGGAAAGACCCAATTGGCCCCCTCCTGATAAAACCAGTAAATTTCCTCCGGCCGGCAGAGAAAAATGCCGCGCACAATCAGGGAGGAGATGCGCTCCGGATGGGTCTCGGCGTAGGCCAAGGCGAGGGTCGAGCCCCAGGAACCACCAAAGACCAGCCAGGAGGCAATCCCAAGGCGTTCCCGGATGCGCTCCAGATCCCAGACCAGATGCCAAGTGCTGTTATTAGCCAATTCGGCATGGGGCCGCGAGCGTCCCGCGCCGCGCTGGTCGAAGAGGATGATGCGGTATAAGTCTGGATCGAAGAAGCGCCGATGGACAGGGTCGCACCCCGCGCCGGGTCCCCCATGCAGGAAGACGGCGGGCTTGCCCTGGGGATTGCCGCATTCCTCGATGTAGATATCATGGCCGTCAACCAGCATCCGCTGGCTGGCATAGGGCTCGATGGGGGGGTAGAGGTCTGGAGGACTGGGCATGGATATGGACCTGAGAAGCGATGGGCCCAAGGATAAGGGGCCGGATTGTGACTCGCAAGGAAGTGGTTGCTGCGGTTCATGGCCTCGAGGCCGGTCTTGGATGCCAATGGTCTTGAATGCCAAGGAGGGAGGCACGGGTTAGCATGAGAACCAGGTTTCAGGTAAGGCGACGGTAAGCAACGGGAAATGGGGGCCATAAGAGGACGGAGGATGCAAGGACACCGGGTGTCTCGCCGTTGGGCGGATCGCTGGCCCTGGAGCCTGTCCTGCTGGTTTTTGGCGTTGATATCGGGGCCCCTGTTGGCAGGCTCCGCCTTTTCGGTCGAGCATCGGGAGACCAGCTTTGATATCTATCGTCTGGAAAAGGGTGAGGAACAGGCCCTGCACCTTTTCTGGAAGCGTCCGGATGGCACCCCTTATACCAGTCTTTATGCCCTGCGTCAGGATTTGGCCGAGCGGGGGGAGCAGTTGGTATTCGCGATAAACGGTGGCATCTATTCGCGGGCCATGGCGCCCTTGGGCCTATACATTGAAAACGGCCAGACCTTCGTCCCCCTCAACCGGGGTGCGGGGGGAGGAAACTTCTTCCTCAAGCCCAACGGGATCTTCTATGTTACCCCTCAGGGTGCCCAGGTGGTCGAGACGGACGGTTACCATCCCCAAGATCAGGTGCTCATGGCGATTCAATCAGGGCCCATGCTCGTCACTAAGGGTGTTCTGCATCCCCGCTTCATCCCGGAATACGAGAGCCGTTATGTACGCAATGGCGTCGGTGTGGATACCTCCGGCCGGGTTGTATTCGCGATTTCCGAAGGTGCGGTCAATTTTCATGACTTTGGTACCTTGTTCAGGGATTTGCTCGACTGCCCCAACGCCCTCTATCTCGATGGTCAGATTTCTCAGATGTATCTTCCCGAATTGCATCACTATGCCCTGTGGGCCTGGCGCCCCCTGGTCTCCATCATCGGGCTCACGCGGACAGGGGGCGAATGAGGGCCGGTCAGGTGCTGGCCGTGCTCTGAACTTCACCCTGCCCAACCACTGGCCATGGCGAACTTGGAGAATGCGGTCAGGCTTGCCATACTGGGCCTACTCCCGCCCCACTCTGTAAACCGAGGCAGTAGCTGGCATGATCCCGCCCCCTTTCGAATATTTTTGCCGGATTCTGTTGTTAACATTTTTGGTATCCGCCCCCCTGTTCGCCCAGACGAAGATACCCGTCCAGGCTGAACTGGAGCGACTGTCCGTGGTCCATGGTTTCGCCCTGGTCGGCCTGGCTGTAACGGGCGAGGCGGTCGCTCGGGTGAGCACGGAGGACATCTACCCCCGTTTGCGCAGCCTGCTGGTAGACTTCGACCACATCATCGTCCAGGCACCCGGGGGAGGCATCGAACGCGTCATTATCCTGGGGGAGAAAAAGGCCTATGAGCCCCCTGCTCCGCCCGTTACCGCCGGGGGAAACTCCGGGGCGGGGCACATCGAACTCAAGACCACGCTGCGAGGGACCCAGCACGCCGTCCAGGTCTCACTGGAGGGCGCTGGCGGCAAGCGGATTTCACGGGAGTTGCTGGTGGATACGGGCGCGGATCACGTCGTTCTCCCCGCCTCCCTGCTGGGGGCGCTGGGTCTCCCCGCGGCCAGCTTGCGGCCTAGTGAGATGCAGACGGCCAATGGCAAGGTCCAGGCGCGCCTAGGCAATTTGCCTGCCCTCTGGCTTGGCCAGAATCGTATCGAAAATATTCCGGTCGCCTTCCTTGAAGACGCCAAGCTTGGCAATAGCGGCCTGCTGGGCATGAGCGTCCTCAACCGCTATAGCCTTACCATCGATGATAAGGCTGGCCATTTGACCCTGGATGCCAAGGGGGGGGCTAAGCCTGGGCAGCCATCACAGGTGGCGGCAGAGGGGTCGCCGCCAGGGGCCGGACAGGGAGACGGGTCTTCGCCACTAGAGATGCCTCCCCCTGAGCCACCCGGGTTGCCGATCCCGGAGGGAGCTCCCGATGTCCAGGGTCTGACCAGATAGACAGCTAACCCTCTCAAGCCAGGCTCAGCCCTCCTCCACCCACTGCTGCAGGGCCGAGATGAGGGATTGAGCCTGGGCACGGCTGGAAATGTTGAATTTGGACTGAAGTTGGTATTGACCGTTGCGCTTCTGATAACGACGAATACTGTATTTATCGGGGCCATAGCCTTCCTTGGCCCGTTCCCAATCCCGATAGCGAAATAGGATGGTCGTCCAGGCTCCCCGGGAGAGAATGACCTTGTCAAGTTCTTGAACGGTCTCGATGTCGCCGTCCTTGTAGCTGATCGTCAACTCGTCGATGGATGCCGCCATGGGTGGGTCTCTTTTATTTTCCAGGGGGTTGGTGGGCCGGTGTTAGGTTTGCGCCGAAAGAATTCAGGGAGCGGCCAGTTCTTGCCGACGATTGGCTTGGGTCTGGGCCAGGGGATTTTGCTGCATCTATAGTAAGTTTTCCCCTTCTATGGTCGCAACTAGGGTGTGACCCGGGATCTCATCCTCCGCATCACCCAACCTCATGCAACATCAGAGGGCTATGCCGATCGAGTCTGGGCTTGTCCGCTGGGCAGGAGGCTCACCATTCCCCTGCACCCATAAGAGTGAATAAGGTGAATTCCGAGGCTGGCGCATCCAGGATTGCGAATGGAAATCATGCCAGAAAGGAGTGTTATCAGGATTCCTGGGATTCAGGGGGTGCGATATCCATACACAGATCCACAACCCTGTGGGGGACTGCAGGGTCCCTGACCATCCCTTTCGGGCATCCGATTCAGGGCAATTGAAGAACTCTGTTTGGCGAACTAAGTGAGCACGCGGCCCTTGTCGGGGGCTGTCGGTACTCATGGCCTCACGAGGGGCCATACGCTGTCACCGGAGTGGTCAGGTGCCGTTGTGAGACGCTAGTTAGCGAGGTTGGGGTGCGATGGTGGGTGCAGGTTAGCCAAGGCAACAGGGCCCAAGGCCCTGTTCGCTACTTTGTCAACTCAGTAGTAGTACTGATGGAAAAGCTCCTGTGCAGCGCTAGCATCTTTATTAGGGATCAGGCAGCTGCTTTGGTGTGGGTTTTGCGATGCAGCGGGCAGCGTCGTAATCCCCTTATGTGATCCATTAATCGCTCCTCCCTGTTCAGGATGGCGTAGCTTATATCCCATTAGATTTATTCAAAATTTTAACTCTTCTCGATTTTGAATACAGAATCCAGTGGCTTTGGCGTTACGCGTTCCTTCAGGGTTATAACGTGGTTGATTGGTTCGCGAATTTTCAACCCGGCTTCTCGGGGGGTGGTTGCCATTGAACCAACCAGAGAATTTGACCAACCGGAGATTATGAAATGAGCAAAACCAACTATTTACTAATCGCTGCCCTCCTGCCGGCCCTCTCCATGGGGGCTCAGGCTGGACCGCTGACGATGTCGAAATCCGTGAGCCGGGCTGAACTGAGCGCCGCGGCGACCTTCTGGACCGATGAACAGATTGCTGCCGCGCAGCCTTTCCCAATGCCAATCGATTACGGTCCCAGTGATGTGGATGTCAGTGCCGAGGTGGACGCCGCGGCCTTGGGACAACCCGGCATGACGCCCCCGGGCAAGGGGCAGTCCAATCCGGGCGGCTCGGGGGGCATGTCCTTTAGCGGCGAGATGCAGTCCATGACTGATGCGGATGCAGCCGCGGATGCCGGCGTCCCGG
>CAZFZB010000011.1:22037-41958 GCA_964523415.1 uncultured Chromatiaceae bacterium | reverse complement strand
CTAGTGAGCCCTGGTCCTTTCCAGCCCTGGTCTTTTTCTGGCCGTTACAGGGAGCCAGTTCTAGCCCGTCCAGGATCTTGCAATCGCCGCGGCTCTCTACATCGCCCTTCGTCCCTGGCAAATGTCGCCAGGTCGGGTCGCATCATCGGCAAAAAACCATCTAGCGGTGCGACTTACTGGCCTCGCGTGGTAGAATTGCCGGGTTGTCTCCGCAGGCCCCCCCGCCAGGCCGCCTGGAGCCAAGCGCACCCGTCTACCCATGCCAAAAGTTCCTGTTTGCCATTACCTCCAGTAGGTTAGCCATCCTTATGCCGGAGTTCGCCAAAGAAATTCTCCTCATCAACCTAGAGGACGAAATGCGCCGGTCCTACCTGGATTACGCTATGAGCGTGATCGTGGGCCGAGCCTTGCCAGATGTGCGTGACGGACTCAAACCCGTTCATCGGCGCGTTCTCTTTGCCATGAGTGAATTGGGGAACGACTGGAATAAGCCCTATAAAAAGTCGGCGCGCTTGGTGGGTGATGTCATCGGTAAGTACCATCCCCATGGCGATACGGCGGTTTACGACACCATAGTTCGCATGGCTCAAACCTTTTCCATGCGCTACATGCTCGTGGACGGGCAGGGAAACTTTGGCTCCGTGGATGGGGACGCCCCGGCGGCCATGCGTTACACCGAGGTGCGCATGGCGCGCATCGCGCATAGTCTCCTGGAGGATATCGACAAGGAAACCGTCGAGTTCACCCCGAACTACGACGAGTCGGAGCATGAGCCCCGTATTCTGCCAGCCCGCTTTCCCAATCTCCTGGTCAACGGCTCCTCTGGCATTGCGGTGGGCATGGCCACCAACATTCCCCCACACAACCTTGGGGAGGTGATCGAGGCCTGTCTGGCATTAATCGATCGACCGGAGATCGGCATCGAGGAACTCATGGAGTTGGTCCCGGGCCCGGACTTCCCAACCGCCGCCATCATCAATGGCGTGCGGGGTATCCGCGAGGCCTATCGGACCGGACGCGGTCGGGTCATCATGCGCGCCCGAACCCAGGTTGAGACGGAGAAGCGCAGCGGTCGCGAGGCCATCATTGTTTCCGAGCTGCCTTACCAGGTGAACAAGGCCCGGCTTCTGGAGCGGATGGCGGAACTGGTTAAGGAAAAGAGAATCGAGGGTATCGCAGAGCTCCGGGATGAGTCGGATAAGGACGGCATGCGCATGGTCATCGAGATTAAGCGCGACCACTACCCGGACGTGGTGCTGAACAACCTCTTCCAGCACACCAGCATGCAGTCGGTATTCGGCATCAATATGGTGGCCCTGGTGGATGGCCAGCCGCGTCTGCTCAATCTCAAGCAGTTGCTGGAGTACTTCCTGCGCCACCGCCGCGATGTGGTGACGCGACGGGCTATCTTTGAGTTGCGCAAGGCGCGGGGGCGTGCCCACATCCTGGAAGGTTTGACGGTGGCCCTGGCCAATATCGACGAGGTGATCGATCTCATCAAGGGCTCTGCCAGCCCCGGCGAGGCCAAGACGGGGCTCATGGGACGCCTCTGGCAGCCGGGTGCGGTCTCGGCCATGTTGGAACGGGCCGGCGCCAGCGAGACCCGGCCCGACGATCTTGAGGCGGGACTAGGGTTGAACGCGGAGGGTTACCGACTCAGCGAGGCTCAGGCCCAAGCCATCCTCGACCTGCGCCTGCATCGCCTGACGGGATTGGAGCAGGACAAGATCATCAAGGAATACGAGGAGATCCTGGAGGCCATTACCGATTTGCTCGCCATTCTGTCAAGCCCGGACAGGCTCATGGCAGTGATCCGGGACGAGTTGGTCATGATTCGCGACCAGTATGCCGACCCGCGCCGCACTGAGATCCTCACGGATCATGCCGATTTGACCCTCGAGGATATGATCACCCCCGAGGAAATCGTGGTGACCTTGTCCCACGCCGGTTACGCCAAGGCCCAGCCCCTAAGCCATTACCAGGCCCAGAGGCGCGGCGGCAAGGGACGTTCCGCGACAGCGATCAAGGATGAGGACTTTATTGACAAGCTGTTCGTCGCCAATTCCCTGGATACCCTCTTGTGCTTCTCCAGTTTGGGTAAGGTTTATTGGCTCAAGGTCTATGAGTTGCCTCAGGCGGGGAGGGCGGCGCGCGGCCGGCCTATGGTCAATCTCCTGCCCCTTGGCGAGGGCGAGCGCATCAACGCCGTCCTGCCGGTGCGGGAGTATGACGAGAGCCAGTTCATATTCATGGCTACTACGGCGGGTACGGTCAAGAAGACACCTCTTCAGGAATTTTCGCGGCCTTTGTCACGGGGTATCATCGCCTTGGATCTGCACGAGGATGAGCGCCTAGTCGATGTGGCCATCACCGATGGCCAGCAGGAGATCCTGCTCTTCAGCTCCGCGGGAAAGGCGGTGCGATTCCGGGAGACCGAGGTCCGCTCGATGGGGCGCGGTGCCCATGGCGTCCGCGGCATTCTGCTCGAAGAGGGTCAGCGGGTCATTGCTATGCTAGTAGTCGATCCGGCTTGCACCGTGCTTGGGGTTACTGAAAATGGCTATGGCAAGCGCACCAAGCTAGATGAGTTTCCCACGAAGGGCCGCGGTACCAAAGGCGTGATCGCTATCCAGACCAGTGAACGCAACGGCGAGCAGGTCGGGGCCGTGCTGGTGCGGCCCGAGGATGAGATCATGCTCATTTCCGAGGCGGGTACCCTGGTACGCACGCCGGTGGCGGAGATCTCGTTGCTGGGCCGCAATACCCAAGGAGTGAAGCTCATTACACTTGCCGAAGGCGAGCGCCTGGCGGGCGTGGAGCGTATTCTTGTCCTAGAAGGTGGCGCTGATGAAGGCGACGAGGGCGAGGATGAGGCTGCCGATGGCGAGGAGTTGAGCTAAAAGGGCCTGTGATTTCCGAGCAATTCTATTAACAACCTGAAAATCCAATTGATACGGAGTTACTACCATGGCAAGACCCTATAACTTCAGCGCTGGTCCGGCCATGCTGCCGGACTCCGTTCTCATCCGTGCTCGGGATGAGATGCTGGATTGGCAAGGCACCGGCATGTGTGTGGCGGAAATGAGCCATCGGGGCAAGGAATATATGTCCATCGCCGCGGCGGCAGAGACGGACCTGCGGGCCCTGCTCGCGATCCCAGATAACTATAAGGTTTTGTTTTTGCAAGGCGGTGCCTCCAGTCAGTTTGCCATGGTGCCCATGAACCTGCTGCGCGATGGCCGGGACGCAGCCTACATCAAGACGGGTTCCTGGTCGAAGAAGGCCATCCAGGAGGCCAAGCGTTATTGCACCGTGGCGGTAACGGAAGGGGGCATCGAAGGCCGTTTCACCAGTGTGCCGGCCCAGATCGACCTGCTTCTGGGCGAGGACGCCTCCTATGTCCATTACACCCCTAACGAGACCATCGAAGGGGTCGAGTTCCCCTATATCCCGGAAACTGGCGACATCCCCCTGGTGGCAGATATGTCATCCACCATTCTGTCCCGTCCCCTTAATGTCTCTCGCTTCGGGCTCATCTACGCCGGCGCGCAGAAAAACGTGGGGCCGGCAGGGCTGACAATTGTCATCGTTCGCGAGGATCTCATCGGGCAGCCTCTGGAAGGCACGCCGACCATGTTCGATTATAAGATCCAGGCCGATAATGACTCCATGTACAACACACCGCCGACCTATGCCTGGTACCTGGCGGGTCTAGTATTCCAATGGTTGCGGGAACTGGGTGGGCTGGAGCAAATGGCGATCATCAATGAGCGTAAGGCTAAGTTGCTCTATAGCGCCATCGACGCCTCGGATTTCTATACCAACCCGGTGCGTCCGGATTGTCGTTCCTGGATGAATGTCCCCTTTACCCTCGCCAATGCCGAGCTGGATGCCAGTTTCCTTGCCGAGGCCAAGGGAGCCGGTCTCCTGACCCTGAAGGGCCATCGCTCCGTCGGGGGTATGCGGGCCAGCATCTATAACGCCATGCCCGAAGAAGGTGTCAAGACCCTGGTCGATTTCATGGCTGAGTTTGAGCGTAAATACGGCTAGGAATTACATAAGAATCATGTACAAGATACTGACTCTCAATAATATCTCCGTCTCAGGTCTTGACCGGCTCCCTCGTGACAAGTACGAGGTTGCCTCGGAGATCGCGCATCCGGACGCGATTCTGGTTCGTTCCGCCAGCATGCACGATATGGAGATCCCGGCCTCCCTGCGGGCCGTGGGCCGCGCTGGGGCTGGCGTCAACAATATCCCGGTGGCACGCATGTCAGAGCGAGGCGTGCCCGTGTTCAATGCCCCTGGTGCCAATGCCAATGCGGTCAAGGAATTGGTAGTAGCGGGCATGCTGCTGGCGGCACGCAATATCGCCCAGGGTTGGGCCTTCGCCCGTAGCCTGGAGGGGGAGGACGCGGCCATCAACAAGGCAGTGGAAAGCGGCAAAAAGCAATTCGTCGGTTTCGAACTTCCGGGCCGCACCCTTGGGGTAGTTGGCCTCGGCGCCATCGGCGTCCAGGTGGCGAATGTCGCTCGTGCCTTGGGTATGAAGGTCATTGGTTACGATCCCACCATTACCGTGCAGCGGGCCTGGCAACTCGCCGCCGATGTCCAGCAGGCCCTGAGTATGGATGACCTGGTTGCCCGGGCCGATTTCATCAGCTTTCATGTGCCCCTTACCGATGAGACTCGCGGCATGATCAATGCTGAGCGCCTGCGCCACATCCGCAAGGGGGGGGTGCTGCTCAATTTCTCCCGCAATGGCATTATTGATGACATGGCCGCGGTGGCGGCCCTCGATTCAGGCCATCTTTATGCCTATGTCTGCGATTTCCCCAACAACCTCCTGAAGAATCATCCCCGCGTCGTGACCCTGCCACACCTCGGGGCCTCGACCGCCGAGGCGGAGGAGAACTGCGCCGTCATGGTCGCCGATCAGGTACGCGGCTGGCTAGAGAACGGTAACATCACCAACGCGGTTAATTTCCCCGAGATTCTGCTGCCAAGGAACGGGGGTTACCGTCTTGCCGTAGTCAACAGCAATGTGCCCAATATGGTCGGGCAGATATCCACTGACCTGGCGGCGGCGGGACTCAATATTCTCGACATGCTCAATCGCTCTCGTGGGGATATCGCCGTAACCCTCATCGATGTCAATCAAGCGGTGCCTAGAGAGACGGTGGCCCAATTGCGAACCATCCCCGGCGTTCTCTCGGTCCGATGCCTAGGCTGTGAGAAGGAACAGGCCTGATGCCCCGGTTCAGGGGCGGGCAGGGGAGGGCGGTGCCATGAATTCCGAGGCCCGGTTGGCGGATGTGCGCAAGCGAATCGATACCATCGATGAAGAGATGCTGCGCCTCCTCAGCGCCCGTGCAACCTGTGCCCATGAAGTAGCTCTCATCAAACTCGCGGGCGGGGACAGCCAGTTTTACCGTCCCGGTCGCGAGGCGGAGGTGCTGCGCCGCATCAAGGCCCGTAATCCCGGCCCCCTGAGCGGGGAGGCCGTGGCCCGCCTTTTTCGGGAGATCATGTCCGCCTGCCTGGCCCTGGAACAACCCCTGGCGGTGGCCTTCCTGGGCCCAGCGGGGACCTTCACCCAGGCGGCAGCAGTCAAGCAGTTCGGGCATGCCGCCCACACGGTTCCGGTTGGCAGTATCGGTGATGTCTTCCGGGAGGTCGAGGCCAGATCCTGCCACTACGGGGTGGTTCCCGTGGAGAATTCTACGGAAGGGGTCATCAATCACACCCTCGACATGTTCATGCGTTCCCCCCTCAATATTGCTGGTGAAGTCAGCCTGCGTATCCATCATCACCTGATGAGCCGGGAGCCAAACCTGGCGGCGATCCAAACCCTGTATTCCCACCAGCAATCCCTGGCCCAGTGCCGGGGTTGGCTGGATCGCCACTTGCCTCTGGCCGAGCGGATCGCCGTGGATAGTAATGCCGAGGCCGCGCGCCTGGCCGCCGGCCATCCCGTTGCCGCAGCGGTGGCAGGTGAGGCAGCGGCCGACATCTACGACTTGGCGATTCTGGAGCGCTGTATCGAGGATGAACCGGGTAACACTACCCGTTTCTTGGTGATTGGCACCGAAGATGCCCGCCCCAGCGGGGACGATAAGACCAGCCTGCTGCTTTCCTGCCATAACGAGGCTGGCTCTCTCTATGGTCTTCTCGAACCCCTGGCGGCGCATGGCATAAGTATGACCCGCATCGAGTCCCGTCCCTCACGACGGGGTCTCTGGGATTATGTCTTTTTTGTCGATATTGAGGGTCATCGTGAGGATGAGACCGTCGCGCTGGCCCTGGGGACCCTGCGCCGGACCGCCAGCCTGTTCCGGGTCCTGGGTTCCTACCCCAAGGCCGTAATCTAGTAACCCCTGCAGGGTCCCGAGATGACTATCACTGTCAACCCCTTTCTCAAGCTGACAGCACCTGGCCTACCTGGTCTGCAGCCCTACATTCCTGGCAAACCTCTGTCCGAATTGGAGCGGGAGTTGGGGATCACCAACTCGATCAAGCTGGCCTCCAACGAAAATCCCCTGGGCCCCGGCCCTCTGGCGAGGGAGGCGGCCCTGGCTGCCTTGGCTGAGTTGGGGCGCTATCCGGATGGGGGTGGCTTCGAGCTGCGCCGGGTCTTGGCTGAACGCCATGGCTTGGATTCTGCGGCCGTCACCCTCGGGAATGGCTCTAACGATGTCCTTGATCTGGTGGCTAGGGTGTTCCTTCACCCGGGTCAAGAATCGGTATTCTCCGAGCATGCTTTCGCCGTCTATGCCATTGGCACCCAGGCGGTGGGAGCCAGGGCTCGCGTTGCCAAGGCCCGGGACTTTGGCCACGACCTGGAGGCGATGGCGGCCCTGGTCAATGAGCGCACTCGGGTGGTCTGGATCGCTAATCCCAACAACCCTACCGGGACCTGGCTCACCAGCGACAGCCTGGCAGGTTTTCTGGCTGAATTGCCGGAGACCTGCGTGGCAGTGGTCGACGAGGCCTACACCGAATACGTCGAGGATCCGGATTTCCCTGACACCACCCTCTGGCTGGACCGGTTCCCAAACCTCATCGTCACCCGCACCTTCTCCAAGGTACATGGCTTGGCAGCCCTCCGGGTGGGCTATAGCCTCAGCCATCCCCACATCGCCGATCTGCTCAATCGTGCCCGTCAGCCCTTTAACGTCAATAGCATTGCCCAGGCGGCGGCTATTGCGGCACTGGCGGACGAGGGGCATATTCAGGCCTCCCTGGCGCTTAACCGGCGCGGCATGCGTCAACTGGAGGAAGGCGCCCGAGAATTGGGGATAGGATTTATCCCCTCGGTGGGCAATTTCATCACCCTGGATCTGGGCCGTCCCGCGGGGCTTGTCGATCAGGCCCTGTTGCGAGCAGGCTGTATCACCCGCCCGATCGCCAACTATGGTCTACCCAATCACCTGCGCGTCACGATTGGGAACGAGGCGGAAAACTCGCGTCTTCTTACCGCCTTGAGGGCGGCCCTGACCTCATGATCAAGGACCCGGCAATCAAGAGGCTGACGGTTATCGGTGTTGGCCTCATTGGTGGTTCCCTGGCCCGGGCCCTGCGTCTGGCTGGCTTCGTGGGCGAGGTGGTAGGCTGCGGGCGCTCGTTGGCTAATCTTCACCGTGCCATCGAATTGGGGGTGATCGATCGTTATTATCAGGATCCTGCACAGGCGGTTGCCGGGGCCGATCTGGTCTTCATCGCCGTACCCCTGGGGGCTATGGCAGGGACCTTTGCCGCGATTCGTGATCACCTGAGCCCAGATGCCATTCTTACCGATGGCGGCAGCGTGAAGGGAAGCGTGGTAGCGGATGCCCGCCAGGTCTTTGGCCAGTTGCCCGGTCATTTCGTGCCTGGTCACCCCATCGCCGGCACGGAACAGAGCGGGGTCGATGCCTCCTTCGCCGAACTCTACAACCATCGGCGAGTGATTCTCACCCCCCTTCCCGAGACGGACCCCGTAGCTACCGCCAAGGTACAGGCCATGTGGGAGGCCTGCGGCGCGGAGGTGACTCACATGGGGGTGGCTCACCATGATGAGGTCCTTGCCGCCACCAGCCACTTGCCGCACCTCCTGGCCTATAGTCTGGTCGATAGCCTGGCACGGCTGCGTGAGAATGATGAGATTTTTCGTTACGCTGCCGGTGGCTTTCGGGATTTCACCCGCATTGCTTCGAGTCATCCCGTCATGTGGCGGGATATCTGCCTCGCCAATCGCCAGGCACTTGGCCAGATGCTTGCGCGGTTCCAGGGCGATTTGGCCGAATTGGCAGCTGACGTCGAGCATGGGGATGGGGAGGCCTTGCTGGAGGTCTTCGAACGTGCCAAAGCGGCCCGAGATCGCTTTGTTGGCAGACTGGGCTAGGTGATCCGGACACTAGCCCGGCGCTGAGATGGGGGATCTGAACTCTGCTCTCGGCCATGCGGTGAACAACCACCAAATAGGTGTCTTGTACCTTCCCACCCGCCTCTCCCACTGGGCTCTTGGCGGCACTGGTGCTTGCGGCCTTCGATACGGGTCAGGTTGGCGGAGTCCTCAGCCAGTGGCATGGCAGACTTGGCATCCTGTTATGGGGCCTCTTGATCTTTCGTCTGACTTGGAGCCTCCACGGCTCCGATTAGGGGCCATCAAAACCACCTAGAGGTATCTCAAGGGTCTCCACCTCCGGTTATGATGCCGCGAGTGGAAAGTAGTCGGTTCAGGGACTCCCAACTGCGGTAACGGCTATATGAAGGGGCGCGGACGATGAGGGATGCCGAGCAGGCCCTTGAGCAGGGGAATCATCCATCCACGCCGCCCATCAAACCGCGCCTGTGGTTGCTCTGGATGGTGGCTAGCCTGGCATGTCTCTCCATCCTGGGTGGCAGCGGTTGGTTTTACCAGTACAGCTATCGTGCCGAGGTAGCCAGTACGGCTGCAGAGGCGAACCAAACTGTCAACGCCTTCACCGAGCACACCCTGCAATTAATTAATCAGGTGGATGCGTTCCTCCACGGGATGCGCTGGGTCTATCAGCATACAGGCTCGATCGCCCTGACTGAGCGCTTTGTGGATGGACTCGATTTCGACCATTCGGTTGTGGAAAATCTCTATCTCATCAACGCCGAGGGGATCATCGTGCTTGCCCACAATCCGGCGGCTCGCAACCTTAGTGTTGCTGATAGGGGGTATTTCCGCTTCCATCAAATGACATCTGCGGATCGGCTTTCGATTTCACCCGTGGAAAAAGGACGGGTGACAGGTAAATATCAGTTCCGCATCAGTCGACGTATCGATAACCAGGATGGATCCTTCGGCGGCCTGGTACTCGCTACTGTCGTTCCCGAGTCATTCACGCGCTACTTCCATAGCCTCCAGCTTGGCGCAGAGCAAACAGCAGCATTATTGGGTACGGAGGATCACCTCCTGAGGGCGCGTATTCCCGAGCCCAACCCAGACACGTGGGCAACACCCCTGGCAACCCCCTTGTGGGCGGCCCTGGCACAGGTACCCTTCGGCACTTTCGATGCTGCGAGCGCCTTCGACGGCATATGGCGTCAATATACTTATCGCCAGGTAGGCGATCTCCCACTGGTCATGATGGCTGGTTTTTCGGCGGGCGACTTGAATGACCGGGTTGTCGCGAGGATCGGCTGGCTGTGGCCGGTCGCGGGGATTATCGCCCTGTTATTTCTAGCCCTAACTGGTTTGACGGCCTCGGTATTGAAGACCCAGGAACGACTCGCCGCCGCTAACGCCGCGTTGCGGGATTTGGCCCTCTATGACACCCTGACGGAGTTGCCCAGCCGTATCCTCTTCACTGACAGGCTGAACCGTAGCCTCCTCCTAGCTGAGCGCAATCAGACATCTTGTGTCTTGATGTATCTGGATCTAGACAACTTCAAGGTGATCAATGACACCGCTGGACATGAGACTGGCGATCAGGTCTTGCGGGAGGTTTCACGGCGGATGGCCAGTTCGGTGCGCGTAACCGATACGGTCTGTCGATGGGGTGGCGACGAGTTCCTGATCCTGATCCCTCAGTCCGCCAGTCGGGCCGAGTTGATCGAGTTTGCCCAGCGCCTGATTACTCATATCAGCGAGCCCATAGTGATCAAGGGGAAGGCACGTCGCGTTTCTGCGAGCATTGGCATCGCCTGTTTCCCTGCCGAGGGTCAAACCCCCACCGCCCTACATGCGGTGGCGGATGACGCCTTATATCACGCTAAACGGAAAGGTAAAGGCTGCGTCTTCCTGGCCGCCGATCTAGGCGAAAACGATCCATCCTATTGAATGACCAAGAGCGTCACCCTTAGGGTCACCCATAGAGTTGCCAATGCCAATACAAGCTGGTCTTTACCTGGGCCCTCGAGGCCAAGTTGAGGGAATTATTCCTTCCTGAATCTATCATGACAGGCCTTACAGGTCGTACCAGTATCGCCAAAGGCCTGTCTGATGGCGGCCTGATCGCCGCTGGCGGCAACCTTGCTTAGGTTGTTCGCAGCCGTGATGAAATCCTTGGCAAGTTTATTAACCTCATCCTTGTGCTGGAAAAATTCCGGTTTTACGCGGGTCTTGACGTTGCCGATATCTCTATCGGTCCCAGGTCCGAATAGGGCGCCCATGTGGGAATTAGCAATGCCAGCAATGGCATTGGCGGCGCCTTCAACCTCCTTAGGATCGAACTGACCCTCAAGGTTCGCCTTGATCTTGCCCATATTCCAACTCATGAAGCTGTAACCGGCTTGCCTGAATCTAATCTGATCCTCGGGTTTGATTTGGGCGTTGGCCATGGTAGTCAGCGCTAGGGTGATGGCACCGAACAGTAGGGCTTGTTTCATGAAATAGTCCTTTAAAACCAACAAGTAAATGATCTTTCGGAAGTTGTGAACCGATCGGTTACTGGCTGCAGGGTTTTTGGCGAATCGGTTAATCCTTACCCCCACCCAGGCAGGGCGGTGACTGAGGGGCTTGACCACCTCTCAGAAACCATTCCTCCGGTGTCCAGGTATGCATGGCCAAGGCATGGAGACCGTTGGCAAATTCTGCTTTCAGCAGATCATGGATAAGGCGATGACGAGCAATGGGTTTGAGGGTCCCGAAGCGGTCGCTGACGACGAGGAGTTTGAAATGCGATTCCCCATCTGCGGGCGCGTTGTGCTGGCTGGTTTCATCAATAAGTTCAAGATGGAGAGGATCCAATTCCTGAACGATGAGGTTTTGGATGCGTTGGTCACGATTCATAGGGTTTCGATCCTGGGGTGTTCGATCCCCGTAAGGCAACAATGCCAGATCACAAGAGTTGTGGCTGGACACTGGAAATGACAAGCGCTCCGGGCATTCAGTTCGCTTCCCGGTCCTCTATGAGGGGTGGATGGTACAAGCCTTATACCTCCTGATGGCTACTTGTCCTTAGCCTTGGAAGTATTGGATTTGGCTGAAGCAACAGTTTTGGTAGGTACGGATGATGCCTTAGAGGCAGGGGTAGGAGTACCCGTGGTCTTGGAATTGGCGGCGGGGACAGCACTGGATTTAGTGCCTGATGAGGCTTTTGCGGTAGTTACGGGGAGGCTACTGGACTTGGAGGTTACATTGGCAGGGGTCTTGGTGACAGCTACTGAGACCGATTTCGCCGTTGCCGTGCTGGTTTTGGGTTTTGAAGAAGAAGTAGGGACGGCCGAAGAGGATTTCATATTTGTGGTTGTGGTATTGGGTTTTGCCACACCACTCATGGCTGAAAGTGGCATTGTGAGGGAAGTATTGATAGGCCTGCCACCACCAGGCGCAGGAGGGGTAACCTTGGTGGTGGTTGTGGGAGCCACTTTTGGATTTATCGTCGGAGATGTTTTTGGGGCAGGCGTAAATAGGGTGGGGGTGGCAGCGGAAGCTGTCTTGGTTACTGGGGTCGTAGCAGGAGGCGGGCCTTTGGTGGTCGGGGGTGTCTTGGTAACGGTCGGTACAGACGTAACCTTATTCGGGAGGCTATTGGCCCTGGACACGGCCGCCGCAGTCGCGTTTGCAGCTGCCGTCGGCGGTAATGACCAGTTCGATGCGGGGCTTTGCGAATTATCCTCTGGGGACTTATCGGAATCATCCGGTAACGCATTGGGTAAAAAGGAATCCTGAGAGGAATTCGTGTCCGATTCGGCAGCCGAATAACCCGATGACATGCTGTCCCTGGAACCACCAATGGGTGGTAAGGCATTGGCAATTTTGGGTCCAGCCTCGCGCCAGTCGTTCTGAAGAATGGAAAGAGCATGCATCAGTTCATTACGGTAGGTAGTGGTAGAGTCTTGCCTCTTCTCCTTATTGGTGCCCCGCGCGGTTATAACCTCCGCGGCCAATTGCACATTAACGCCACCGGAACGGTCAAAAAAGTCCGTCCGCACCTCCACCACAGGTGGTAACGGCCCACGTGAAGCTCCAGACGCAAGGTTTTCCGCCGCGACATCGTCAAGATCGCGCTGCAGAATCAGGCTGTCGCGGCCGGCCTTCTTGACCTCCCAACCTTGAGTGACCGCCGCGCCCATAGCCGCGCCACGCACCTGTTGAATATTGCCTCCGGGGAAAAACATATTGGGCTTGTTTGGGTCTGGAATCGCTGACTTGGCCAATGCATCCTCTGAATCCGCGTGCTGGCCCGATCTCGGTGATGAGGCACACCCGGCAAGGACTATCGTAAGACCACACAAGGCCAATAGGTTCAATAATCCACGAAAGTTCAACGATGGTTCCTCTCTTGTCAGCATATCGAGACCGGGACGGCTGGAAATCACGTCCGCTAGGGATCTAAATCTTATCACGATGTCAGTGCGTTAGTTTTGGGACATCCATTTAGACTGACCCGAGCACGGGATAGTCATCTAAGGAGCGATTGGGATTTGTGCAAGCCCAGGATAACATGCCCTAGATTAGATTACGCATAATGTATAAGGTTGAAATTCGCCCATAGCGCCCGAGAAACGCTGTCAATAACCCTGTAGGGGAACAATAACGCACCCTACAGGGGTATAACAAGTCCCTAGGGGAAATATGACCCCTATAATCTCCCCTAGACAGGAACAAGGGGGCGAAAAATGAGCCTAGGCGACAATATCCGGCGGATTAGAAGAGAAAAGGGACTCACCCAATATAACCTTTCTGAGAAGACAGGTATTAAGGTGGGGCATATCTCCACGCTCGAAGCGGAAGGCGCAGACCCCAAGCTATCGACCATCTATAAACTGATGGAAGGGCTGGGTTGTACGGCCAATGCCCTGATGATGGATCCCGGCAAGATGAGCACGGACGAGATCCTCGCCACGGTCTTGGAACGCGCCATGATGATCCCCGAGGAGAACAAGCGGCATCTTATCGATGTCATTGATAAATACTGCATCGCGTGCGGGGTAGAAAGATTTTTCAACCCGGAAAACGTCAAATGGCATGAGCCCCGTTTCCGAATCATGACCGAGGCCAATAAGCCGCTGCTTTAGGTAGCGGTGGCCTGATGACAGTGCGTAGCACGGGGTAAGACCGCGGCTCTGCGCACGGGCGCGCCCGCATTGCTCGCGAGCTCGCGATGCTACGCGCCCGGCTCAGGACAGCATCGAACGACGCCAGCCGAGAGGGTGAAATCTCACATATGAGACAAAAGGACGGTATTACTATGTACTGTCCTTTCTCAGACCTCCCCCGAAACACGCTCCGGCGGTGGCCGGAAGCCCCAAGATCCATTCTGAAGGGAGGGTCTGTCCACAACTACACAGGCCAACCCTTGCGCCGGCAAGGCGCCGGGTTTTCCTGTGCAGTTGTGGACAGCCTACGCCAGGGAGAGACGCCTAGCAGCAGGCCGAAAGAGGAGGGGACTTATGCCGCCTGGACCACCAGGCGGCGCAGTTCCTCCCAGGAGTTGACCTGTTGCGCCAGGAGCAGGGGTTGGCGCAGGGCCACTACCCGACCGGCGGCGAGATCCGCATCCCCGAGCCCAGCGGTATGCAATACCTTAAGGTTGCGATACCAAGTGGGACGGCTTTGCATCTCCCGCGCCTTTTCCCAACCGTAGGCTTGAATGAGTGCCCAGGTCGCCACCGCTGCTTTTGCCTGGCCCTCGGTAGCCGCCACGGCCTTGATGCGTTCTGTGCTATTCATGTCGGATATGTCTATTTTGCCAAGCATGTTTGAGAAGTATTGATGCCAGTATTCTGTTAATTCGGCAGATGTAATCTGATGCCAGGGCTTGGAGATACGTTCGCGCAATAGCTGTGACCCGAGACGCAGTTCTAGTCGCAATAATCCTTCTGCTATAGAAATATCAGATTCGGTATAGCTCCTCCCATGGTAATCGCGTTTGCCCATCAAATGCCGCAAATGCGGCCCCTTGGCGTAGGCCTTACCCGCCCGTAGGCGACTCTTGTGATTCCAATAGACGGTATCGCCAGCCTGTTGCGAGACCCGGTAACGGCCACCCTCACAATCCCGCAGGAGCCGCAAGGCGACACGCACAGTCGGCAGATCGGCTAAAAGCACATTACCCGTGACATCGATCCGTGAGACCTCCCAGCAGGGCACTGGCGGGTACAGGATCGCCAGTTTGGCGCAGAGCACGGCCGCCATACGTGACACACACCCTGGTAAATCCAGGGCCGCCGCCGCTCCTGAGCCAAAGACCGCGTCTCCGTCGCCGATAATCCGCGCTGGAGAGCCTTGAACCCAGAGGGCATCCGCACCGACCCGAAAAGAGAGGTTATGGGAATCCGAACGGATGGAATCCCAGGCTTGGGCCTCCCAGGAGATTTCCCCGGTTGCCAGGTTGTAACGCTGGATACGGTCGCCAGTATGACGCAACTGAATCAGGTCGTCCGCGCCGAAGTTGGCCAGGGAGACGCGGGCTGTGATCCAGTCAAGGAGCATAGCCAGTCTCACCCATGAGACAAAGTGCCCGTGTTACCAGTACGGGCACCGGCTCAGCCAACCCGGAGAATCCGCCGCGGCTGACGCTCGTCTAACCGGGTGCGTGCCTCTTGCAAGGCCGCCTGACATGCCGCTAGCTCAACTTCAAGGGTCTGAGTGCGTTCCCGGTAGGCTTGATGGGCTTGACGGTAATAGGGGATGGCCCAGAACTCGCCGGGGCTGATACCGCCACGCCGAAAACCGGGGGGGAACAGGTAACCGTTATCGACCTCCCAATCCTGCCAGCCCGCCCAGGGGACATAACCGGCTAGGATGGCGAGCAAGCGCAAGGTGCTGGGATGGGCGTCACCGGTCTGCAGCCAGCGGCGCAAGGTTCGGGGGGAAACACCACACAGATGGGCTACCGCTGCAGGGGTAAGGCGTAACCGCCGCAGCAGCGGCCGCAAAGTGGACGGATTGGCCGCATAGGCTTCCCGCAGTAAATCCTGTTCAGCCCAGTCACCGCCTGGGCTGGTGGCCAGGTTAGCTCCGTGTACGATTGCGCATAATGTATAAGGTTGAAATTCGCCCATAGCGCCCGAGAAACGCTGTCAATAACCCTGTAGGGGAACAATAACGCACCCTACAGGGGTATAACAAGTCCCTAGGGGAAATATGACCCCTATAATCTCCCCTAGACAGGAACAAGGGGGCGAAAAATGAGCCTAGGCGACAATATCCGGCGGATTAGAAGAGAAAAGGGACTCACCCAATATAACCTTTCTGAGAAGACAGGTATTAAGGTGGGGCATATCTCCACGCTCGAAGCGGAAGGCGCAGACCCCAAGCTATCGACCATCTATAAACTGATGGAAGGGCTGGGTTGTACGGCCAATGCCCTGATGATGGATCCCGGCAAGATGAGCACGGACGAGATCCTCGCCACGGTCTTGGAACGCGCCATGATGATCCCCGAGGAGAACAAGCGGCATCTTATCGATGTCATTGATAAATACTGCATCGCGTGCGGGGTAGAAAGATTTTTCAACCCGGAAAACGTCAAATGGCATGAGCCCCGTTTCCGAATCATGACCGAGGCCAATAAGCCGCTGCTTTAGGTAGCGGTGGCCTGATGACAGTGCGTAGCACGGGGTAAGACCGCGGCTCTGCGCACGGGCGCGCCCGCATTGCTCGCGAGCTCGCGATGCTACGCGCCCGGCTCAGGACAGCATCGAACGACGCCAGCCGAGAGGGTGAAATCTCACATATGAGACAAAAGGACGGTATTACTATGTACTGTCCTTTCTCAGACCTCCCCCGAAACACGCTCCGGCGGTGGCCGGAAGCCCCAAGATCCATTCTGAAGGGAGGGTCTGTCCACAACTACACAGGCCAACCCTTGCGCCGGCAAGGCGCCGGGTTTTCCTGTGCAGTTGTGGACAGCCTACGCCAGGGAGAGACGCCTAGCAGCAGGCCGAAAGAGGAGGGGACTTATGCCGCCTGGACCACCAGGCGGCGCAGTTCCTCCCAGGAGTTGACCTGTTGCGCCAGGAGCAGGGGTTGGCGCAGGGCCACTACCCGACCGGCGGCGAGATCCGCATCCCCGAGCCCAGCGGTATGCAATACCTTAAGGTTGCGATACCAAGTGGGACGGCTTTGCATCTCCCGCGCCTTTTCCCAACCGTAGGCTTGAATGAGTGCCCAGGTCGCCACCGCTGCTTTTGCCTGGCCCTCGGTAGCCGCCACGGCCTTGATGCGTTCTGTGCTATTCATGTCGGATATGTCTATTTTGCCAAGCATGTTTGAGAAGTATTGATGCCAGTATTCTGTTAATTCGGCAGATGTAATCTGATGCCAGGGCTTGGAGATACGTTCGCGCAATAGCTGTGACCCGAGACGCAGTTCTAGTCGCAATAATCCTTCTGCTATAGAAATATCAGATTCGGTATAGCTCCTCCCATGGTAATCGCGTTTGCCCATCAAATGCCGCAAATGCGGCCCCTTGGCGTAGGCCTTACCCGCCCGTAGGCGACTCTTGTGATTCCAATAGACGGTATCGCCAGCCTGTTGCGAGACCCGGTAACGGCCACCCTCACAATCCCGCAGGAGCCGCAAGGCGACACGCACAGTCGGCAGATCGGCTAAAAGCACATTACCCGTGACATCGATCCGTGAGACCTCCCAGCAGGGCACTGGCGGGTACAGGATCGCCAGTTTGGCGCAGAGCACGGCCGCCATACGTGACACACACCCTGGTAAATCCAGGGCCGCCGCCGCTCCTGAGCCAAAGACCGCGTCTCCGTCGCCGATAATCCGCGCTGGAGAGCCTTGAACCCAGAGGGCATCCGCACCGACCCGAAAAGAGAGGTTATGGGAATCCGAACGGATGGAATCCCAGGCTTGGGCCTCCCAGGAGATTTCCCCGGTTGCCAGGTTGTAACGCTGGATACGGTCGCCAGTATGACGCAACTGAATCAGGTCGTCCGCGCCGAAGTTGGCCAGGGAGACGCGGGCTGTGATCCAGTCAAGGAGCATAGCCAGTCTCACCCATGAGACAAAGTGCCCGTGTTACCAGTACGGGCACCGGCTCAGCCAACCCGGAGAATCCGCCGCGGCTGACGCTCGTCTAACCGGGTGCGTGCCTCTTGCAAGGCCGCCTGACATGCCGCTAGCTCAACTTCAAGGGTCTGAGTGCGTTCCCGGTAGGCTTGATGGGCTTGACGGTAATAGGGGATGGCCCAGAACTCGCCGGGGCTGATACCGCCACGCCGAAAACCGGGGGGGAACAGGTAACCGTTATCGACCTCCCAATCCTGCCAGCCCGCCCAGGGGACATAACCGGCTAGGATGGCGAGCAAGCGCAAGGTGCTGGGATGGGCGTCACCGGTCTGCAGCCAGCGGCGCAAGGTTCGGGGGGAAACACCACACAGATGGGCTACCGCTGCAGGGGTAAGGCGTAACCGCCGCAGCAGCGGCCGCAAAGTGGACGGATTGGCCGCATAGGCTTCCCGCAGTAAATCCTGTTCAGCCCAGTCACCGCCTGGGCTGGTGGCCAGGTTAGCTCCGTGTACGATTGCGCATAATGTATATTATGTAAAGTCGTTTATGCAATCCTGCCACCCCCCAATTAACCCAGCCTCGGTGTTTCAGGTCTGGATCGAGCCCTCTCCCAGGTTTCGATGTCAATAATGGCAAGGGCATTACGGGAGGTTTCCGCCGCTAATAGCTCCGGGTCCTGGCCACGCACCTGGGCCAGTGCTAACAAGACATCGGGCAAATAGGACGGACTGTTTCGCTCCCCCTGGTGGGCGGCAACGGTCAGGTCCGGGGCATCCGTCTCCAATACCAGGGCCCCAAGAGGCAGGTTTTTGGCAAGAGTTCGCAAACGGCTGGATCGCTCAAAGGTCAACATGCCCCCAAACCCCAGTTTGAAGCCCAGATCGAGATACTGGTGGGCCTGTTGAATGCTGCCACTAAAGGCGTGGACGATGCCCCCCTTGATCCGGTTACGGCGTAAGCAGACCAGGACTTGGTCGTGGGACTTACGTGCATGGAGCACCACCGGTAACTTGGCATGGTTAGCTAATTCTAGCTGCTGCTCGAACAGTTTCTGCTGTTGCACCCGATCCAGGTCGGAGAGAAAAAAATCCAGTCCGATCTCCCCCACCGCCACGGGGTGGACTGAAGCGATCATATGCTCGAGTTCCAGCAGATCCCTGATTTGGTGATGCGCCATAAATACGGGATGCAGGCCTAAGGCTGGGAAAAGCCCTGGCTTGCGATAACAAAGATTTAGGAGTCCTTGCCAGCCGGCGGCATGGATAGCGGGTACAAGGATGTGGCTGACGCCTGCGTCCCGGGCTTGGGCAATCACCTGATCCCGATCCGGGTCAAACTGCGGGACATCAAGATGGCAATGGGTGTCGAAAAGCATAAAGTTAGGATATCAATGACATCTGTTTTTCATCTCAGAGCATTTATGCAGATTGGACGGGGATTACCGCACCCTGCCCTGCCCCGTAGGTGTAGGCCTGCCCTTTCAGAGCTACCACACCAAGTCATCTGGTATCTGATAGGCCGCGTAGGGGTCTTCCTCGGTGGCTACCTCCTTACCACCTAGCTCCTGATTATTGAGAACCAACACTAAGCCGGGATGTCGGGTCGTTAATTTTTCTGCCACCTCTCGGAGAACCAGTTCTGTTTCGGCATCTTGACGTACCAGGGCCAGGCGTCCTGAGACCAGGAATCGCTGCTGTTCAGCGGTGACGTAGATGCGCCGTAACCGATCACCGTCCTGAAAGTTATAGGCGATATCACCATCCGGGCGGGCTATGCGATGGGAATGAATAAATTGGCGTATGGAGTTTTCTTCTTCACGACGCTTTAGCTCTTCCTGGCGCTTAAGGTTTAATTCCCGATCCCGTTGTGCCTTTGCTGCCGCCTCAGTCTGAACCCGCTGCCGTAACTCATCCTGGCTCTTGGGATTACCTTGTGACTGCTTGATCTCCTTCCTTTTATCAGTTCTAACTTGCTTGTGCTTCTGTGTGTTGACCAGACCTGCCTTCAGTAACTGGTCTTGGAGCGAATTTGCCACCTTTGGGTCCCCCAGTAAGGTCGAAATTTAACCCCCCTCGAAAGAGAGCCTGGATTTGTGAGGATAACAGTCAGGCTCTGTGGTGCAAGTCCTAGAGATAGCTCCGAACAAATACCGCTGACCAGGTCGGCATCTCGCCTGGTTTCAAATCTGGACGGGGGTGCTTGGCGAAAGATTCCCGGTGCCGCGAGTCGCGGAGGAGGGTAAAATTGGGGCAATTATCACGTTCCACTCAACTTTCGATGGGAGCCCCTTATGAGATCCTCCGCCTGTGTCCTTGCCCTAGCCCTAGCCGTTGTTTGCGCTCCACTGATTGCCGCTGAACCCATCACCATCGGGTATGTCGATATGCAGCGGGTCATCGAGGAAAGCAAGTTAGGCAAACAGGCCTTCGCCGCCCTCCAGGAAAAATATGCGGAACCCCAGGCGGCCTTGGAAAAGGAGGAAAAGAGCATCCT
>CAZFZB010000011.1:0-21937 GCA_964523415.1 uncultured Chromatiaceae bacterium | reverse complement strand
ATCCCTGTCACGCCTTATCAGCAAAATTGCACCCTTTTTTGGTGCGATCAGACCAGCAAGGCCGCCGTGGTCGATCCTGGCGGGGACTTGGAAATTATCCTGGATCTTATTTGCAAGAGTGAACTATCCCTTTCCAGGATTCTGTTGACACATGGTCATATCGATCATGTCGGCGCGGCGGGTATTTTGGCCAAGCAAATTGGAATCCCCATCCTCGGGCCCCATCGGGATGACGAATTTTTACTGCGGGCCCTCCCCAGCCAGTGCCTTACCTTTGGCTTCCCGCCGATTGCTGCCTTCCAACCCGATGAGTGGCTGAAAGAGGGAGATAAGATTACCCTGGGCTCGAGTGAGTTCGAGGTCATTCACTGCCCTGGCCATACCCCGGGGCATGTGGTCTTCTATGCTGCAGCGGACCGGATTGCCCAGGTTGGTGATGTCCTTTTTCAGGGTTCTATTGGCCGAACCGATTTTCCACGTGGCAACCACCAGGATCTTTTGGCATCGATTCGCAATCGTTTATTCCCCTTGGGGGATGACCTGAGGTTCATCCCGGGCCATGGTCCCATGTCCAGCATTGGTGAAGAGCGGCGGCACAATCCCTTCGTGGGTGATTTTGTGATGCACCGGGCAAACCGGGTATAGAACCCTACTTGACAACTAGGCACGCCAGGGTTTGGCGCAATCCCTACTCATCAGGAGTTAACCATGATCTTCAAGCGATTTTTTTTCCGTCGCCAACAAGCTAACGCCTCTCCTGATCTAGCCAAAACCAACAGCAAGGACGAAGAACCTAGGTATCTCCAAGCCTATCGCCAGCTTTTCAGCTTGGAGGAACTGCGTGCCTTAACCCATGGAGGAGCCGATGCCCCGATTCGTGAGGTTGCCGAGGCGCGGTATCGTCAACTTCTGTGTGGACAGGAGGCACCGTCTCTGGACTTATCGGTACGAAAGGCCGAGGTCAGTCGTCTCGAGGATCAGTCCATCTTGGCCCACGTTGCCGCTGAAGCCAAGGAATCGGAGATACGTCTGGCCGCTATCGAACGCCTGACGGATCAATCCGCTCTTGCCGACCGTGCGCTTGGCGACGTAGCGACGGCCCTACGTCTAGCTGCCGCCCAGCGACTACAGGAACGGGAGGCCATGGAACGGGTTGCGCGGGGCATCGGAAAAAAGGATAAAAATGTATATCGCCTGGTCCATGCTCGTCTGAGGGAATTGACCGAACTGGAAGAGCGTCCTGCCCGGGTGCGGGCCCGTTGCCAAGAATTGTGCGCCAAACTTAAGACGCTGGGACGCTTCGAAAACTGGGGTCAGGACCGGGCGCTGCTGGATTTGCTTGACCGCCAATGGGGCGAACTCGCCGAACACTCGGATCAGGAATGGCGGAACCGTTATCACCTGGAACGTGAGCGTTTCCTGGCAGCCTACGAGTCCCATCAGCAATCACAGGAGAGCCAGATGGCTGCCGCAGAGGCTGAGACCGCCAATCAGTCTGCGCGTGAGGCCCTGATTGCGGACTTGGCTACTTGCCTTAGTATCACGGTTGAGGAGGTATTGCGGCACCGACTCCAAGAGATCCAAGCCGCTTGGCAGTCCCTAGGCTCTTCTACCAAGGATATGGCAACTCGCTTCCAGTCGGCGCTGGCTGCCGCAGAATCCTACCTGGTAACTCTGGTACGTGAACATCAAATTCAGCTCGAACTCTCGACTTGGCTAACCCAGGCACGTGAGGCGCTCGACCAGTCCCGCTCCATCGAACACCGCCGGTTGACGGCTCTGCTGTCGCAAGTCCAAGAATTGCCCCCTATCGCTGGTCCTGACCAGGGCCTGATAGCCACGATTGGAGATGTTCGCACCCAATTGGCAGAGCGCCAGCGCCGTCAACTTCGACACGCCGAACAACGTCTCGCCCAGGCCAGTGGCAAGCTGGATGAGTTGGAGGCCGCATTTGCTGCGGGCGAACTCAAGCGTGCCGAGCCACTTTTTCAGAGCCTCCAGGCGGCAGTCGAGTCCGCCCTGGCGAGCGGGCTGCCCCTCGATAGGACCGCGGAAATCAAGAAGCATCTCCAGGCCCTGACCCCGCGCCTGCGTGACCTGCAAAACTGGCGACGTTGGGGGGCGGATACCCATCGCGAAGGGCTCTGCCAAGCCATGGAGCAATTGGAGACCGCGGACCTTCCACTCTCGGCCAAGTCCGATCGTCTTCACGAACTTCGGGTTGAATGGAAGGAGCTTGAGCTTGACGGTGCGCCGGCCAATCACCTGCTCTGGGAACGATTTTCCGCCGCCTCGGACCGGGTCCATACCCTCTGTAAGCCTTGGTTGGAACAGAGATCTCGGGAGCGCGAGGCTGCCCGCGCCGCCCGCGAATCACTCTGCGCCCAGCTTGAAGATTTTCTGGATCGCGTCGATTGGAGTCGCATCGATTGGCGTCAGGCTCAACGTGCTGCACGTGAGATGCGCGAGGGATGGGCAAATCTCGGTGAGGTGGAGGATCGCCATAGGAGGGGCCTGGAGCGACGTTTTCGTGCTGCCCTAAAGCGGCTTGACGATCGACTTAACCTCGAGCGGGAGGCCAATCAAAGGCTCAAGCATGAACTGATCGCACGGATCGAAGCCCTGGCGACCACCCCGGATCTGGACCAAGCTATCAAGGAGACCAAACGCCTCCAATCTGAATGGCGCACCACGGTCGCCGCCCGTCAGCGAGACGAAAACCGGCTTTGGCAGCAATTTCGCGCAGCTTGCGATGTCGTCTTTGAACGACGCCGCCATCTTCATGAGGCCCAGGTTGCCGAGTTAGGGGAAAATTTGCGCCTTCGGGAGGCTATTCTGGCTGAGGCAGAGGCCCTGGCGCGTGCGGGATCGGAGGTTACCCTCGATAGCCAGGATGCGTTGCCTGTCTTGGAGGCCCGTTGGCAGGAAGCAGCCAATTTGCCCGTCCCCCGCCAAGCTGCTGCCGATCTTGAGCGGAACTGGCGCCAGGCCTTGCAGCGTATCCGCACCTCACGCCAGGAACGGATGAAGGCGCGGCATCGCCATACCCTGGATCTACTGGGCCGCCAGGCCCAGGTCTGCTCTGAACTCGAACAAGCCCTGGGCAGGGAAGGGAATCCCGCCAATGCCCTCGCCCATGCAGAGGCCCAATGGCTGGCTCTGAGTCCCCACTCGAGCGACTCGTTCCAGCAGGGCATGGAGGCACGTTTCCAGCGCGCCCGTACTGCATTGCTTGGGGGTAACACCGAACTCGATGCTAGCAGGGCCGTCAATGCCCAGAAACGCGCTGAGATCTGCCTACGCCTGGAGATCCTGGCCCAAATCGACTCACCGCCGGAGTACGCCGCCGAGCGGTTGGCCTTTCAGGTCAATCGTCTCCAGGAACACCTGGTTTCAGGAGAGGAAAATCCCCTGGCAACGAGTGCCCATTTGATTGAACAATGGTACCTGGTCGGTCCGGCACCGGCCATGGATGCGGTGGGACTGGACCGGCGCTTCGAGCGTGCCCAGGCGGCCTTGAATCAGATGGAAGCTAACGCCCAAGGTGCCTGAACAGGCCTTAGGAGTTCATGAACCAAGTGCCTCTGGGCTCTGTCCTGGCTTCGGTATTTCCTTATTTCTGGCTGGATGAGGGCACTGTGCCCTTGCCAGACCTGGTCAGGAATTGGTGTGCGGCTGCTTTCCCCTCTCCGTCCCCCTGGCTATACTGATCCGCATCCCTTACTCAGCGAAACGCCACCATGGACGAGATTGTCTCCCAGCCTGTAGCCCAAACCGAATTCCAACCCCAGACTCAACGTCCCAAGCGTCGGCGTGGCGTTTATTTGCTCCCGAATTTCTTTACGACCGCTGCTCTCTTTGCCGGCTTTTACGCCATCATCGGCGCCATGCAAGGCAGATTCGAGGCGGCGGCGATTGCAATTTTCGCGGCCATGATCCTTGATGGCCTCGACGGGCGGGTCGCACGCCTCACCAACACCCAGAGCGACTTCGGGGCTCAATATGACAGCCTATCCGACATGGTCGCCTTCGGCGTTGCCCCAGCCCTGTTGTCTTACGAATGGGCCCTTGGCGGCCTGGGCAAGGTGGGTTGGCTGGCCGCCTTTATTTACACCACTACCGCCGCCCTGCGCCTTGCGCGTTTCAACACCTTGCTGGGAACAGCGGACAAGCGCTTCTTCCAGGGTCTCCCGAGTCCTTCCGCCGCCGCCATCGTCGCCGCTGGCGTTTGGATTGGGGCTGACCAAGGGGTGATTGGCGCCCATATGAGTTGGTTAGCCGCCTTCCTCACCACTTTGGCTGGCCTCCTCATGGTCAGTAACTTCCGTTATCGCAGCTTCAAGGACTTGGACCTGCGCAATCGCGTACCCTTCGTCGCCGCCATCGTCATTATGCTTGGCTTCGCCCTGATCTACCTGCATCCGCCCGTCATTCTCTTCCTCGGCTTCCTGACCTATGCCCTGTCAGGTCCCCTTTTCGCGGTGGTACGCCTTCAGCAAAAGAGGGTACGCAGACGCGATCGGTGATGGCCTCTGAGACCCATGTCCTATCTCTGGGCAGGGTTCGACCATGAAGGTAACCCGCCATTCCTCCGGTGTCGTAATCACTCGCCAGTTCGAGGATGGCCCACGTTATCTGCTGCTCCGTTGCTATAGCTATTGGGACTTTCCTAAGGGGGAGGAGGAACCCGGCGAGAGCCCACTCGCCACCGCCCGCCGCGAGGTGTTTGAAGAAACAGGTATTTCGGACCTGAACTTTCGCTGGGGGGAAGCCTATTTCGAAACTCCTCCTTACAGTCGGGGGAAGGTAGCACGCTACTATCTTGCCGAGAGCCCCCGGTCCGAGGTTTATCTCCCCGTCAGCCCCGATTTAGGCGCCCCCGAACATCAGGAATTCCGCTGGGTCTCGTATACAGAGGCCCTCAGTCTCGTCAACGATCGTATCCGGGCTGTCTTGGAATGGGCCGATCGTTACTCCCGTAGGAGCCGTGCCCAGGCTTGATTCAGTGCTTCGTCTAACTCCGGGCCAGAAGAAGACCCTTCATGTCTCGCACGGCGCGGTCCAGGCCCGCAAAGAGGGCGCGGGCCATGATGGCATGGCCGATATTGAGTTCGCGGATGCCCGGGATTGCCACAATTCCCTGGACATTATGGTAATCCAGACCATGGCCGGCGTTGACCTGTAGCCCCAGGCCTGTACCCAGGGCCACGGCCTGGTGGATGCGGTCCAACTCGATCGCCCTGGTATTGGGTTCGCGGGCTTCGGCATAGCCGCCAGTGTGGATCTCGACCACGGGGACGCCGATGGCCAGGGATGACTCGACCTGTAAGGGATCGGGGTCGATAAAAAGGGAGACACGGATCCCCGCCTCTGCCAAGGCGCCACAGTAATCGGTAAGCTCGGACTGACGGCTGGCAACGTCAAGGCCCCCCTCCGTCGTAAGTTCCTCGCGACGTTCCGGTACCAGACAGCAATCGGCCGGCCGAATGCGCGTGGCGATGTCAGCCATCTCGGGTGTGGCCGCCATCTCCAGGTTCATGCGAGTCTGGAGCATGTGGCGCAAGGTTTCGACATCCCGATCCTGGATATGGCGGCGATCCTCGCGTAGATGCAGGGTGATGGCGTCTGCACCCGCCTGTTCGGCAACCAGGGCGGCCTGGAGGGGCTCCGGGTAACGGGTGCCGCGCACCTGACGGAGGGTTGCGATATGGTCGATATTGACACCGAGCAGGATGGGATGGTTGGTCATGATGTGGCGTGACTCCTGGAAAGAGAGGCGGCACGAGCGAGGAAAGGGGCTGCTAGACGCCCTGCCCTTCAGCTGACGATTTTAGCTGGTTACCCCTGGCCTGACGAAACAACTCGCGGCTCTTGAGGGGCTTGGGTCCGAGGTGGGGCGCGAGCAAGCTACGCAGGAAGTGACGAGCCTCGCGCCTCTTCTCGTGGTCATCGAGGGGATTGCCCTCAGCCAAGGCTAAAAGGGTCGCACCCGAAATGGTCTGAGCTCCGCCCCCTCCTTCTCCTATCCGGCGCAATGGCTGACCGGCATTGAACAGATAGCGCTCGCCGGGTGCTACCGGGCCCTCCTCGTCCTGATCAAGCCGGGGACCGTAACCGATCTCGCCGAGGAGGCGCAACTCGAATTGACGCAAACTGAACTCTAAGGGTTCACCCTCCGCCAGGGCTACCAGGGCGGCGTGATAGAAGGCAAACAGGTCTGGATGGGGGAAGCCCCGCCCCAGGAGGCGAGTCAGAAGTTCGTTGAGATAGAAGCCGCAATAGATAGCTTGGCCGGTTAATTCCAGTGACCGGCCCGCAGGCTCGACGCTGGTAAGGGTACGCACCTCCCCTCGTCCAGTCCAACTAACCCAAAGGGGGCGAAAGGGCTGGAGAATGGCGGCGGTGGGCAGTCGCCCGCGTTTGGCACCCTTAGCCAATACCGGCAGGCGCCCCGTTTCGCTGCAAAAGAAATCGAGAATCAGGCTGGTGTTCCCATAATCACGACGATGGAGGATAAAACAGCGCTGCAGGGGATCACGAGCCAGGGAGTCTCTCATGCCCAAGCCCCGATCAAGCGTCCCCATAGCCGAGGCTCGCCAGGGCTGCCTCGTTGCTGGACCAGCTTTTCTTGACTTTGACCCAGACCTCGAGATGAACTGGGCAATCAAACAGCTTTTGCATCTCCTGGCGGGCCTGGCTGGCGGCGGCCTTCATGGCCTCGCCCCGCCGGCCGATAAGGATGGCCTTCTGGCTATCGCGTTCGACCCAGACGAGGGCATGGATTAGATAGCGCCCATCCTCCTCGACGAAACGCTCGATTTCCACCGTCGATTTATAGGGCAACTCCTTGCCATAACGTTGCATGATCTGCTCTCGCAGCAGTTCCCCAGCCAGGAAGCGCTCGGAACGATCTGTTAGCTGGTCATCGGGATAGATATTGTCCCCCTCCGGCAGAGAGGCGATGATGAGTTCCAACAGCCGGTCTACCTGGTCACCCCGTCTCGCCGAAACAGGCACCAACGCCAGGAAGGGGTGCCGCGCGGCCAATTCGCGCAGGTAGGGCAGCAACTGCTCCTTATTGGCAACCAGGTCGATCTTATTGACGACGGCAATGGTCGGCACCTTCGCATTGGCCAAGGCCTGCAGGGCCTGCTCGTCTTCCCGTGAAAAATGCCCGGCCTCGACGAGCAGCAGGCCGAGATCGACACCGGCTAAAACGGCCCGCGCCGTGCGATTTAGGTAACGGTTTAGGGCACCCTCCCCCCGTTGGTGGATGCCGGGCGTATCGACGAAGATAGCCTGGCCATGAGGTGTAGTCTGGATCCCCAGGATGGCATGGCGCGTGGTTTGGGCCTTGTGGGAGGTAATGGCCAACTTGAGGCCAAGGATGCGATTGAGCAGCGTCGATTTACCCACGTTGGGCCTGCCGATGATGGCGATATGGCCACAGCGGTTCGGGGTACCGGGGTCTGATATCAATGAATGGGGCGTTTCAGAGGCCATGGGCGATCTGTTCCAGCATTATTTGCGCCGCCTTCTGTTCAGCTCGGCGGCGGCTGGTGCCGCTGCCTTGAGTGGTTTGGCTGGTATCCGGGAGCAAACAGGAGACGCGAAAGGATTGCTCGTGCTGGCTACCGCCGATTTCGAGGATTTCATAGAGGGGCAAGGGACGTTTGCGGGCCTGCAGTACCTCCTGAAGACGTGTCTTGGGATCCTTGATTTGACCCTGGTTGACCGCCTCGGCCAATGGTTCATGGAACAGCCTTAGGATTAAGGACTTGGCGTCCTCAAATCCAGCATCCAAATAAACGGCCCCAAAGACTGCCTCCAGGGCATCTTCCAGAATGGAGTCCCGGCCATGGGCGCCAGTACGGGACTCGCCGGGGCCCAAGCGGAGATAGTCGCCGAGCTTGATGTGGCGCGCCAGGCGTGCCAAGGCCTCCTTCTTCACCAGAGAGGCGCGGATCCGGCTTAGTTCGCCCTCATGGGCCTCCGGTAAAAGGCGCCACAGGGCCTCGGCAATCACGAAACCAAGCAGGGCATCGCCTAAAAATTCCAACCGCTCATTACTGACGCCAGGGGCACTGCGGTGCGTCAGGGCCTGGACCAAAAGATCAGGGTGGCTAAAGGAATGCCCGAGCATACGGGCCAGACGGCCGGGATCTCCGATCACGCTCAGGGAATGAGCGTCTGGTGGTCGAAGGTCAGGACGGCATCAAGATTGGCGAACAGGTGCTCACGCACCTCGTAATGGACGCCTAGTATCCGGCCGTTATCGGTCTTCTCGAAGCTGAAACTATCGTTCTTCACCGTCCGCACCTCGTTGATGTATAGTTTCCTTTCAAGGGTTTGGATAATGGCCTGGCGACCCATCGTCGCCGCTTCAGGGTCTCGGGCCGTATCCTCCATCACGGTGCGTACCGTCCAGAATTGCAGGTAGTAGGGCCCCAGCTTAAAGGCTGCGGATGCCGCGCCAACGATGAGCAGGATCCAAATCAGGGTGGCGATCAGGCTGAAACCGCGATCCCGGTATTGGTTGGGCTCTATCATGGCGACCTCCTAAGCTAGATGGGACCAACGCCCAGTGGCTATTTGATGAGGGTTCCCAGGCGGCTCCAGTCAATGGGAAAGCCGTTGCGTTGGCCATCCCAGTTCATCCAGATGGCGAAGGCCTTCCCGACCAGATTGTTTTCCGGGACCAGGCCCCAGCAGCGGCTGTCATTGCTGTTGTCCCGGTTATCACCCATGGCGAAGTAATGGCCAGGGGGAATCTTGATGGGGCCCTTGAGCAATTCGTAACAGCCAGGTGCCAGGTCTGGGGCGCGGGGGTGAGTGAGAATACGATGCTCGACATCGCCAAGACGTTCCTCGGCGATCTGAGCCCCCGTCATATTGGCGCCGGAGCCTACCCCGGTGTAGCTGCCGTCATGGGTTTGGGGCATGGGCTGGCCATTCACGTATAGGGTCTTGTTCCGGTAAAAAATTTCATCGCCTGGCACGCCTACGACCCGCTTGATGTAATCCGTGCCCGGTTCCAGGGGAAAGCGAAAAACGAACACATCGCCACGTTGAGGCTGCCCCAGATCAAGGATTCTGGTGTTCAAAACCGGCAAGCGCAGGCCATAGGCAAATTTATTGACTAGGATGAAATCACCTACCAGCAGGGTCGGCATCATGGATCCGGAGGGAATACGGAAGGGTTCCACCAGGAAGGAACGCAGCAGAAGCACGATCAGGATGACGGGGAAAAAGGAACGGGAATACTCCACCAGCACCGGTTCCTTAGGAGGCTTCCTGACCTGGACTCCCCTTTCCGAGTCGTTTCTTGGGACGACCTCCGATACCAGTTGGCGCCGCCGGGGGGCGAGAAACCAAGTATCGAAGAGCCAGATGCCACCGGTCAGGGCGCAAGCAAATACGAGAAAGGCCGGAAAGTCGAAGTTCATGAGCCGGAAATGAGTCTCAAAGGAAATGGGTTAATTATCCTTACCGAACTGAAGCACCGCAAGAAAGGCCTCCTGGGGTATCTCCACCTTACCTACTTGCTTCATGCGGCGCTTACCTGCCTTTTGCTTCTCCAGCAGTTTGCGCTTGCGGGTGATGTCCCCACCGTAACACTTGGCCGTCACATTCTTGCGCAAGGCCTTGACCGTAGTACGGGCAATGATCTTACTGCCTATGGCTGCCTGAATGGCGACCTCAAACATCTGACGTGGGATCAGATCCTTCATGCGCACGGTCAGATCATGCCCACGGTAGGAGGCATTGTCACGGTGTACGATGGTCGAAAGGGCGTCCACCTTCTCGCCATTGATGAGGACATCGAGTTTGACCAGATCCGCTGCCTGAAAGCGCTTGAATTCATATTCAAAAGAGGCATAGCCACGGCTCACGGACTTGAGGCGGTCGAAAAAGTCGAGCACCACCTCGCTCATGGGCAGTTCATAGGTCGCTTGAATCTGACCGCCCAGGTACAGGATATTTTTCTGAATTCCACGCTTTTCAATGCAAAGATTGATGACACCGCCCAGCATATCCTGGGGAAGCAGGATATGTGCCTCAATAATGGGCTCACGGATCTCCCGTAATACCGCTGCATCCGGTAAGTCCGCTGGGTTATCGACCTTCATCACCTCGCCATTCGAAAGCAGGACCTCATAGATGACGGTGGGGGCCGTGGTGATGAGATCGAGATCGTATTCCCGCTCCAGACGTTCCTGGACGATCTCCATATGCAGCATACCGAGGAAGCCACAGCGGAAACCGAAACCAAGTGCCTGGGAAACCTCAGGTTCATAAAACATGGCTGCATCGTTGAGACGCAGTTTGCGCAGGGCATCGCGCAGTTCCTCGTAAGCGTCCGATTCCACAGGATAGAGACCGGCGAAGACGCGAGGCTGCATCTCCTTGAAACCTGGCAGTGCCATGTCGGCGGGGCGGTCGGTGAGGGTAATGGTATCTCCCACCGGGGCACCATCGATCTCCTTGATGCCTGCCACCAGAAAGCCGACCTCACCGGTGTTGAGGGTCTTACGTTCGGTCTTCTTGGGGGTAAAGACACCGAGGCTGTCCGCAAGATAGCTGCGACTGGTGGACATAATCTGAATCTTGTCGCGCCGATTGATAGCGCCGTTGACCACCCGCACCAGGGATACGACCCCAACATAGGGATCGAACCAGGAATCGATGATCAGGGCCTGAAGGGGGCCATCTGGATTGCCCCGGGGCGGTGGGATACGCTGGATCAGGGTATCCAGCAGCTCGGGAATGCCCAGGCCAGTCTTGGCGCTCACCTTGAGGGCATCCCTGGCCTCCAAGCCGATGATCTCCTCGATTTGTTTGATGACCTTTTCAGGTTCGGCGGACGGTAAATCGATCTTATTGAGTACCGGCAGAACCTCTAGGCCCTGTTCGATAGCTGTATAGCAGTTGGCGACACTTTGAGCCTCGACGCCCTGAGCGGCGTCCACTACCAGCAGGGCACCCTCGCAAGCGGCCAGGGAGCGCGATACCTCGTAAGAGAAATCCACATGTCCCGGGGTGTCGATGAAATTGAGCTGGTAGGTTTCTCCATCAGCGGCCTTGTAGTCCAGGGTTACGCTTTGAGCCTTGATGGTAATGCCACGCTCGCGCTCCAGATCCATGGAATCCAACACCTGGGCCGACATTTCACGGTCGCTCAAGGTCCCGGCCAGTTGGATGAAGCGATCCGCGATGGTCGATTTCCCGTGATCGATGTGAGCGATGATGGAAAAGTTGCGGATATGACTCAGTTCGACCATCGAGTACCCTAAGGTTTCAGCATATTCAGACTTTGAATTCGGCCTCAAGCGGCCAGGGCGCTACCCCCTTTCTAGGGACAGGGGAGCTGGGCATGATAACAGAACCTGGCTAGGTGGGTTTTAGCGTTTCGATCAGCAAGGGGCACCACCCTGCGCGGTGTGCGGGAGGAGTCGGAACCCTCCTGCTGAATACCGGATCGCGACCCAGGAAAAGAGACGCCGGCATAAAGCCGGCGCCTATCCTCCACGGGATTCCCCTAATGGCTATTCCTTGGGGATCCGCACGGCGACGAAAATTCGCCCTTCGTTACGCTGGATGAGGGCTGCGACGGATCGTCCGGGCTCAATGGCATCGAGCATCTCACGCAGGGCAGAGGCACTCTCGATATCCTTGTTATCGATCATGAGCAGGATATCGCCCACGCGAATCCCTGCACGCTCGGCGGGACCCTTCTCAACCTTAGCGACAAAGACCCCCGCCTTACCCGTACCCACCTGCTCGCGATCCTCATCACTTAGGTTCTCGACGACCAGGCCGATGCGGTTTACCTTGTTCTCCTGTTCCTGTGAATCGCCCTTCCCTCCCTCCTGACTGTCCTCGGGGAGTTCGCCTATCGTGAGTTCGATGACCCGCGTCTGGCCGCGCCTCAGCACGGTCACCTTGGCGGTCTTGCCCACGGGGTAGACACCCACCATGGGCGGCAAGGAACTGGATTCGAGAATGGGGGTGCCATTGAAATCCAGGATGACGTCGCCGGGGGTCAGACCGGCCGCCGCCGCTGGACCATCCGGCACGACCTGAGCGACGAGGGCACCCACTGGTTGGGGCATCTTAAAGGTCTCCGCCAGGTCGCGGGTCACGTCCTGGATAAGAACACCCAGCCAGCCCCGGGTGACATGACCACTGCGCTTGAGTTGATCCGTGACGTCCATGGCCACGTCGATGGGAATGGCGAAGGATAGACCCATGAAGCCACCGGTGCGGCTGTAAATCTGGGAGTTGACACCCACGACCTCGCCATCGAGATTGAAGAGGGGACCGCCCGAATTACCGGGGTTGATGGCGACATCGGTCTGAATAAAGGGGACATAGTTTTCGGTCGGAAGGCTGCGACCCTTGGCACTCACAATACCTGCGGTAGCCGAATGGTCAAAGCCAAAGGGCGAACCAATGGCGAGTACCCACTCGCCGACCTTGAGGTCCTTCGCGGAACCAATTTTCACCGTGGGTAGGGCGCTGGCGTCCACCTTGATGAGGGCGATGTCGCTGCGCTTGTCGGCGCCTACCACGGTAGCGACAAACTCGCGCCGATCATTGGTGCGCACTATGATCTCGTCTGCCCCGTCTACCACATGGGCATTGGTCATGACGTAGCCATCGTTGGAAATGAAGAAGCCGGAGCCCAGGGAGCGCGACTGGAGATCTTCGTCCGGCATCATATCCTCTCCCTGCTCACCGAAGAATCGCCTAAAAAAATCGCGAAGAGGGCTATCCTCGGGTAGATCCGGAAGACCGTGACCGGGTGGCGAGGCGGGAGTGGGGGCCGTCTGGGATTGGCGGGTGCTGATGTTAACCACCGCCGGCCCAGCCTTCTCGACCAGGGTCGTGAATTCGGGTAGGGTCCCAGCCGTGATGCCTAAGGGGGCCAGGATCAGCAGGAGGCTAGCGAGCAGCCCAACCACTGGGAGAGGAAATGTCTTCATGAATGCTCCAATCTGTCTATGTCAGGGGGAGGCCCCACCATCAGGGTTATATGGCCTGGGTGCATCTGGCTTACGAATCTCGGGGCTCCTGGACTCGGACCAAAGTCGGTGCCGCTACCACCAGACCAGCCCGACGCAGGATCACGGCCTGATAACGGGGATCCTGGGCAAGGCGCTGGCTAAAGTGAGCGGACCACCGAAATCCTAGCCCCAATCCAAGCATGCCGCCCAGGAGAATCAGACCCTGTGACCAAGTCACTCTGGTCAAGTCGGCGAGCCACTCCCCGCCCAGACCCCCAAGGAGCATGACCAGCAAGGGTATCAGATAGGCAACGAATGCCGCTTGGGGCAAGGTGGCATCAGGGATACCTACCACCACCCGGTCACCGGGTCGGGCGCCGATGCGATTAGCCGCCTGCAAGGCCAGGGGTCTGCGACCCAGATAACGCTCCAGGAGGGAGGTTCCGCAGGCACCGCTGACGGAGCAACCACCACAGGCGCTTCGCCGTTCGCAGGTTACCTCGGCCAGGGCGCCGCTGACCGTGACGACCTGGCCCTCTTCCTCAATCATGTCCGACTCCGTTCTTACTTTGGATGGCAGAAAAGACTGCTGCGATAGTTCCCGCCGGAGCCTCACCGACAACCGTAATCTGATGTCCTGATTTCTTGCCACCATGGGCGTGAATGGCACCCATGCGCGAACCACCGTTCAACCCTTCCTCGTCAGTCGCCTCGACATAGATGGAGATGGCGGCCAGTCCATCGGAGAGCACCATATGCGCCAAGCTCCGTCCTGAGGAGTCCTGGGTCCGCTCTGCCCTGACCAGATCAAAACCTGCTGGCAATCCATCAAAAGTCCAGGGTAGGGTATCCAGAGAGAGGGTTTCGACGGGATGGCGAGAATTTGCAGGCAAGGCCTCGACCTGAGATGTGGAGGTATCCGGGTCCAGGGTCAAGGAGGTAAACATGATCTGTTCGAGGGTACGGCCATCGCCATCGATGAGATCGAGCTTCAAGGGAAGCCCGGTCTGGGTATCCAGATAGAAACGATACCCATAACGCAGGGCATCCGTGGGAATGATCCCTATCACTTGGGTCTGCCGATCCGCCACCCGCGCCTGACCTTGGGATTGCGTCGAGTAGTAGGGGGCGAGATCCCGGGTTTTAAGGAGCTTGCCATTCTGGGCCTCTTGGCCTATGGCGCGCTGAGCTACCGCGATCAGGTGTCCGCCGGCAAGATGGCAGGTGACTTGACCACCGTCCTGCTTCATGCCCCGATGAGGGCCGTTGAGGGATTCCAGTTCCGCATGGACATGGCCATCCGTCACCCGCTGGACGATACGCAAGGTCTCAATCCGATTGTCATGGGAATAGACCAGCACACCCGAATAATTCAGGGTACTCAGGGCCTGTCTCATACGTGCGAAGGGTTCCGTCTCCAGGTTCAAGTTGGCCAGGGCCTGAGTCGCCACCAAGCTGGCCAAGAGGAGCCACCGCCTCATGATGCCTGGAGCCCAATGAAGAACTTGGACGAACCCAGCCTCAGCGTCCAGCTTCATAACCCACGACGGTCGCGTAAGGGAAGATGCCCTTGAGGCCATTCAACGAGGAGCTAGCCTGATGATTCACCAGGAATTGGTCAAGTTTGGACTCCAGTGCCGGATTGGCAAGGTGCCAGCGTTGACTGCCCTCGGGTGTTCTTGATGGTGACAAACTCACCACCTGGGCCGTCGCTGAAGGGGCGAGGGAGGTCCCAACCGGTGGCGAGACCGGTGCTGTTGCCAGGGCCAGCGCGGGGCTGGATGGAGCGGGATCGCTAGAGGTAAACAAGGGTGGTAAGGCATATACCGCTAGAAAGGCGGCACTGGCGGCCAGGGCCATGCCTGCGTAATGGCCGCGCCGGGATTGCAAAATCCCAGACGCCTTCAGGCGGGGTTTGTGGCGGGCAGCCCGGGCTGCCGTAATGGGGGTTGGCTCGGACAGGAGTTGTTCCGCCACCCGGGCAGCGATCTGGCGATAGTCGGGTGAAACAGGCTCTCCACGGAGGGCCGAACCTATGAGGCTATAACGTTCCCAAGTAGCCCTCAAATCCTTATTGGTCTCCAGGGCGGAGATGGTAGGGTCAAGAAGTAGGGTCCCGAGCTCACCATCCGCCAGGGCGGAGACATGTTCTCTCTGCTGTTCGCTCATGGGTGAATCGCACCTGCTGTTCATGAAGTGAGCAAGGGACTTAACCGCTTGTCGATGGCGTCCCGGGCCCGAAATATACGCGAGCGCACCGTTCCAATCGGACAATCCATGGCCAGGGCGATTTCCTCGTAACTCAGCCCTTCGAGTTCCCGCAGGACGATGGCGGTACGCAAATCCTCGGGTAGTTCCTCCAGGGCCTGGTGTACCGTCCGACCAATCTCCTCGCTAAGGAGATGGCTTTCCGGGGTGCCCATTTCCCTTAAACGTCCACCCAAATCCAATTGCTCGGCCACCTCCATCTCCATATCGTCCTTGGGGGGGCGCCGCCCCCGTGAAGCCAGATGGTTCTTGGCGGCATTGATGGCGATCCGATAGAGCCAGGTATAGAAGGCGCTCTCGCCACGAAAACCGCTCAAGGCCCGATATGCCTTGATAAAGGCCTCCTGTGCCACATCCTGTACCTCGTTGGGGTCACGCAGGTAACGGGCAATGAGTCCAGCGACCTTTTGCTGATATTTGAGCACCAGCAAGTCAAAGGCACGTTTGTCTCCCGCCTGAGCCCGTTCTACCAGTTCCTGATCGCCGGGCCGGTCAGACATGGGATCGTATTCCTGGCGAAGGCATCCTTGTATCCGTTTGCATGGACAGTCACCCGGGTGGAAAGTTCAAGAGTTCGCGGCTTAGGGGCTGGGGGCGCAATGCCAATCAAGACCCACATGGCGACCTGCTTTTCAGTTTATAGTGAGCGCTCCTGCTTTGCACCCGAAGGGCCCGCCCGGCGGCTGACCTTCGGGTCCACCGTCACTGGTATCTTCAGGTAGCCCGCATGAGCCAAGCACACCGTTATGACGTTCTGATCCTAGGAAGTGGCGCTGCTGGACTCAGCCTAGCCCTGCGCTTGCCAGAATCCCTCGCCATCGCCCTGGTCTCCAAACGCGAATTATGCGAGGGCAGCACCCTCTATGCCCAGGGAGGCATCTCGGCTGTCCTTGACGCCAACGACTCCCTGGCCTCTCACATACAGGATACCCTGACCGCCGGAGCCGACCTGTGCGATCCGGCACGGGTCAAACTGGTGGTCGATCATGGGCCGGCCAGCATTCGCTGGCTCTTCGATCAGGGCGTCGAATTTACCCGTGACGATAAGGCCGTCGACGCGGGAGGCTACCACCTCACCCGCGAGGGCGGCCATACCCATCGCCGCGTTGTCCACGCCGCCGACGCCACGGGGAGGGAGGTGGAGACTACCCTGGTGGGGCGGGCCCGCGCTCGTGCCAACATCCAGATCTTGGAGCAACACATTGCTGTGGATCTCATCAGCGGGCGCAAGCACGATAAGAAGGTGGATCGCTGCCTCGGTGCCTATGTCCTCGATGAAGCCAGTGGCGATGTTAAAACCCTGCTGGCCCGATTCGTGGTGGTTGCCACAGGCGGTGCCAGTAAGGTTTATCTCTACACCAGTAACCCGGATGTCTCCACTGGCGATGGTATTGCCATGGCCTGGCGGGCGGGTTGCCGGGTGGGCAATATGGAGTTCATGCAGTTTCATCCGACCTGTCTCTACCACCCCCAAGCCCGAACCTTCCTGATCACCGAGGCCCTACGCGGCGAAGGCGGTCGTCTCCTGCTTCCTAACGGCAAGCGCTTTATGCCGCGCTTCGATGAGCGGGCGGAGTTGGCGCCACGCGACATCGTGGCCCGCGCCATCGACCACGAGATGAAGCGTTTAGGCGCCGAGTGCCTCTATCTGGATATCTCCCATCGGCCCGCAGACTTCATCATCGAACACTTTCCCACCATCCATGCCCGCTGCCTCGAATTGGGGATCGATATCACCCGGCAGCCAATCCCCGTGGTGCCCGCTGCCCATTACACCTGTGGTGGCGTGATCACCGACGAGATGGCTCGTACCGACCTGCCTGGCCTCTACGCTATTGGCGAGGTGGCCTACACAGGCCTGCATGGTGCCAACCGAATGGCCAGCAATTCTCTGCTGGAATGCCTGGTCTTTGCCGCTCAGGCTGCAGAGGATATCAAGGAGCAACTGGCGGCAGCACCTGCTCCGCCGGATGTCCCCGCCTGGGATGCCAGCCGCGTCCACGAGCCTGATGAGGCGGTGGTGGTCTCACATAACTGGGAGGAGTTGCGACGCTTCATGTGGGACTATGTAGGCATAGTCCGCACCAATAAACGCTTGCAGCGAGCCCAGCACCGAATTGATCTACTGCGTCACGAAATTATTGAATATTATGGAAACTTCCAAGTAAACAATGACCTGATCGAATTGCGTAACCTAGTTGATGTCGCTGACCTCATCATCCGCTCGGCGCTGCGCCGCCGTGAGAGCCGCGGACTGCATTACACCCTCGACTTCCCTTTCAAGGATCCCGCCCAGCGACAACCGACGGTGCTGATCCCGGACAACTATCGGCCGCGGTTGGGCTAGCCATCACCCAATACCAGATGGGTCCATAAGATTTTTGATGCAGCGCATCAATGTCATTTATCATTGATCAGTTCAACAGATGACCGAATTCTGGTTGCTCTACACCCCCTATTCCTTCCCGGTAACTTGAGGGAGATTTCACATGATTGAGTACGTCCGCTGGCTCCGTGACCTGCGCATGGATGATGTGCCCATCGTGGGTGGCAAGAACGCCTCCCTTGGCGAGATGATCCATCACTTGGCAGCGGTCGGCGTGTTGGTTCCCATCAGTTCAACAGATGACCGAATTCTGGTTGCTCTACACCCCCTATTCCTTCCCGGTAACTTGAGGGAGATTTCACATGATTGAGTACGTCCGCTGGCTCCGTGACCTGCGCATGGATGATGTGCCCATCGTGGGTGGCAAGAACGCCTCCCTTGGCGAGATGATCCATCACTTGGCAGCGGTCGGCGTGTTGGTTCCCGGCGGCTTCGCCACCACCGCCGCTGCCTACCGCGAGTTTCTGGCCAAGGACGGCCTGGATGAACGCATTCAGGCTCTGCTCGATGACCTGGATGTGGAAGACGTTGCCAAGCTGGGACAGGTCGGGCCCAGGATCCGCGGCTGGATCATGGACCAACCCTTTCCAGCGGCCCTAGAGGCAGGTATCGACGATTATTACCAGCAACTTGTGGCCGAGGCGGGCAGCGAGGTCTCCTGGGCCGTGCGTTCCTCCGCCACCGCCGAGGATTTGCCGGACGCCTCCTTCGCCGGTCAGCAGGAAACCTTCCTCAATGTCAAGGGCTTGGACGACATCAAGCACCGTATCAAGGAGGTTTTCGCCTCCCTGTTCAATGACCGGGCCATCTCCTACCGTGTCCACCAAGGCTTCGAACACCGTCACGTTGCCCTTTCCGCTGGCATCCAGCGCATGGTGCGGAGCGACCTCGCCGCCTCAGGCGTCATGTTCACACTGGACACGGAATCGGGATTCCGTGATGCCGTCTTCATCACCTCTAGCTATGGACTGGGCGAAATGGTAGTTCAGGGCGCCGTCAATCCCGACGAGTTCTATGTTCACAAGCCGACCCTGGCCGCTGGCCGGCCCGCCGTGCTGCGCCGCAACGTGGGGGGCAAGGCCCTGCGCATGGTTTATGCCGAGCCCGGCAGTGCCAAGAAGGTCCTTACCGAGGAGGTACCCGCGTCCGATCGTCTGCGCTTCTCCATCACCGACACCGAGGTCATGGAATTAGCCAAACAAGCCATCCTGATCGAAAACCACTATGGACGGCCCATGGATATCGAATGGGCTAAGGATGGTCTGGATGGCCGGCTCTATGTGGTTCAGGCCCGTCCCGAGACGGTTCAAAGCCGCTCCGGCAATGTCCTGGAGCGCTACCATCTGCGCGCCAAGGGCCCGATCCTTGCCACCGGTCGCAGTATTGGTCATCGCATCGGCTCCGGCCCAGCCCGGGTGGTGCATGGCACTCACGACATGGATAAGGTGCAACCAGGCGACGTCCTGATCACCGACATGACCGACCCCGACTGGGAGCCGATTATGAAGCGGGCGGCGGCCATTGTTACCAACCGGGGTGGGCGTACCTGTCATGCCGCCATCATAGCGCGTGAATTGGGCGTGCCGGCGGTGGTGGGATGTGTCGATGCTACCGAAAAGGTCGCCGATGGCCAGCCCGTTACCGTCTCCTGTGCTGAGGGTGATACCGGCCTCATCTATGCCGGCGCCCTGCCCTTCGAACACAAGATCATCGAGTTATCTCATATGCCGGACATTCCGGTGAAGATCATGATGAACGTGGGCAACCCGGACCGGGCCTTCGCCTTTGCCGCCACCCCAAACGCGGGAGTAGGCCTGGCGCGCCTGGAATTCATCATCAACAACATGATCGGCATCCACCCCAAGGCCCTGCTGGAGTACGATCAACTGCCGGCGGATCTCCAGGCCCGCATCGCCCCCCGCATTGCCGCTTACCCGAGCCCGCGCGAGTTTTTTATCACCAAACTGGTGGAGGGCATAGCGACCTTGGGCGCCGCCTTTGCACCTCATACCGTCATCGTGCGCATGTCGGATTTCAAGTCCAATGAATACGCCAACCTGATCGCGGGGACCCGCTACGAGCCCGAGGAAGAGAACCCCATGATTGGTTTCCGCGGGGCAGGACGCTATGTAGCGGATTCCTTTAAGGATTGCTTCGAAATGGAATGCGAGGCCCTCAAGCGGGTGCGCAACGACATGGGCCTTTGCAATATCGAAATCATGGTGCCTTTCGTGCGTACCCTCAAACAGGCCAAGGCCGTGGTCGAGGCCCTGGCAGCCCAGGGCTTGGAGCGCGGCAAGGACGGCCTGCGCCTCATCATGATGTGCGAGATTCCCTCCAACGCGGTGTTGGCGGAGGAGTTCCTGGAATATTTCGACGGCTTCTCTATCGGTTCTAACGACATGACCCAACTGACCCTGGGCCTGGACCGCGACTCTGCCCTGGTTGCCGAGCACTTCGACGAGCGCGACCCCGCGGTCCTGAAGATGCTGTCCATGGCCATCGAGGCCTGCCGCAAACAAGGCAAGTACGTTGGCATTTGCGGGCAAGGCCCCTCCGATCATCCGGATCTTGCCGATTGGCTGCTCAATCAGGGCATCTCCAGCATCTCCCTCAATCCCGATACCGTCATCGACACTTGGCTCTATCTGGACGAGAAATCAAATATAGCCAATTGATTTATTAGATAATGGCGTGACTGCCCGCCTCTGGGCGGGTAGCTCGCCTCCTCGATCTGTCCGCGCCCGAAGACGGGGTTTTTGATCCAGGGGCTGATCCGCTTGCCTGCCCCTTCCTCTACCATGGGTCAGGCCCCGGTCTTCCTGTATGACACCGGGCAGGATAAGGTGAACCTGGTGCGGATGCCGGGGCTCAGGGCCCGGATACCAGCCCCATCCTGGCTCCCGCAGGTCTACTCCGGTACCGCCTCCTGGTCCAACATTGGCGGTGCTAACCAATTGACGCCTCGATGACCCGGCTATAATGGCTATAGGGACGGGTTCGCTGCCAAGCACCCGTCGCCCAATAGAGGTGGGCATCCAAGGACGAGAAATCGCCTCTAAAAGCTAGCGGATAGTGCGAACCAGGTTTGGTGAGGCGTTCACCAACTTGAACTAGGCGCTACAAGGCGTTAATCCGAATGATGATAGGGTTAGAACCGTCTGGTGGTGTGGGGGGCTCTGGTCGGTCTGCGTCGCCTTCCTTCTGATATTGGCCACCCTCAGGACGGCCACGGATGCGGAGGTCACCATCACGTCCGCGGCCTTGCTGCCGGTGCTGGTGGCGACCTGGTTTGGTGGCCGTACCTCTGGATTCGTCATCGCCAACCTTGCCGTGGGGATGTAGCTCCTGCTCGACCTTGCATCCGACCGTCCATTCAGCGAGGTCTGGGTGCCTTGGGGCAATCTGGTGGCCCGGTTTGTCGTCTATAACCTCGTCGCCCTGCTGGTGGCGCGGGTCCGGGGCCAATTCGAATGTGAGCACCAGCAGGCTACCCTGGATGACCTGACCGGCCTGAATAATCGCCGTGCCTTCCTCGTGGAGTGTTACCGCGAGGCTGAACGTTCGAGGCGCTATTTGAGGCCCTTGGCCGTGATTTTTCTTGACCTGGACAACTTCAAGGCCCTCAACGACTCTCAGGGTCACGAAGTAGGCGATCTTGCCTTACAGGCGACCGCCGAGGCCATGCGGGATAGCGTACGTTCCAGCGATTATGTCGCCCGCCTCGGCGGGGATGAATTCGCGGTGCTCCTTGTGGAGATTGATTACCTGCCCGCACTGTCGGTAGGGAAAAAGATCTCCGCTGCGGTAACGGAGCGGCTTGCCGAATTTCCACCAGTGACCGCGAGTCTGGGCGTAGCCTGGTTTTCTAAAGCACGCCAGCCCTTCTCCGCCATGATCCAGGCCGCGGATGAATTGATGTACGAGGTTAAGAAAAGCGGCAAGGGGGCGGTGCGCTCGCATCGCTTCTGACGCCCGCCGCCCAAGGGGTCAACAGGGCTATACCCCAAGCCTCAGTTTGCGCACCACAACCGAGTCCTCGGTGTAAGATGGGGGCAGGTTGTCGCGCGCAACTATCAGTTAGCCGTTCTAGTTCATCTGGAATGAAAGGTCTTGAAAGCCCTGAGCTCATGGCCTAGGGTCCTCATTGTCAGGTTGGAGATGCCATTGGAACATCACTTGATGCATGCGGTTGCGCTAATCACGCTGCTCGGAGCCGTCTGCCAATGGCTCGCCTGGTGGCTGCGCCTGCCTGCCATCCTCTTTCTCCTCTTGA